>JALGUR010000024.1 GCA_029820565.1 Candidatus Zipacnadia bacterium
AGACTTTGCTCGTGGCCCACGGGGCATTGTAGTGACACGATCGCATGTGCGCAACGGTCGCGGGGATGTTGCCCGGGCCGCCACTGCCGTCGGTGTAGTCCCACATCCCCAACGTCACCGTGGTCTCGTCAGGAAACTGAAACGGCTCGACAACCAGTCTTAGCCGACTCTCCAATTTCTGGCCGGTCCCTTCTATCTCAACCACCACCCGCCCCCGATACCGGCCGGGCGCGGGCACGTCCTGAGGATGAAAGCTCAACCAAAGTTGCTGCGAGATACCGGCCGGGAGGCTCAGCCGCCAGCCGTCGCTATCGCGGGGGATAACGGGCAGCGCATTGGCATCCCAGATACCGGATTGCATTGCCACGTACTCGGCTTTGCGCACGGTTATGTACTCAGGCGCTTCGCCTCCGGGCAGCCCCAGGAACTTCACACGAGCATTCAGGGGCTCGTCGCTGAAGTTGGCGATGTTGACTGTCTCAGCCCGTGTTTCGTTGCCCATCATCCGGACCGATAGGGTCGGACTTCTTCTGGGCGGACTGGGGGGCAGGTCCCATAAGCCGAGCCGCTGCCAACGATTGTTGTGCCACAGGAACAGAGGCGGGAAGCCTTCTGCTCGGCGCAGTTGGGCGATGACGCTAAACAACTGAGCGTGATGGTCAGTGATCGGATATACCGGGCGATCATTGGCCCGAACGCATTGGCCCGAACGTCGTAGGCGAAAGCTTGATTGGCCTTTTCAATGACCGCGATTTCATTATTGAGCCGTTGGCGCAAATCGTCTTCAATACCCGCCGTTGCTATCACCGCTCGAGTCTCAGCAATATCGAATGCGATGCGGACGTATTGGGACACGAAAGCCCTAAGATCAGTGATGATGGGGCCGTCCACGGGCACGTTCAGCATCTCGTTGGGTCCCTGATAGACCTCGATTTCGTCGCAGAATATGTAGCGGATAATACTGTGGCAGGTGCCGGCCACAATACCCAAACGCACGAAGCGCCCGTGGGTACTCAACTCGTCGGTAGCGAAGCGGTGGTCCTGATAACCCGCGGGCGCCGGTACCCCGAACCCGGCAGATAGCGAGCGAAGCTCGCCGACATAGTGGAAATCCTGGCCATCATCACTGACCAATATCACAATCGCCCAGGGCCAGCCCACGCCCGCTGCGCCCCCGGCGGTGCCAAAGGATAGGCCGGCAATCGGTACAATCTCGCCCAGGTCAATAGTGGCGGTGACTAACTGGTGGTGGGCCCAACCGACACAGCCCGGCTGGACCCAAAGGGTTCCCTTCTCACCCTGGTATTCCCCATCGGTCAACTGCTCTCTGTCACCAGGCTCAGTAAGGTAATTCGGCTGAGGGTCCAGCGTATAAGGCTTACCCAGAGCTACATTTAGTCCGGGGGCCACGAAGGCGGCCGGTGCTGGTCCACCGGCCACGCTATGAGGGGCCAATAACACCCCCATGACTGCACAGATAAACCAGACCGCCAGCGCCGTTCCATGACCAATAATGCTCATCTCTTTGAGGTGCGGTAGCATCGGTTATTCCTCCGTTTGGGCCACCGGCGGCAAGTTCCAACGTACCACTTCCACGTGCGTGCCGTTGTCTTCGCCGCGGTACGAGTACGCCGTCAGCAGCGTGCTGTCGGGGAGCTGGATGGTATTACCATATCCGCCGCCGCTCGCCTTCCCTTCGGGGGTTCCCGATTCCACGATAATCCGGTCGTGGGCAAAGTCCCAGGTCTCGCCCTCATCGTAGTTGATGATAGCCTGAATGCCCAGGGGGTACTTCAAGTCGCGCACCGTGAAATTGTACAGGATTCGTCCGTCTGCCAACTGCAGCAGTTGCGGATACATCTCGCCGTAATCACCCATATCGCGGACCTTGCGCCACGTCACTCCATTGTCAGTGGATTCCCACAGCATGCTGCGGTCAGTCTGATCCCAACCCGGCGCGGGCTTACTTTCTTCTTGCCCCTCAATGGGATGTCGGTGGCTCTCCACGCGGTTGATGTGCAGCAATTTTCCCGAGGGCAAACGGAAGGTCTCCGAATTGCTGAAGAACCCGTCAACATCACGCCAGCCCATAATGTCGCACTCGGTAGACTTGTCCCAGGTCTTGCCGAAATCCGTGGAGCGCCACATATAAGTCTTCAGGCCAGCGTTCATACCCGTGGAGACGCCCAACAGCACGGTTCCATCAGGCAACTCCACGGCCTGCCGATCCGTGGCCGTGCCCTTACCGTCCGGCGGGAAGCCATCTTCTTTGCCTATCCGGTGGCTCTCCCAGGTGTGGCCTTCGTCTGTGGAGCGGCGAATGTGACTGTACCAGAAGTCTTCCTTATTATTGATGTCCTGCGACAGGAGGTGGTTGCTCAGCAGCAGCGTCCCATCGCTCAGGACGGTCAGAAAGGGCTCACGCCCGGTAATGCCTTGCAGCTCTTCGGGTCCCGACCAGGTGACTCCAGCATCCGGCGAGCGCCAACTGATGAAGTACTCCTCAAAGCCCTCCGCACCCTCCGGCCGCCGGGAGGTAAAGGCGACCACCAGCAGTTCACCGCTTTTGAGCAGGGCGATACTGGGTTTATAGCCAGGGCCCAGCGGGACGCGCTGCGCCGGCAGGCGCGGGGGCAGCAGCACCGGATTCTTCACCGCGATGAAATCCTGCCCGGACAGAACTGGCTCATCCCCGCTCTCCTCCTCCGCCCAACCTCCCCCGGTGACCATTGCCAGAGTGGCCACCAGCACCGTCGTCACCAACCCGCTGTGTAAGACGTTCATTGTTTGCTCCTCCTTTTTGGTGGTATGACGAAGCATTATTTCCCTTTATCCGCGGGTATGACCTTCGCAAGCGGCTGCCGCGCCTCTAAACTTGAAAGTCGCTAACAAGTGCTATGCCGAGACACAGGCCAGGGCCGAGGTGGCCCTGGCCTGCCTTATGTCCGCGAAGCTGCTTTCAGCGTTAGACCTAATCGTCACACGCCAAGCTTCGCATCCCCTTGCGAATTGCGCTATGGTGAAGCCACTTGGCGTGCCCATTTTACAGACCAAAGGGCGGATGCCAGGATGACATAAGGCTAACGGATTTCTTTCAGGCCCCTCTCCTTTGTCCACGAGAATACATGCTCGGGGTCAGCTACGTCTGGTCCGGCACCCTCCGAGTAGATGCCAATGATTATCGCGTCGTAGGCACCGCCGGATTTCTTAACCACATCGTTTGCTATTGCCCTTGCTCCGCGCACATTTGCCGTACTAATCGTCACTTGCATGTGCTGCATTGCTTTCCCCGTCATCGGGTCAGCCGGCATTGGAAACGTCTGCTCACTTATCTTCTGGTAGTCGGGCGCTGACCCGGTACACGCCAACGAGAACATCATAACGACAATCAACAATAGCAGCAGTAATTTGGGCATTCTCCAACCTCCTTATCGGTTTCTCTCCCTTTTGTGATAATTCCTGCCCCGAGGCAAAATAGCCTGGAGGGCTGGGCTGAGGCAGCCCAGCCCTTCAGTTTGCCTATGAGGTCCATGACCCCCCATTTGGCGGGGGTGTCAGGCTACGGCCCCAAGCCGTACCAGTTGTGGTGGTGGGCGTGACCCCACCGGATGGCGTCGGATCTTACCCTTGGGTCGTTCATGTCGGTGCCCGCAGCATACAGTAAGTATCCATCCACCATGTCCTCGTAGCTGGACCACTTGGCGTGGCCGTCAATGTAGCCCAGATTACCGCCGTCAGTGTGGCGGTCGCCTATGCCATAGCTTCTGCCCGAGTACTGGCAGAACGGGCAGAGAGTGGTGTCGCCAATTCGAGACGTTGCGCCATAGGTACTGCATTCGAATAGCCACACAGTCTCGGCGGGAGTTCTGTACTCGTCAAACTTATAAGTCGCCCCTTCCGAATAGGAACGGGCCTGATAGTCATACATCTGTCTACCGTAGGCCACATTGGGCAGCCCCGCCACCCTATGCGTCGACCAAGTCACACTCGGCCCACACGACGGACAGGAAAACAACCCCTCGGACGGGACATAGGGTTCTAGGGCACCGCCAATGCCGTACAAGTAATTATAGGGTACGGTACCGTACGCGTATGAGTAGTGTTTCGGCAGATGGCCATCGTAGTCACTGCCGTACATCAGGCCGGCCAGCGTCAACTGCTTGGTGTTACTCAAACACGCGGTCTGCCGCGCCTTCTCCCGCGCTCTTGCGAACACGGGGAATAGAATCGCCGCCAGGATTGCGATAATCGCAATCACCACCAGCAATTCTATCAAGGTAAATCCACGTCGCTTGCTAATCATTGTTCTTACCTCCTTGAGATTGTCCTCTGCCTCGTCTCAAGCAGAGAAGTTTGGTACACCTTACGACTTGTGTTATTCTCCTTACGGCTGGGCATCACCGTTGTAGGAGCGACATTCCTGTTGCGATTATGTTACGGCAGGAATGCTCCTCCTACGTTGTTATGGTTGGTTACCAGGAAAGCACTCACCCCCTTGCCATCAGCAGGCTACAAAGCCCCACGTATCGGATACCGACACGCAAAAAGCCGCGCCTCCATACAGGAGTACGCGGCCCGCTAATCATCCACGCGCTATCAGAACTCTGGGCTATTGCTAACTTATAGGTACACCTTCCCGACAGAGAGACAATCATACATTATCATCTCCACCAGTTTGCAGGTGTTACTGTTTCCCCTCACCACTTTTATCATATCACATCCTAATCTGGCTGTCAAGGGCCTTTTTTTTTCTATTCCTGACTAATGTAGTGCCCGCCGCCACAGCGGCACGGTGCCTCAAGGAGCGAGAGCATAGTCAATCTCCAGCCGCGGGCGCAGGGCGAGGTCGTCGGCCTCGCGGGAGTGCGGCGAGAGGGTAACGCCCTCCCGGGGTGGGTCCTGAACGATGAGCACCCCGTAGGGCGGCTCTTCACCGGCCCAGGACCTGAGCAGTTCCGTCACATCAAATACCAGCGCGGGCGGCATCGCCGACCGCTCCACATCCTCGGCGGACACCGCCGCGAGGTCCGCTCGGGCCACCGGTTCGCCCGCTATCGCCCCACCAGCCCCACCCTCGCCTGCCCAAGGGGTAGTCCCATCTATGGTGTTCCAGTTAACTTTAGGCTCGTAGAAGTCCTCGGTGAACCGATACAGCGCGTACGAAGCGTCGCCCGTATGGTAACGCAAGGGCAGGACCAGTCGCGCCGCGCCGATAGTCACCTTGTCCAGATTCTCCGGCAACTGCCAGGCCAGGACCGAGCGGAATAGGTCGTGAGCCCCCACCGCCAGCGTGTTGCTCCTGCCGTACGCGGCATCAGGGGAGGTTGAGCGCAACCAAACATCCTTGATAGGAATTAGGGAGGACTTAGGCGTTACAACCTTAATCGGCTGCCACAGGCCGCCCATACGATTGCTATCAATCACGCGCACGGCAATCAAGTTCTCCTCGCCGGGCTTTACCTGGTGTGTTATATCAATGATGAACCGTTTATCCCAGCCCTCGGGACCGATATCGTGGCCACCGGCAAGGATACCGTTGACCCACACGTGCGCCACTTCATCAGCGCCGCCAAAGCACAATTCAACTTGTTTATCGGCCAGGTCCGCGGGCAATTCTACGCGCCGCCGATACCAGGCCGCGCTGTCGTAGTCCTCGTAGCCCTGGTTTTCCCAGAAGTCGCCGACGATAATCGGCTTCCAGTCAGAATCATCATAATCTACCGCGAACCACTGTTCGTTCTCGCCGACCAGTTGCGGATCTAACTGGAACTCCCACTCTTCGGGCAGTTGCATAACCTCGTCATAGGCATTGGCTAAATCGTCAAATATACCAGCCTTCGGCTCGACGAAGAGCTGCTCCTCCAGCCAGGACTGGTTCCGGCCGTACACTCCGACGACATCCACTGCCCAGGAGTCATAATGGTCACGCGCGAATTGTTGGCGGCGCTCTAACAGCTCACGAAATTGGGCAATTTCAGCCTCTGATGGTTTCTTCTCACCCGTCTGCTGGACAGCGCAGAACAGGGGCGACTCAATTTCGGCGAATTCCAGCCCTTGGCTGAGGAAAGCGATTCGCTCGGTGACCACAGGGTCGGCGGCGGTCTGCGCGGCATGGTCCAGAATGGCCCGCAGTGTGGAAAGTTGGTCGGCGGTGTAGTAAGCCGGGATCTCGCGCACATCGTCATCCGTTGGCCGAGCCGCGGCGACTTGCTCGGTTATCTCTTCCAGTTCGGCGAAATACTCCCGCACCGCAGCAGCCGCTGCACCAAACCCCTTCTCGCAGTAGTCATCCACGATCTGCGCTACAGGAGTCTCCGGATTCCAGCACAGGCGTGCCGTCACGTAGTAATTCAGGCCATCATTGGCCCAGTTGGGCCCGAGACGGTCAAAATCCACACCGATCATCTTATTGTTGTAGAAATGGCGGAAATCGTCGGCTAACTTCGTCACATATACTTTCGGAACACCGGTGAACATACAGAAGTTATTAGGTCGCCAGACCATCTTTGAGCAAATCTCGGCCCAGCCGTCCCAGTATTCCACGGATCTCTGGTGAACTTCGTCGCATAAGTAACCGAAGTACCAAATTCCGACGTAGGAGAGCACGACATTGTCAGGTAAGATAACCTCGGACTGTGGTGGCGCATCATATTTGTGGTAGGCCAGAGCGTGCACCAGCTTTCCCGGACGCAGCGCCTTGACCTTCTCGGCTACGGCTGCTGCGTGTCGCGCGACCAGGTCGCTGGTGGTCGGTCCCCAGGCTGTGCACTTATCACAGACACAGTAAGAGCCAAATACATCGCTGGGGGCGATGCCGTAGCCGTCAATGTCGGGGTGCTCGTCCACGTAAGCCACAATTCGGCGCACGACCTCGTCAATGACCCCGGGATTGGACAAGCACATCCGCACCTTGTAGCCCCCGCCGAAACTCAGCAGCCGCCGGCCGCTGGGCTGAAGGGCGAACCATTCCGGGTGCTCGTCGCCAAATTCCTCCAGCCATTCTTTGCTGAATTCGGTAGATGCGATATTAATCGAGGCGCCCAGGCGCTGGTGGTCGGACCAGCGGTCCAGTTCCTGGGACATAGCAAATTGCTCCTGATTGGTCAGTCCCAATTCCAGCGCCGCGTTGTGCCAGCCAGAGCCGTAGAAGCAATGGGGCCGCAGGATACGCGAGACTAAGGCGGGAGCGTCCGTGCGGTCAATATCTCCCACTGCGATATTATCTGTGGGCGGGATAACTTCGCCCAATGGCCCGGGCCATAGCCAGCGCACGCGCAGGTAATCCTCCAGAAAGGCGCACACTGCGTGCCAGGTGCCTCTGGTGGAGGCAGGCAACCGCTGGCCGCGAGTAGACCAACCAACGCTGGGTTCGTCGCGGCCGGCCAGGATGACGTGATTGCCGACGGTCTTGATGACAAACCCTTCGGGGGGAAGTTCCGTGAGGTTGATGCCACTTTCTTGGACAATAGCGCAGTTGCCTACCACCAGCCGCGTGGCGAAACTGGCCGGCCAGCCCGGATGGCGGTCCCAGTATTCGCTCTCAGGATAGATAAGCAGCCGCGCCCCACTGGCTTTCTCTATCACGCGGGCCAACTCGTCAGCCGCCTCACAGACCACGGGCGAAGGATCATCCGGGATCAGGATAACCGCCCGCGGCCGCCCCTCGGCAACAATGGTAAGGTCAGCGTAAACACCTCTACCTCCAATAAATAAGCAGACGAGCAATGTCATCGCTCCAACGAGTACTTTGCCTTGCGCGATTCCCCGCATGGAAATTACCCCCTATTTGTGATACTTTCGTATGATACAGATGGGCGCGCGCTAACCGAACCACACGCCCCAGTGCAGAAAGGGCCCGCCCAGAGCCGCGGATAGTGAGCCCCAAATAAGCCCGGCGGTTATGAAGTGACCCAGCGCAAAGCCCAGGAAAGCGGGCAGGGCGCGTAGGTACAACTTAGCCCCTCCATAGCGCAGCAGTAAGGTCTTGGCAATCCAGACTAACAGGAACGGGGCCCACACTAAGTGGCCATAGGAGCAGGCTACGGCGTAACCTGTCGGGTGGAAGGGGAAGTTGAACCAGCGCGCCCGCGCTGTTTCTATTAAGGCAATTAGTAGGCCACCAAAACAGGTGGCAATTATGCGCGAGGTGTCCGGGGGGACAGGGACTTGGGTTCCGTGCAGGACATTGGCGTACTCCTGCTGGGCCATATTCGCTCCCCAGATACCCCCGCGCAGGCCGATCCCACCTTCCTGGTAATAGGGCTGGAGGTGGAAGAAGAAGGCGGCCGCCGCACCCAGACCAATAGCAAACATCACCGTAGTAGAGATTTGCCGCCAATTCACGCCGGACTGCTGACCCAGGCGAATGCCCTCTATATCGTAGGCCGAGACGGTTAGGAAATAGCCCCGCGACATAAAGGCCAGCAGCGCAAACATCGTCGGTGAAGCCAGGTTCGCCCCCGAGCCGATAACGCGGGCTTGGCCCAGGAAGTTCCAGATGACCTTATGCTGCTGGCCGAAGGGGAACGCCCAAAGCAGCGGTACTCCGGTCTCCGCCCGCAGCCGTCCATAAGCCAGCGCGACTAACAATAGTATTCCCAGATACAAGCCGGCCAGCCACGGCTTCATACCCGCCGCCACGAAGAAGGCCATCACCCCGAAAATGCCTACTACCACACCCACCAACGCCCACCCGTGGGCCCGCTCATTCCGAGATTTGCTA
Organism: Candidatus Zipacnadia bacterium; assembly: GCA_029820565.1. Lineage (GTDB taxonomy): Bacteria > Armatimonadota > Zipacnadia > Zipacnadales > Zipacnadaceae > JALGTV01. The sequence goes on from JALGUR010000024.1 coordinate 8,723, forward strand.
CCGACCAACTCCTGCCATGCCTGCTGTATCACGCCTCGGCCCTTCCACAGCAATACAAGTCCCAGAAGCAGATAAGCCCCGATTCCTTGCTCCTGAGTGAAGGGCATCCCGCCGAGCCGATAGCCGGCCATGCTCAGCCCCAAGGCTTGGAACTTCTGGAACAGATAGAAGAACCAGATAGAGAACGAAAGTTCAGTAGAGACCAGATAGCCCAATCCAATAAGCCCGGGGCGGACGTGGGCAGTAATCGGGCGCAGCGCCTGCCAGGGATAGTCCTTTAACTGGTTGCCCAGGTCAAAGCGCAGGCCTCCCGAGGGCCCATTAAAGAATACCCCCCGCACGGCGTTAATCAGGTTCAGGACCGCCGCCACCCCTATGCCCACCCAGGTCATAGGATTGCGGAAGAATGATACCCCAGTCTGACTGCCCATTATCTCCAGGGGCAGCCGCACCAGCGGGAAGACCAGACGTTCGTGGTCTATCCAACTGTCGGCAAACAACAGCATCAGACAGAGCACGGTGCCGCCAAAGATCAAGAAGAACCCGGCCCACGCCGCGATGGGGACCAGCCACGGGCCCCAGGGCACGGCTCCGGTGGGTGAGGCTTCATACATCCACTTGTGGATCATCGGGTCCCGGGGTGCGAGCCAGGCGGGAATGCCCGGCGTCAGTATCTCCAGCGGCGTCGCAGGCGTTGAGTAGTAATACGGGGCGCTAATGCAGGCGATCAGATAGCGCACTATACCGCAGCCGAACATCGTGGTCGCTACGGTCACAAAAAGGTAGACCACCACGATTTCACCGGTAGACAACTTGCGCACCAGCGGCAGCCGGCGCAGCAGGGGATTGATAGCCAGCAAAAGGAGCAGTACGGTGGTGGCCGGGATAGGGGGGACGGCCTCGGTTATCTGACAGGCCAACGCAATTATCTCCGCTTGGCGAATCCAGTAACCCATTCCCCAAGTCAGTACCAAGCCCACCACCAACATCGCCATCAGCCGGATCGGCCTGCTCTCTATCACCGCAGCGCTGGTCCCGGCGGCCGCCTCAGCCTTGTCAGTGTCCTGCTGCATTCAGAATTTCCACCTGATAACCGATGGGTTATTGTTGAGTTTTATCCCAGCAGTTGCTGTCCCGCCTTGTCAACCACCCTATGCAGAGCCGCCAATTTATCCGCATCAATCTGGGGGGCCACATAGCGCTGCCGAATCTCCTGGACCTCAGCGTGAGCTTTCTCCGCAATGGCTCGCTCTTTAGCCAATTCGCGCGGCCCATCCTCCCAAATGCTGCGATCAAAATACTTGGGATACCATACCTCACGGAAATGTCGCATGGTGTGGTCTGTTTCTACGAAACTATGCTGGCGGCCAAAACCCACCGCCAGTATGTCGTCCAGGGCGATGGTTTCATCATTCACCGCAAAGCCGTGATAGTAGCGGCGGAGGAACTCGCCCATCTCGCGGTTCAGCAGCAGTTGCTCTGGTGAATAGGTCATACCATTCTCTATCAGGCCGGCTCCCATAGAAGGCGGCGTGCCCACGTACTCGCTGATTAACAGGGCTTTGATAGCCTTCTCATAGGTGGCGTGAACGCCAGGGACGCGGGCGTCGGTATACTCCGCGCTGCAAGCGACCGTGACGCCTCCGCCATATAGCCGGCGGAATACCTCGCAGATGCCCGCATCCTGCAGCAGGGACTCGGGACAAGATATGCTCATATTGCCGGTGCGCATATCCATCGCTCCGGTCAGAGTAGCACCTGTCAGTCCCAGGTCGGGATTCAGCGCATGCACTGCTCCCCACGCCGCCAGCAGGTCAGCCACTCCCACTACTATGGTGCCGGCTACGGTTACTGGCCCCGTTCCCCCGCTAATTGCTTGGGTAAGCGCCACCCACGTATAGCCTAATTCAGCCCGCCGGGCCAGATAGTCCCCGGTGCGCCTGTCCATCCGCCGGGGGGTAATTATGGATATGCACGTGGTGCTGTGGCGTCCGATGTCATCAGGCTCGCCGGTAATTATGCCCCACATCTCCCGGGCATAGTCTAACTGTGCCGCGTCCAACGTATATACGCTGCTGGGTTGGCCGGTGTACTCGTATAGCAGGACTAAGGCTTCCAGAGGCTCGATAGGCGCGGGTACCTCCCGCATCAGCACCATAGGTCCAACTGCGGATTTGCCTTCGTTAAGCGCATAGGCCCACTTGGTCAGGTTGATGAAATCCTCTTTGGTGCCGGGATGTTTGTCAAACTGCTCAAAATCAAACACAAATTGGGCCACTTCCCCGCCGACGTGAACTGAATAAGGCTCTTCCCCGGTGGTAGGGTCCGGCTCCGGACGGTTCAGAGATTTGTTGGCGTCAATGACCTCACGCAAGTACTCCTTGGGGAACCGCACAGTTTCCTGCTCATAGTAAATCTGGCAGCCGGCCGCGTCCAAAGCCTTCAGCACCTTTTCGCTCTGAAACCAGGCCCCTTGCTGTGCCAAAATGCGAAACACCGCCTGGTCAATGTGCTCTAAATCCGGCTCGCTAAGCAGATTCTGGCAGAAGTGAGCCATTAGTGTTTTCCTCCATAGCATTGATTGCAATATTCACCCGGGGAACCGACAACAAGGTGTTGGTCTCCCATCTATTGCCTAAAACCGGTACGGGTCTGGTGGTGGCGCAATCTTCAACAAGGCTTCAACAGCCTGCTGCAGACGCTTATCGCTGATAGTCAATTGGACCCGTCGGCGTTGGGCGATGAGCCATTCCTTGCGCATCTGGGCCTGTCGGTCTTGCTTGAGGCGAGCAGTTATTTCGTCTTGAACCTGCTCTATTGGCTTGACTCCGGCGGGCCGGCGGTCTTCAACTTTCAGGATGCAATACCCATCAGGGGCCTCAAAAATATCGCTCATTTCACCTGTCTGGAGGCCGAAGGCCACCTGGGTAATCTCCGGGGCGTAATCGTCCCGCTCAAAGTAGCCCATATCCCCTTCCTGGTCAGCAGTACCCGGGTCAATGGACAGAGCCTTCGCCAAGCCGGCGAAGTCGCCACCCGCCTCTAAGGCCGACATAACGGCCTCAGCGTTCTGTTTAGTTTCTACCAATATCATTCGCGCTCGCACCTGTTCCCCATAGGAGAATTGCTCTTGATTATGCTGGTAGTATTGCTTAATATCTGCCTGGCTGACTGAGATCTGCTGAATGGCTATTTCGTCCAGCATCGCGTCCCGGCGCAGGCGATCCTTAAATTCGTCCAGCGACATGCCCTGCTTCTGGAGCAGGCTGGTCAGGGCTTGGCGGGAGCCAGAGCGAGAGACGGCGGTACTGAGTTTCAACTCAATCTGTTGGGCAGATGGCTGGATTTGGCGGCGGCGCGCCTCGGTCAGTATGAGCCGCTCATCAATCATCTGCACTAACAGTGAGGGCCCAGGACCATACTTGAGTTGCTCTACAAGTGCATCTTTAGTAATTGGCTGACCGTTGACGGTAGCAACCACCGGCGGCGGATGGGTGGAATTCTCGTCGCCGCAGGACAGCGAGCCCAGGCTCACAGCCAATACAACTGCTCCTGTCCAGGCGAGTAATCTAAGCCGATTTATCTCCGAGTTAATCACTGTCTGTATCATAATATTTGGTGGGACAGGCGTCCCTCCTGTCCGTGAATTAGATGCACGAGACGCCCCGCGCCCGGGATCATCATTGACCAGACTGGTTCATCGGAATGTCTGGGAATATGATGTCCCCTTCACATAGTGTGACATTGCGCTGGCCTTCGGCTACCAATGCCAACAGCCGGCGAATCGTATCATAATGCCAGAAATAGCCCGCCACATCGTCGCGGTACTCCACTAACACATAGCCGGGCCGCTCGGTTATTCGCCCCCGAAACTCAGGGGCAGGCGACTGAAGGCCGCGCAGAATCACAGGCTTCCCTATTTGTCTCTCTACCTGCTCCTTGAGCCGGTCAATGAGCATCTCAGGTCGGCCTCACCACAGCCAGTACATTGGCAGCGCTGGCGACATAGCCTCGCCCTCGCGGCGGTGCGTACGGACTTATACATTCGTAGACGCCCTCGGTGCGCCAAACCTCCACCACATCAGATATTAACTGCTGCGCGGCCCCAGCATCAACTGTCGCCATAACCTGTGCCACCCAGCCGGTAGGCACCGCCCAAAAAGCACCATTCTGATAACTCTCCGGTTCTATCGGGCTTAGCAGCCGCTCCCAGTACTCTCCCACCGGTAGATGGCGAACATGCCCTCGCCAGGTTGCTACCTCAGCCAGTTCACAGAAGAATTGGCCGACCAGGCGAGCCCGCCTCTTGGAGGCTACGCGAATCACCGCTGCATATGCACTCCCCCATAAATCTAACTGGCGACAATCCTCGGACGCGGCCCAGTATAATCCATATTCTTCATCATAGAATTGCGGCAGACTGTTAATCACCCGCTCGGCTTGTTCGTACCAGTCGTGGGCTTCTTCGTGGTATTCAGCTTGAGCGCAAAGTCTAGCCAACCGCCGACAGGCCTCCCAATATAGCAGGGAGGAGAACAAAACCTTGCCGGTCTTGGCCACGACGTCGGTAAAGCCATAGGACGAATGGGGATGATTGGGGTCAATGAATACTAACCCATCGTCGCTGTGGGCCACTTGCTCCATTGCCTCGTACAATCGTCCCCGCCGGGCCATAAAGGCATCAAAGTCACCGGTAAGGGCTACATAGGCATCTACTATTTTCACCACGAACTGGGCATTATCGGTTGGCGGCTGGTTACCGTGCACGAGATATATTGGTGTTCCATCAGCTCCCACTCGATCAGGAATAGCGCCGTCGTCGCGTTGACCGGCTAACAAGTAATCAATACCGCCCAGGATTTCATCAGGCGGCATCAAATGCCCCGCACCTTCCACCATATAGCAAAAATCCCGCGTCCAGCAGGCCTCGTAGCCGCCGCCCGGGTAATACAGGGGCGTGTCGTCATCGGCGACATGCCGTGCTTCCTGCAGTAACTCGCGGCAGGTCTGCTCAATGAACTGGTAATCTTCGGGGCTTATTCTTACCAGGGGCAGTTGCTTGAGCATATATAGTAAACCATCCGCAACCCTTGGTCGCGACAAGAATGTCGCTCCTACTGACGCCCGCTGTGGGCTGCGCCTGTTAAGTCAGTTATTCTGGCCACATTATGATGGCGACAATACTCAATCAGGCCATCAATAACGCTGAGAGCGGCAGTCGGCTCCACGAAATTGGCCGTGCCCACGGCTACCGCGCTGGCACCGGCCATAATGAACTGGAGGGCGTCTTCCGCAGTAGTTATGCCGCCCATGCCGATAATGGGAACATCCACCGCCTCGGCCACTTGCCATGTCATCCGTACTGCCACCGGTCGGATGGCTGGCCCGGACAGCCCCCCGGTGATATTAGCCAGCGCGGGGCGCCGCCCCTCTACATCAATGGCCATTCCGACCAGAGTATTAATCAATGATAACGCGTCACTGCCGCCGGCCACCGCGGCCTGCGCTATGGCGCTAACATCAGTTACATTCGGTGAGAGTTTAGTGATGAGCACATGGTCGGTGACCTGGCGCACTGCGCCCACTAAGTCTTCGGTCAAATCCGGCGCCACACCAAACTGCAGACCTCCGTGCTCAACATTGGGACAGGATATATTCAACTCCAGAGCCGAGATGGCCGCAACATTATCCAGGCGGGCAGCAAGTTCAACATATTCCGCCCGGGTCTCGCCCGCCACATTTACAATAATTGGCACTTCATATTGGCGCAAGGTGGGCAGTTTTTCTTCCAGAAATACCTCCAACCCGGGGTTCTGCCAGCCAATAGCGTTGAGCATCCCCGCCGGTGTCTCCCAGATTCGCGGCTGGGGATTGCCCGCCCGGGGCGCCAGCGTCACCGCCTTGGTACAGATTCCGCCCAGCCGGGATATGTCCACCAGTTCGGCGTATTCCTCGCCGAAGCCAAAGGTTCCCGAGGCGACCAGCACCGGGTTGGACAGATGCAGGTCGGCTATGTCTACACGCAGGTCAACATCGGTCGAGCTCAGGGCTCATCGCCTCCCAATCAATCTGCGCGGCGGCGAATACCGGCCCCTCGCGGCAGACCCGCTGGTAGTGCTGGCTGCCCTCGCATCGCGTCGGGATGACACACCCCAGGCAGGCTCCCACCCCACACGCCATCCGTTGCTCCACTGATACCCAGCAAGGTACTTGCTGCTCTTGGCACTGCCGGGCGACTTCGGCCAGCATAGCCACTGGCCCACAAGCATATACCCGATCCACACCGCCACGGTCAAGTTGCTTATCCAAAAGGTCCGTAACCAGGCCCTTTTCTCCGGCGCTGCCGTCCTCGGTAGCCGTGGCGAACTCGTCACAACGAGTAGAAAACTCCAGCCAGCAGCAGAGATAGTCCTCGGTCTGAGCTCCAAACAGCCCTTGGACATAACAAGGTGCAGGCTGCTCTTTGAGCCTCTCGGCCACGAATATCAATGGTGCCACCCCCACCCCACCGGCCACTAACAGTACCTGCTCGGCACCATCCGGCAATGGAAAAGGCTGGCCCACCGGGCCCAGTAGGTCAAAGACCGCTCCGGCTTGTGCCTGGGCAAGAATTTGCGTACCCTGGCCCACCGCTTGTATTAGTAGTTGAAAACTACCTTGGGATAGATTGACATTCATAACACTAAACGGACGGCGCAGCAGCGGCTCCAGGCCCTTGGTCACCCGCAGGTGCACAAACTGCCCGGGCTGCGCCTGCTCAGCAATAGGCGGACAGACAAAAGTGAGCAGATAGTGCTCTGGGGCTACCTGCTCGCGACGAGTCAGTTCTGCTTGGGTGGTGAGCATATCTATGTATAGGTAAGAGCGGCTACGGCCAGCAACGATATCGCCTGAACGGGCGGAAGTTGAAGCCAACTCCCACCCCTACATTTCACACTCGCTGAGCGGACTGCCCGCCAGGACGTGCTGGATAATCTGGTCGGTGTGAGCACGGGCCTGTTGTAGTTGATTGCGCACTGCAGCCAGTTCCTCGCGAGTTTGAGCCACTGAGGAACCAAGACCCTGAATCATCCCCGCGACTTGCTCCGGATTAGTGCTGCCCAGACTGACCTGGCGCTGCAAGCAAGCAGTCGGATCAACTACCTGGGCGATTTCGTCAATCGTAAGTTGTTGTCCCTGCGCGGATAGCAGCTCCTGCACGCGCTCATAGTCGTCCAGCGTCTTGCCTTCCTTGATGAGAGTGCCCACCAACTCGCCTACAATCTGGTGACAAGTGCGGAAGGGCAGCCCGCGCTCGCGGACCAGGAAGTTGGCTAACTCCGTGGCCGCCGCGAAATTAGCGCTGGCCAACTCTCTCATCCGCTCGGCGTTCAACACCATCCCCTGTACCATCGGCGTGAATACGCGCAGAATGCTGTCTATCGTATCCAGCGCATGCCACAGTGGCGGTTTGTCTTCCTGGAGGTCCCGGTTATAGCCGCTGGGCAGCGCCTTCAGGGATGTCAGCACTTGCATCAGGCGGCCGAAGATGGTTCCGGTGCGGGCGCGGGTCAACTCGGCGATGCAGGCGTTCTTTTTCTGGGGCATTATGGAACTGCCCGAGGCGAAGGCGTCGGGGATTTCAATCATCCCATACTCATAAGTAGAAAACAAGACCAGTTCTTCGGCCAGCCGGGAGATATTAGTAGCCAGTATGGCCAAAGCGCTGAGCGCCTCAGCCACGAAATCCCGCGAACCAACCGCATCCAGGGCATGCTCGACGATGCCATCAAAACCCAGCAGTCGGGTGGTAATCTCCCGATCGATGGCAAAAGAGGTGCCCGCGAGGGCCGCGGCCCCCAAGGGACACAGGTTGGTGCGTTGATAGGCAGCGGCTATTCGTTGTTGATCTCGTTGGAGAGCCGAGGCGTGGCCCGACAGCCAGAACCCCGCCGAGATGGGCTGAGCGTGCTGGGTATGAGTGTAGCCGGGCATTACGGTCTCGGTATGCTGGGCAGCCCGCTGCAACAGCGTCTCCTGGAGGTCAGCTACCGCGGCCCGGATGTCCAACAGGCGCACTCGCAGGTGCATCCGAGTGTCGGTAACTACCTGGTCATTGCGCGAACGGGCGGTATGCAGCCGCCCGCCTATCTCAGGCCCGGCTCCCTCGCGCAGGTACACCTCCACATTCATGTGAACATCTTCAAGGTCGCGGCGCAACTCCAGCCGCCCCGCTTCATACTCACTTCGGGCTTCCTGCAGGCACCGCAGTATCTCGCCCAGATCGTCCTCCGAGATTATCCCGCACTCAGCCAGCATTATGGCATGAGCCTGGCTGCCCCAGATGTCTTCGGCGATTATGCGGGAGTCGGCAGCAGTGGACTCACTGAACTCCAGCGCCTCTTGCGCCAGGTCAGCGCTAAAACGCCCGCCCCATAGTTTCTTAAATTTGCCTTCGTCGCTCATCTATTGTTCTGCCTCAGGCTGTTGTTCTGCCTCAGGCTGTTGTTCTGCTTCCGCCTCAGGTTCTTCGGGCTGTGGCTCTTCGCTGTCTCCGGCCTCCTGTTCTTCCCCAGGCTGTGGCTCTTCGCTGTCTCCGGCTTCCTGTTCTTCCCCGGGCTGTGGTTCTTCGGCTGGGGCAGGCTCTTGTTCTGCTACGGGTTGCGGTTCAACTTGTGGTTGTAGTTCTTCCGTCGGCTTAGGCTCTACCTTAGTCGCCGGTTGGGGCTTGGCTTCTGGTTTAGGCTTGACTTTAGGCGATTCGCCTGTCAGCGGGCTTGCCCACATTATTCTCATCAACTCCGGGTAATGTTGGTCAGCGGTCATTATCAGTGCTTGAAAACAGGCGGCAAAGCTCTCGTAGCCCAAACCGTTCTCAGTGCTGAAGGTATAGGACAGGCGTACTTCACCGTCTTCTTTGTCCCATTCATACTTGCCGACCAGCAATTGCCAGTTCAACTCCATCAGCCGCTGCATCATTAGCGCATGTCGGGGATGGGAAGCCGGGCAGTATAGAAGCCGGTTGACGCATACGTATACCACCTTGCGCGCCTCGTCTATGAATATGCGCATATCGAACTGATTATTCTCGCCCCGCATGGTCAGGGACATCTCAGGCACCTTGTTAGTTGTATTAATCTCGTAGACGTAGCCCATCTTATCTATATATGAGGCGAGCAGCCCGGCAGTCACTCCCTCCTCCGATGCGCTCTCTTTAGCCGGTAGGCCCTTTTCGGGCGGCTGAGCAGCAAGGCGACTTATTCCGCTCAGTAATAATACCGTCAACAACCCGCATATCAGTCTCTCAATGGTTTTCATTGTTGGTCCCTCACACAAGTTTTGATGTACTATTCTGTATATTCATTCTCCAGTCCCTTTTGCCCTCCATTACCATTCATTATGGTCTGGGCCCCGAAGCCACATCAATCCAATGGAGCCCGCAGTTCCCAGTGGGCACTGTGGTGGGCCAGCAACTCAGTCAAAGTCTGATAGGTCTCCTCTTCCCGGCCGTATATGAAATAGCCACTGGCCGCCACCAGATCACTATTCTGCCAGTAAAACAGCCCCCAGGTGAAATCGGCGGGATCAATGACCAGAGCAACGTGCGTACTGTCAGCAAAGAAATGCTGATGTATGAACAGGTCGTGCCCCGACAGGAATACGCCAATGCCGGGATGAGTGTGATACCAGCCCACTATCCGCTGGGCGGGGTATTCACTCTGTTTTCGCGCTAACATCTCCTCCCAGGCCTGGTGAGTGAAAGTCAGAGACAGCCGCCGGCCCTGCGCCAAAGTAGCGGGAATGGCCTCCTCAACCAACAAGTAGTGCCCGTAGGCATCAGCGCAGTTATAGCCTATTAGCAGCCCACCCGCCTCTACCGGCTCACCTGTGGGCAGAGAGGCTAATATTGTCGCTACCGCATCCAGGTGCAGAAAGATAGGCCGCTGCCCGGGCGAGGCTCCCACTTCTCCGACCACCTGCACCGGCTGCTGGGGCCGGGGCCGCGATATGATGCTCTGCTCACCCGTAGTATCGGTGGTTAGTTCGATTTCGGGTTGTTCATGATCCATATTGCCCTACGATTTCTTGTCAGCACCCTTGACAGTACAATTGATACCAGCGATTAGTCAGCGCCTCCCCCTATTACTACCAGGCCCCATATCAAAGCCAGGAACAACACTATACCACTAACAACGACGGCAGCGATGGCCTTGCTCCGAGCCGGGCAGGTGCCCAACCCCAACTTATTTATCTGCGAGATGATTGAAGCGCCCCAGAACAGACTTATGATAGACAGAATCCCGCAGCAGAATACAGACAGCACGGCAAAAATCAGGGCATTGGTTGCCTGGCCATCCAGTTCAGCCGCAAATATTGCCTGGGCCCCCACCGGCAAGGACTCACTCCCTGACGCACCGAGAGTTCCGCGAGCGGTGGCATAGGTCGCTCCCGCCCGCTCACCTTGCGACGCTCCGCGGCAGCCGTAGGTAGTACAGCCGCCGTTCTCCTCCCAACACTCGCTGTGATGAGGCACCCCACACTCCGAACAGATTGTTACTGCCTGGCCTGGCTTGATGGGAAACCGGCAATATGGACAGGTTTTACCTATTGCCTCGGCTTCGTCGGCACTGGGCCGGGCGACTTCCTCCAGATCAATATCAATGATTTCGCTGCTTGCCCTCCTGGGAGGTGGCGGTGCCGGAGCGTCAGACGCCGCGTGGTCAGAGCCCGCTTGACCACGCGCCGGCAGGCCGAAGATTTGCGCCCCACATTTGGAGCAAAACCGGCCCTGAACCCGAATATTCTCATGACAGTAAGGACAGCGCATAAACTCCCAGTCACATCAATTCTATCTCTATATCGTCTTGCGACTTCCGCTGAGTCCTGCTCTCACTTAGAAAATCAATATCGACCTCAGGTTGGTACAGTTCGGCATTGCCAACCGGCAAGACGTGCTCATTTTGCACTGCCCAGCGCGCGGCCACCGGATTCAGCGGGCTTTTAGGGTTGTAGTTCTGGTACTGGATCATCTGGCCAATCTGGATGATCACATCGCTGAGCGTCTCGCCTGCCGCCCAGTAATCATCAATACATATATAAGACCCAAAGTTGGGATGAAATATGGGTGTGGTCAGCACACACTTGGGCTTTTCGCGCGGATAATCGCGCTGCAGGTAGATTTTGACCCGGTGGTCAGTACGCACTACCGGGCGGTTGGTCCTATCATCCAGGGCCAAACCCCGCACCCGGTAGACTACCTCATAGGCCTCGGGTGGATTGCCTTGTAAGGGTCGCACGGCTATGTAGGGATGACCAGTGAAATCATCCCGCAATTGTTGATAGTCAGCATATAACCGTCTCAGTCTGGCGTTCATATCCGTCCTCGTCTGCTATCTTCTCGCGTAGCCCAGACGATTGTCCCATATTGTAGGAGCGACATTCCTGTCGCGACAAGACAAGTCACACATGCCACCACAGGAGAGGCTTCCACGCCCTGACTGGCATCGCGGCAGGGATGCCGCTCCTACACATTGACGGCACTCTATACGCGGGGCGAAAGCTGGTTGCAACTTCTGCCCGCCCTTGCACCTCACCCCGTTCCCCTCTCCCTGGGGGAGAGGGGCTACGGGTGAGCCAGTCGTTCCCTGCCGTTAGTTTGCCGTTCCTGTCCACTGTCGACCAGCCACTGTCCACTTGCCGGCCGCTACTACCCCTCTCCTCTCAACAGTCGGTGCACTGGTTGGGCCAAGGCTTGCAGCCAACCACTGCTGCCCGGCCGGGGCCCGCAGTAGTCCAAGGTCTCAACAAGCCGCTGGGCAATGCCATAGGTTTCCTCAGTTGTGTTAATCCAGAGACCCGCCACCGGCTCCAATTCCTCCTCCTGACAACAGAATGCTGCCACCTGCTTCTTTACCGGGTCCACCACAACACCTAACTGTCCGGCTCCGCTAAAGAAATTCTGTTGGATGAATGTATCCTGGTCAGAAAAGAATACTCCGAAACCCGGATGGGTATGATACCAGCCGACAATGTGCAGATTCTCGCCCAGTGAGTCCAGGTAACTGTATATCTCTTCCCAACTATCATGAGAAAAGGTAACGTGCCCGCGGGCTGCGTCGGTGCGGGCCGCCGGCAGCGCTTCGGCCATCATAGTTGCCAATCCCAGCCGACTGCGGCAGATTCGGCCCAGCAATATCCCGCCCACCTCGCAGTCCAGGCGCCGCCCGGCGTGGGCCAGCATCTGCTTGAGGCATGGATAGGACATAAACACCCGCAATCCCCTACCCGGCTGGCCCAGTTTCACCAGGTGCACACCCTCGGCTTCCGCCGGATCCGGCCCTTCGGGCACCTCGGGCCCAACCGCCGCTTCAATATCTATCTGAATCTCCTCGCTGCTCTGTTGATTATTCTGATTCATCAGCCTTCTCAGGCAACTTCGGCAGCCGCAGCCTCATCCCCGGCTCCAGGCTCGCGCCCCCGGCATCAAGCCCATTTTCCGCCGCAATCAATCCGGCCATATCCCCGCGTCCGTATACTTCCTCCGCTATCCTCCACAGGCTATCCCCGGGCTTCACTGTGTACCACTCATAGTGGATACCCAGGTCGCTGCGTAGTTCACCGAGTTCCTTTTCAATGTCCCGTAGCATAGTGCTGTACTCAGTGAGTTGCTCTTCCAACGGCTCAATACTCGGTGGCACAGGCGTCTCGCCTGTCCGTATCCCCGACGGGCGGGCCGCCCGTTGTACCGAGCGGCTGGCCGATGGCCTCACCACCAGCAGCGTATTTACCAACTGCAGCGCCAGGATCACTCCCAGTACGGCCAGAACCGTTACTGTCAAGGGCCGCAGATGTGCTACGGACTCTGGCGGGCGCGGCTCGGCGGCGGGGCTAACGGTGGCAATGGGCAATTCTCGCTGTGCCGCCGAACTGTATATGTTGTAGCCCCCCGCCGGAGTGATGTCACTTCCCTGCCAGCAGAAGCAGCCCGATTCCTGCGAGACCGGGTCAATAACATAGGCTATCTGCCAGGGCGCATTGAAAAAATTGCGATGAATAAACAAGTCATACTCCGAGAGGAAAATTCCGAATCCCGGATGAGTGTGATACCAGCCTACTATCTGTTTGTCGGGATATTGTGAGTCTATGACCCGATAAATATCATTCCAACTGTCGTGGGTGAAGGTGACCTGGGAGCGGCTGGCCTTGGTGTGAGGTGCCGGGACAGCGGCCTCTACACAAACCACCGTCCTCTGCTGGCCGGTGGCGATGGTCCCCAGCAGTACGCCGCCCTGTTCCCGCGAGGTATCCTGCTGCCCATGCTCGGCAGCGGCTGCCACTACTCCATCCTCAATCATTATCACCGGCGGCTTCCCACCCGGCTCCACAGCTTCCTCGCTGGCCTCCAGAGAGACCTGTAACTCGTCAGCGGTCGGCTCTTGTGGTGACTGGCGGTTGTTGTCCATACCCTCTTCTCACTCCCAATTGGCTGACGGTCAGACAACTGCCCCTATGCCATACAGCCCAGAGCCTCCTGGCGGTCGGCGGCCAGCAGGAAATGCTGCATATTCGTCCCGTCGCGGCCGGTGACAATATCATAAGGAGGCAGACCGATCTCAGCCAAGGTCTTGTCCAGATACGTTTCCTCCCCATAAATCGCATGCGTCAGTTGCGGGTCGCGCAATTCCCCACAGTGGGGGCACCGCCCCTCCCGTTCACTAATTTTGCCCAGAGAGCGGAAAACTTCCTCATTTTCATCGCAATTGGGACAGTACAGCCCGGTGCATATCTCCCGCTCAAATTCCAGCACCGCCTGGGGCGAGACTGCTTCTTTGACTAACTCCAAGGCTTCTCCCGCGATAATCTTCGCGACCGACTCATCCCATTCTTCCAGCGAGGGCATAGTATAATGGGCCGGACAATCAGCGCGGCGCTGGTATTCAACTATGTATGAATCAGTACTAAAGCCATTAAACACGAAGCCTTTGCCACTGAGCAGCGGCATCTCTCGGTCCCGGTGCAACCACTTGATAGCCTCCTGGGTCTGGATGCCGGCAATAACAGCCGCCGTGGTCGGCGTAGTTGGCACCTTGCCCAGCACGAGGTCATCCTTTGACAGCAAGGCACAGGAGCGGCGGATGCTGAGCAGTTCATAATCGCGCTCCCCCATTGTGCACTCGTAGCAGGGGCCATCGGGCGGGGTGAACATTCGCGCCACACCCTGAATGATCTCAATAGCCCCGTCCACAAACGGCTTGCCCAGGTGCCAGCAACTTTGATTTATGGCTACGCGGGCCTCACGGTTATCCAGCGAACCCAACACGATATCTACATCATTGTACACACCTTCGCCCAGGTCATAGACGATATTGCCGACAAAGGGCTGCACATTTATGTCGGGATTGAGTTCCCGCAACGCCCGCGCCGCTACTGTAGCCTTCGGTTGGCCCTCATCTTTTTTGCGGAACAGCACGGCCCGGGTCAGATTTGACTCCTCAATAGTGTCCATATCCACCACAAAGATATTGCCTACTCCCAGCAGGGCTAACTGCTTGAGAATCTCATTGCCCAACGCCCCCACACCCACCACCAGCACCCGCGCGTTGGCCAGTCGCTCCTGATCCCACCAGGGAATCAGCCGCAGGCGGTGATAACGATCCTCCTCTAAATCAATATCTAAAATCGGTTCCTTAGCCATTTTCCTACTGCTTCTATTCGCCGCTAAAACTAGGCCACAGCGGCGTGATTACTTCCTGGTCTTCCTCTCCGCTCGCATGCAAGCCGTAGATGCGGTCGGTAGCGGCGTCAACCGCCCAAGTCTGTGCCCACTCCCACAATTCTTCGGGTTTATCGGGGGCCGCCGCTTTTGCAGTTATCCTAATCGGATAAACCAGAGTACCTGCAGGGGCAAGTCGGCTGCGCGAGGTCAAGCCGGCGACTTCTAACTTTACCTCTGTTAGCTGGTCGGGGAGAGCTTTCTTGACTATTTCCAACGCTTGTTCGCTGCCAACTCTCAGTTCCACATCCTGTTCCGGCTCGCGAGGGGGTTCTATAACCTGGTAGAGCACTTCGCCAGTATAGGCATCTACGCCACAGCCATCGTAATACTCAAAGTGCAGGTCCCGTCCCTCGACCTTGCCCCTGCCTCGAACGTGGACCATATACACCGGTCGCCCTGGTGGGGCATAGGGGCTGCGGGTCCATAGCTTATAGATTTTTATTTCTATCGGCTCCAGCATCTTAGGCCACAGTCGGGGTATCGCTTCCCGTACCCGGGCTGCGGCCTCCGCTTCGGTAATCTCTACAGAGGTATTGGCCTTGGGATCAGGTGGTTGTATGGAAGCCCTATAGGTGACTACTTCCTTAGTAACTGCAGATACAGTTGCGTGCACCCGATGCTGAAACTCGTCGGGCCCTTGGCCTTCCCACAGGAAGTCATATACCGGCTGGGGCAAATAGTCCTTATACTTCTCATAGGTCAGTCTATCTTCGGGTCGGAAGAACCAACACTTTTCTTTCGCAAAGTTCTGTGCCGCCTCCAGCGCAGTCTCCCGGCTCGCAAGTTGCTGGCCGGATTGTGGCACAGGACCCCAATGGGCTTTATCGTCCTCCCAACTCATATAGGCAACATAGTATAGGTCTATATCCACTGATACATGCGCTTTCACAGTCTCCTCAGTTCCCTCATGGTAGGTTGAATAGACCCGCTCCGTCGTCCTCTTGTCACTCAAGCGAGAGGAATGCAGCGTGGGTTTCTCCTTGCGTAATACCATTTCTTCCACAGGAACTCCCAAGAATTGGGCCGCTACCCGCTGCTCAGGGCCCACGTTCGTCCGGCTTGAGGCCCACATTATCGCCCCGGTTGCAACTACAGTCATTATGACAAAGGCTATTATAGTTCTCTTTGCCGTCAGGTTGATCTCTCCTTGTTGCGTCGGTTCTCAGCCGGCGGTTATTTCCGGCTGCAGGCGCAGGACGTCGCCGTCTTTGACGCCGGCGTCGCCCAGGGTCTGGTCGTCGGACAGTTGCTTGCCGGAAGCCTTGTGATGAAACTTGTAACTCATCGGCTGGCCGTCGGGGCCGGTCGCCGGCAGTTTCATCATTTGCACCAACTTGGCAATAATCCGCCGCACCGGTGCATCATCAGGCAGGCTGGCCTTCTGCTCCTTGGAGCCGGTAGTATCCATAATAGTTACGGCTACTTTAGCCATCAGATTATCCTCCTTGTTTGCGCGGGCCGCCGCGAGGCGGTCGGCCTTCGCTCATATTCAGCAAATCTATCGCGTAGGCGGGGTTCTCTAACCCCGCCGGCATAAGGCGCGCAGGTTAAGAACCTACCTTCGCGGGCCATGCCTACTTCGCCAAAGCAGCCTTGGCTGCGTCGGCTGAAAGCCTGCTACGGCAGGCGAAGGCCTGCGCTACGCGAGGTTGCGGCCATTACTGTAACGTAATATCAATATCCGATAGGTCTTCTTCCTCTGGCGGCTGCTGGGGAAGGACGCTCACTGGCTCCTGCACCCTGCGGCGCACTGAGCGCACCACTAACAATGACACTACCAGCGAGACCACCAGAGAAACGATCAAGGGTATGCCGATAAGTAGCAGCAGGCTGATTACTCGCACCCGTGGAACTGTCGGCGGGGAGGGCCGCGGCACGGACGGCTTCTTCTCATCAGCCGGTGGTTTACCTGACACTGCTTCGGGACCCTCGCCCAAGGCCAGGTTGACGGCAACTTGCGCCTCGCTCAAAAACCCAATGGCCTCATCACTGGGTATGGCAAAGCCAACATTTTCCGCCTCTTTGATGACCGCAGTAGCTATTCCGACCACCCGTCCCCGCTCATCAATCACTGGGCCCCCTGAGTTACCCTGATTGAGAGCCGCGTCAACTTGCAGGTAACTCTTGCCGTCAATTTCCCGCTTAACCGCGCTAATTACCCCCTCGGTCACTGACCCTTCCAGTCCCAACGGAGACCCCAACGCTGCCACCTTCGCTCCCTGCTTCAGTGTAGCGCTGCCCGCAAACTGCACGGCAGGCAAGTTCGTCTGGCCCAGGCGCAGTAGCGCCAGGTCCCGGGCATCGTCCTTCTTCTCCACCTGGGCGGTGAGGTCGCTATCATCAGCCAAAGTTAGCGAGACCTCAGTGCTGTCGCCGACCACGTGGGCACTGGTTAGCGCATAGCCGGTTGGGCTGACGATGAAGCCGGCCCCCACCCGCTCGCCCACCTTGACCGTGAAGACGCTATCACTGACTCGTTCAATAGCTCCGCTCATATCAGCCGCCGCCCCGGTTGTCAACACTAACATCGCCAAACTCACCGTACCAAGGAATTTCGCTTTTTCTATCATTTGCCTTCCTCCAACTATTCTAAATTATGGTTCGGTGGCACGGGCATCCTGTTCATACTGAGATTGTCGTAGTACCTGTGATTCCCGGGCTGCAAGCCCATTGCACCCAACTAATACCACCCATATTCATCAAGCGCCTCAACCATTGCCATAATATTCTCCGGCGGCACGTCATTCTGAATGTTATGGACGGTGTTGAGCACATAGCCGCCACCGGGAGCCAGGTCATCAATGCGCCGCTTGACTTCATCTTTGACCTCCTGGACAGTGCCGTTGGGCATAACGTATTGAGTATCAACACCGCCCCAGAAACTGATAGCATCACCAAACTCCCGCTTCAGCCGCGCGGTATCGCCCATATCGGCGGCACTGACCTGAACCGGGTTAAGGATATCTATGCCGGTCTCAATAAGGCCGTCCATTACCTGGTAGACCGAACCACAGGTGTGGAAAAGTATCTTGATGTGCGGGGCTAACTGCTTGATTACCTTGTGATGCTGCTTGTGGCGCGTCACCAAGAGGCGGTCAATCATTTCCGGGCGCAAGGCCGGCCCGTCCTGGTGGCCCCAGTCGTCGCCGGAGAAGTAAATCTGGCAATATTGCCCCACCTTGGGCAGCACGGCCTCGGTGTAGGCAATTTTGACCTCCAAGATCTTGTCCATAACATAGTTAACCAGTGGTTCATCGGCTATCAGGTTGATAAAAGCGTCCTCATAGCCAAATAGCCACTGGTAAATCTCCAGGATGCCCGCCCCGAACCCGCGCACCACTATGGCCTTATCAGTTTCCTCATACAGCCGTTGGGCTACCTGGGCCATCTCGTCAAAATCGCGAGCAGTAGGATCGGGCCAGAGGAGTTTCTTAGCGTCGTCCAGAGTGGCCCCTTGGAGGGGATGGTCATACATATCAAAGTACATCCCGCCATCTTTGGGCATATGCCAGCCGATGCCCCAAGCGTCGTACATCCACAGGTATTCGTCATCCTCAGCCACTTGATCCATATTGGAATGGCCATCAGCGCGGCCTACATATTGCAGCACAGAGGTAGCATCAGCCCCTAACCGGTCCATAATATCGGCGTGAGGAATAACCAGTTGCTGCTTGATGTCTATAAAGCCCGACGGTTCTCGGTCGCCTTCGCCTAACAGTTCCAGCACGCCGCGATAAGCCCGAGGCTGGATGCCGGAGACGACGGTGCTACCCAGGTCAAAGGGCACCCGATCGGGTTCCTGGTGATTTAGTGCAGTTGCCATTCGCTGCCGTGAAGTCATCGTGGTTTGGTCCCCTTAGTTTGTAATCCAATAGGTGAGCGGTAGTTGCAATGCTCAACCAATAATAGCATACATCCTTTCTTCGACTTCGTCAATATAATACTCCTTGACCGCTTGAAGGAATATGTGCTAATATGGCTTACAGTTTCAGTAGCAACCAGGAGGTTGGTTGGCAATGCCCGAGATATCTGAGCAAGAAGTCCGCCACGTTGCTGATCTGGGCAAGTTAGCCCTCTCTGACCAGGAAATACAGCGCCTGGGCCGGGAACTGAATCGCATCTTAGAATACTTCCAGCAACTTCAGGAACTTGACACTGACCAGGTGCCCAGCACC
Source organism: Candidatus Zipacnadia bacterium (assembly GCA_029820565.1). Lineage (GTDB taxonomy): Bacteria > Armatimonadota > Zipacnadia > Zipacnadales > Zipacnadaceae > JALGTV01. Next base: position 27,653 of record JALGUR010000024.1, read on the forward strand.
TCCCATGCTATACAGATGGAGAATGTCTACCGCAGCGATGAAGTGACTGCCTCACTTGGTGTCCAAGAGGCGGTGAGTAATGCACCCGACCGGGCTGACGAGTTTTTCCGAGTGCCCCGAATTATCGAGGAATAATTGCCCAACCAACCGAATGTTAGTCCTGACTCTTCCCTATACTCCCGCTGGCAACTGCTCCCCAGAAAGTCTGTGGGGCGGTGGCTGGACGGGGCGTAACCAGGAGGTTACCCAGTAATGAACCGACTCCAGGAAGCTATAAGTGAACAGATCCGTCCGCCCCTGGTGGGCGCCTTCCTCAACCGCTATAATCCAGTGTTTGTGGAGATTTGCGGCCAGGTGGGCTTTGACATTGTCTGGTTTGATATGGAGCATGGCTTCATCACCTTCGCTGAGGCCGAGAACTTATGCCGCATTGGCTCGGGCTTAGGGATGTTGACTTTGATTCGCATCCCTGATGCGCGCCGCGAGAACGTGCTGAAGGCGGCCGAATGCGGCCCCGATATTATTGATTTGCCCATGGCCAACTCCCCCGAGATAGCAGAAGAGCTGGTCCGCCACGCCCGCTACGCGCCCGAGGGCGATCGCGGCTACATCAGCATTTCGCGGGCGATGAACTATGGCCGGGGAGAGCCGGTCGCTGAGCGGCGGGCTCGCGTTAATCAGAATCTATGTTTGATGGCCCAGATTGAAACCCAGCAAGCCGTCGGGCGAGTCGAGGAAATCTGTCGTGTACCTGGGTTGGACGCTATCTTCCTGGGCCTCGGTGACCTTTCGGCGAGCCTGGGGGTGGTCGGTCAGCCAAATCATCCCACTGCAATGGCGGCGGCCGACCAAGTAATAGCCACCGCCCGCAGCCAGGGGAAGTCGGTAGCGGTGCCCGGTCGCCCCGCTGATGTCACTCTGTGGGCTGACAAGGGAGTAGATATAGTGTTCTGCACCAGTGACATCGGCTGTCTGAGGAGTGGCGTGGAAAGTGTCTTTCAGGAGACCCAGGCTGCTGAGGCCTAAAGTTTTCTATGGAAGGAGGTGGGGAACCGCTCTTTTCCAAAAGAGGAGTTCCTCGCAAAGTCGTTTGGTGCCGTTACCCGTGTCGCTACCTGAGTGATACTGATGAGTCTGCTGGGTGTTGATGTAGGCAGCACTGGTACGAAGGCCGTGCTGTTTGACGGCGACGGCGCGGTGCTGGGCCAGGCCTACCGTGAGTACCCTGAGTTGCGCCCGCAGCCCGGGTGGTTTGAACTGGACCCCACTGCCGTATGGGAAGCGTTCACCGAGGTCGTAGCCCAGGCAGCCTCATATCAGGGGGCTGATCCTGTCCAGACCATGTGTATCTCCGCCCTGGGCGTAGCCTTCACTCCCGTAGATGCCCAGGGCAATTTCCTGTACAACACTATCACCGCTCCCGACAGCCGCGCCGGGCAGCAAGCGGCCCGTCTCTGTGCAGCGTTGGGCGAGCCGAAGATATTCCATATCACGGGTATGCCTCCCCATCCTCACTACACCATCAGCAAACTTATGTGGATGCGTGAGAACCGGCCCGAAGTGCACGCGGCTACCTGCAAGTATCTACTGTGGCCCGATTTAATCTTCTTCAAGTTAGGTCTGCCGCTGCGAGTGGACTGGAGCCTGGCCACGCGCACTATGGCCTTTGACGTAGTAAATAAGCGCTGGTCACAGGAGATTCTGACGGTGGCCGGCATCAGTCCCGAAATGCTCCCCGAGCCCATCCGACCAGGCGAAGTAGTCGGTGAGTTGCCGGCCGGGGTCGCTGAACAATTGAAGCTGCCGCCGGGCTGCCTGGTAGTCGCTGGTGGTCATGATGCGGCTATGACTGCTCTGGGGGCAGGGGTTATTCACGCGGGTGAAGCGGTCAACAGCATGGGCACCGTCGAGTGCCTTATGGTCGCCTTTGACCAGCCCAAGCGCACCGAGCAGATGCGGCAGTTGGGCTACTGCTGCTATCCCCATGTGGCCGGCGATATGTATCTAACTCAGGCCTTCAATTATTCCAGTGGTAGCATCCTGCGCTGGTTCCGTGACAATTTTGCCCAGGCCGACCAGCAGCGTGCCGCCACCGAGGGTCGCAGCGTCTACGAGATAATTCTACAGGACCTGCCCCAGGGGCCTACTGGTCTGTTAGTGGTGCCCTACTTTGCCGGCTCGGCTACACCGTATATGGATGGTCAGGCACGGGGCGCGATGCTGGGCTTGACCCTGAGCACCGATCGGGCAACCTTTATTAAAGGTCTGCTGGAGGGCACGTGCTTTGAACTGCGTTTGAACATTGAGGCCCTGGCCCAGGCGGGACTGAATGTCCAACGCCTGCCGGCCACTGGTGGCGGAGCCCGCAGCCCCGCCTGGCTGCAACTGAAAGCCGATATTACCGGCAAACAGGTCGTGACACTCAACATCACCGAGAGTGGCTGCCTGGCCGGAGCCATCCTGGGTGGGGTAGCAGCCGGCGTCTATGATTCGGTCCCCCAAGCCGTGGACCAATTAGTCCAACAATGCAGTATCTATGAGCCTGATGAGCACAGCCACCAGCAGTATGACCACTACTTTAGTCTGTACCAACAACTCTGGCCCCGCATCCGGGCGATAACCCACCGGTTATAGTGGCCATAGCGCCCTGGTGCGGAAGGAGAAACGCTTGCAAATAGCGAAATTAGCTACAAGCAAAATAAGTCAGGGCACGGGCAGAATCGCGGGTTACTACCTATTGCGCTTATGCTCACAGAGAGAACGCGAACATGAAACTTTTTGAACTGACCGCCCACGAATTAGCCGACAATATAGCCGCGGGTGAAATATCATCTGCTGAGGCCACTCAGGCCTGCCTGGAGCGCATTGAGGCGGTAGAGCCACAGGTGGAGGCGTTCGTATCGGTAACCGCCGATGTTGCTCTCCAGCAGGCGGCTGAGGCCGACCGAAAGCGGGCCGCGGGCGAGGCCGATGGGGCGCTCACTGGAGTGCCGATAGCCATCAAGGACCTGATGTGCACCCGAGGGCTGCCCACCACCTGCTGCTCCAAGATATTGGAGAATTTCATTCCCCCTTACGATGCCACCGTGGTAGAGCAGTGCCGGCAGGCTGCTTTGCCCATGGTGGGCAAGACTAATATGGACGAGTTCGCTATGGGCTCGTCCACCGAAAACTCAGCCTTCAAGGTCACCCACAATCCCTGGGACCTGGACCGCGTCCCTGGTGGCTCCAGCGGCGGCAGCGCCGCGGCGGTAGCGGCGGGCGAGGCCTTTGTAGCATTAGGGTCGGATACCGGCGGCTCCATCCGCCAGCCGGCTTCTCTGTGTGGCCTGGTGGGGCTAAAGCCGACTTACGGGCGCGTCTCCCGCTATGGATTGATTGCTTATGCGTCCTCTCTGGACCAGATTGGCCCGCTGACCAAAGATGTAACCGATTGCGCCTTGATGATGGACCTACTGGCTGGCTATGACCCGCGCGATGCCACCTCAGCAGATATTGCTGTACCTGACTACACCCAGTCGCTGACCGGCTCGGTTAACGGTCTTAGGGCGGGCGTACCCAGCCAACTGTTAGGCGAGGGCATTGACCCACAGGTGCGCGAGTGCGTGGGGGCGGCTATTGATCAGTTGCAGGATATGGGCCTGCAGTGCGAGGAGATACAGATGCCCCACATTGATTACAGCCTGCCGGTCTACTACATAATCGCTCCCGCCGAGGCTTCCTCTAACCTGGCCCGCTACGACGGGGTAAGATACGGACATCGCACTACCCAGCCCACCGATGACATCTATGACCTGTTCGCTCAGACGCGGGCCGAAGGCTTCGGGCCCGAAGTGCAACTGCGCATAATGCTGGGCACTTACGCCCTGAGCGCCGGCTATTACGACGCTTACTACGTTAAAGCCCTGAAAGTCCGCACCCTGATAAAGCGCGATTTTGACCAGGCCTTTGAAAATTGCGATGTCCTGTTATCTCCCACTTCCCCAACGGTTGCGTTCCCGATTGGCGAGAAGGCCGACGACCCCCTGGCTATGAAACTGGCCGACATTTGCACGATTCCCATCAATTTAGCCGGTATTCCCGCTATAAGCATTCCTTGCGGGTTCGTGGACGGGCTGCCCGTAGGCTTGCAGATTATGGGCCGGGCCTTTGAAGAAGAGACGATTCTGCAAGTTGCCTACGCCTACGAGCAAGCCACCGCCTGGCACCGGCAGCGACCTACGCTCTGCTACAGTGCCGAACACCATTAGGGGGGAATAGCATGACCCAAAATGAGGAATTACGCTGCCCCCAGTGCGGGGCCAATATCTACTACACCGACTCAGAGTGTCTCTCCTGCGGAGCTAAGTTGGATGAGGGCAGGCTCGCGGAAGCAGAGCCTACCGCACCTCTTGAAGTTGAACTTGGGCCTCCAGCAGGCAGCCCCGACTACTGCACCTCACCGGTACACGCACGGCCCTGGGACCCGGCGGCTATGGCGGTGGGGGCTGGTTTTTGGGGCAAACTGCAGCGCGGTTGGATATTCCTCAAGCAAAGTATGATTATGTGGACCCGCGACAAAGACCTGCTCATCCCCTCGGCCCTGTCGGTGGTCACCCTGGTCGCCTTCTACGCCCTCTGCTACGGGATATTGCGGCTTACCGGCGTGTGGGACACCATCGGGGCCAGCGAGGACGGGCGAGGCCTGATCTGGTGGGTCATAATGCTTCCCATAGTCCTGATCGCCTACATCATCACCTACTTCTACACAGCCATGACCGTCAATCTCATTGATACTCATCTGCGGGGTCGTGACGCTCGGCTCGGCGAGGCTTATCTGGATGCCCTGAAGAACTTGGGAGCGCTGGTGCAGTTGGCGGTGATAAGCACAATCGTGGGCGTCCTTACGTCGGCCATTCGCGGCAAAGGCCGCAGCACAATCCGCCGGGTGGCCGCGGAAGCGGTGGAACACGCCTGGCAAGCGGCGACTTACCTAATGCTCCCCATCATAATCATTGAAGACAGCCGCTTGCGCGAGGCGATGAGCCGGGCCCGGGACTTGCACAGCAAGCGTCTGTCCGACGTAATTGTGGCCGAAGTCGGCGTCACCCTGGTCAACAAGGTCATCAGCAGCGTCATAGTGCTGATCGCGGTGGTTGCGGGCGTGGGTTTGTACCTGGTCAGCCCTGCCCTACTGGTGCTGGCTATCCTCATTGCTCTGGCCCTGATTAGTCTGGCCATGGTGTTCACCGCCTACTTGCGCACGGCTTATTACACTTGCTTATATCTCTGGGCTGCCGCCGCCGAGGAGGCCAAGCAGCCGGTGGCCGCCCCCGAACCCCTGGCCGCCGCGGTAGCCTAAAACGTGCAACACCATACTAATTGTATCACCGTACTCTATCGATAGTAGACTGCCAAGGCACAAAGGAGGCACAATCAATGAAAAACACACAAACTGCAAGGCCGCCTACGTCTGCGGCCGCGGCCAACTTCCCCGAAATCATCCCCGAGCCACAGATAGTCGTACTGACCGGTGACACGGTTCAGCGGCCGGATGGAATAACCCTGACTGAAGTACCCGAAGAGTACCCGAAGAAGCCAGCGATATTGCTGACCAGTTCGCCCGCCGCGTCGGGTCGGGCAACTACCGCGTCTCACTTGAAATGGACAGTAACTTGGCCCCTTCCCAGGCGCCGCAGACGGCCTGGCCGGAGGCGTACGCGCTGGAGGTGGGGCCAGACGCAGCACACCTGCGGGCGCGGACGGTCTCCGGTCTACGGTGGGGTCTTCAGACTCTGAATAGCATATTGCAGGCCATACCGACGCCCGGCGGCATCCCGTCAGCCTCAATTACCGACTGGCCCACTATGTCCACCCGTGGTATCTTCGTGGAGAATAAGTGGGGACCCGACCTGATGGAACTCGAAGACTGGAAGTACGTCATTGATTATCTGGCTGAACGAAAGATGAATGCCTTGGGTATCGGTTTGTATGGC
>JALGUR010000091.1 GCA_029820565.1 Candidatus Zipacnadia bacterium
TGGGGTATTTCCAGCAACTGGACGGGAGTATAGACGTTGAGGAGATACGCAGGCGGGGCTGGGGTCTGGTTCGCCGGCCCACCGGCGGGCGGGCTATTCTGCATGATGACGAAGTTACCTACTCGGTGTGTGTTCCCCAACGGCTGCTGCGGCATGGCGATAGTGTAGTGAAGTCATACCGCGAACTGTCGCAGGGAATTGAGGCGGGCCTACAACTGTTAGGGGCACAAGCCCGTCTGGCCAAGCACAACCGCAATGAGAAGGCCCCCAGTCGGGATCTACCGGCCATTTGCTTTGCGCAGACCGCCCAAGTGGATATGACTGTCGCCGGGCGCAAGATCGTCGGCTCGGCGCAGGTCCGGCGGGATGGGGTAATACTGCAGCATGGCTCGGTGCCGCTCACCCTGGACCTGGATGACCATCTGGCGGTTATGCCGCCGAAAGATGACAGCCAGGGACAAAGCGCTGGGCTGGGGAAGGCGATGGTGGCGGTATCGGACGCCGTAGGGCGATCGGTGTCGTTCGAGGAAGCAGGTGAGGCGCTCATCACTGGTTTCGGCAAGGCGTTGGGTATTAGCCTGGAGCCGGCTGCCCTGAGTGCAAGGGAACAGCAGCACGCCGCCCGGTTGCGCGCTGAGAAATATGCCACCGACGCCTGGAGCTTCACCGGGCCGGCGCAACGTTAGGTGGCCAAGCCAGGTCGGGGCATCCTTCCGCAGGCTCAGGACAAGCGGGGGGAAGGTGCTGCGCACTTCCGCCCCTACAGACGGCCACGGAAAGGACTACGGCTACGGCCCCCCCCACAGCAACAACTTTCAGGTTACAGGGGGAACTTGATGTTGGCCGATACCCCGACTCCGCCGACGCCTCTTATAGTACTGGCGTCCTCGGTGGAAATGGGAATTAGCCCCCGGGCGCGAATTCTGCGACTGGGCGTCCACTCTACTTCGGCCACGGCTCTGACCTTATCAACCTGCCGAGCGGGGCCCATTACCTGGGCGGCGCCGATGGCGGTGCCCCCGCCGACGCGCAGAATGGGGACTACCTTGGCCTGATGCTGCCCGAGCAGGTTATTTATCACCCCGTCAATCTTGTCACCGTAGTGGCTGACGATGTAGGCGATGCCGAAAAGCTTGATGATGGTGCCGAAGCCTCCGCCTAAACTCAACGCCTGCACCGACTGGGGACCGGTTGCTAGTCCGAGAACGAACGCGGTTAGAATCAATACGGCTACTGTTAGGTGCCAGGGATTGTGCTTTGTCATGTGTAGACCTCCTTACTAAAGCCGCAGGTCGCCGAGGCCGGTAACGCCGACCCCCTGAACCCGGGCCAGAGTTTTGCCGGGAACTTTGGTGGAGATAGGCACATAGACATCTATCTCCAGAATGTTGTTGTAGTGGGTCTCAAGTTGGGCGACGGCCTGAACTTGATTTACTGCCGACTGGGGACCATTGACGCGGGCAATGCCGATGCGGACCCCTTCTAACACGCTGATTATGGGCACTATCTTGTTCTTATACGGCTCCGCAGGCTGCCACTCGGCTGCTTCTTCTGTGCCGCCTTCGGCAGCCGGCTCTTCGACTACCTCTTCACCCTCGGGGCCTGGCTCCTCGGTGACCACCTCTTCTGCTGTCTCTCCGTCTTCCTCCGGGGACGGTGGGGTGATAAGCAGGGCGACGGTGATCTGGTCAGCCCATTGCTGGGCTAACTGCTCGGGGGTACCGCCGGCCTGACTAGCTTCCTGGGAGTTAGCCGTAATCAGGAGCCTCTCACCGATCGTGACTGCCCACTGGTCGCCAACCTGCTGGGGTGCCACCTCGCTGCCCGATGTGCCAGCAGCCAGGGCATCGTTGATCCGTTTGGCGGCAATTATGGCCCGTTCGTAGCCAGTGAGGCCGCCGGCCGTAGTTTGTATTCGCAGAATCTCCTCGTCCCCCGCTTTCAGGATGCCTTGCTCCTCGTCGTCCACCCATACTCGTTCGGCGACCGTGTCGGGAATGGGTTCTGGGTCCTCGGCGTAGGCCGCGGGGAGGGCTGAGCCCAGATAGTTCCGAGCCCCCTGCCCGGCATAGAAGGCCGCCATACATCCCACGATGACACCCACCGCTACCAACACACTTGTGGAAACGCTGTGTCTACTCATGTCTCATCCTCCTTCTTTATAAGATTGATACTACGATTGGGTAAATAATACACCAAAAGGGAAACTAATTCCTTCCTGGTGTGCGGAATTGGCATAATCTTTGGGCCGGCCCAAGTGGCTGGGTTCGGGGAATATGCCCAGATTGTGTAGCATAGCCTAGTCCTCTTATCTAATCGGCGTGATACATCCTCATTAGTCGCTCAAAACGCTCCTTAGCCCTGGGGAGCATCAATCGCGGCTGTTGGGTCGCCCGCACCTCCAGCATAAACACGCCCTCGTAGCCGGTCGCTTTGAGCCGCGACATGAACGCGGTCCAGTCAATGGTGCCATCAAAGGGGAGGGCATGCTGGTCAGATTGACGGTCATTGTCACTGATGTGCAGTGTCATCAGTTTGGGCCCGACGAGCTCCAGCGCCCGCACCTCGCCCTCGCCGAGATGGGCGTGGCTGGTGTCGAGGCAATAGCCAACATTGCCGGCGTTGATGTCTTCGACAAATCTGACCACCTCAGCCACGGTATCACCAACTCGCGGCTTTGTGGGCAGGGAGTTTTCCACGGCCACCGGCAGCCCGATGCCCCGGCAAAACGATGCCAGTTCTGCCAGGCTCTCCTGGCCGGCCGCAAATTGCAGGGGGCGCTCGGCTTCGTCCTTCAGTACTCCGCCAGCATGGGTTACCAGTATCCTGCCCCCCACTTTCGTCAGCGCCACAGCGATCCTTTTGACCTCGGCGAGCGCCGTCCTCCGTACATCTTGATCCAGCCCGGACATCGCGGCTATGAGTTGGTCAGGTACATGCAAACTGTGCACCGCGACACCGTGCTCCTCCAGGGCTGTTGCTAATCGTACAGCACCATCTTTACTCGTATAATCGAGATGATGGGGTAGACGCCGGATCTCAATGTGGCGGATGCCCGCGGCAGCCAGTAGCGGCAGATGCGGGACCAAATCATCTTCGTCGTACCAGAGCAATGTGGAGATGCCAAGTTCCATGTTAGTCATCAGATGTCCACTATCATGCCGTCGTAAGCCACCTGCACTCCGTGTCGGCCAAACCGGTCGGCCAGTTGTTGGGCGGATGGGTCATTACCCTGGTGGCCGTGGGCAATGTGCTGGGCGATAAAGTGCGCCCCACTTTTCAGCAGCCCTTCTTTTTCAAAGCGTTGTTTGATCTCCAGAAACGGCCCGGTGCTGAGGTGTCCGTGCCGGCACTCCTGCAGGTCGTGGAAGGTGCAATCGAGCATAACGGCGTCGTATTGGCGCTTTTGGATGTCCTGCCACGTCTGGTCTGGAAACCAGCCCGTGTCACAAGCGTATAGTATGGTCTTCGGGCCGAGTTGGAAGCAGTAAATGAGGGGCTTTTCGCCCCCGGTGGTGTCATGGTCGGCCGCCAGAGCCGTCAGAATGAATTCATCTTCTGGCCCCCGCACAGTATCGGCTGGGGCGAGCACGTGCGCATTTAGGTTGAGACTGTCGGGGTCAAACCAGCGATTGAACTGCTGATAGGTAGGCAGCAGGTCGGCCAGCCGCCGGTTGCAGTAAAGGTGCAGGGGTTGGCCGCCGCCCCGGCCGGTAGCGGTGAGTACACCGGGGTCAAAGTGGTCCTGGTGGGAGTGGGTAACGAACAGGTGGGTCACTTCAGCCAGGCTGATACCGCGCTGGATGGCGGCCAGAGCCACATTGGGTGGCAGGTCAAAGAGATATTTTCTGTCCACGAGCACACACGCGCCGATTCTTGCTCCCGTACTGCGGTGGGCAATCGCCCTCCGGCACGCCACACAGTTGCAAAATGCCGAGGGCCACAACTCGCCGGCGCCAGTGCCGAGAAAGAGTATCTCCATAATGGAATCCGCTTGACCATGCCGCGGCTACTAACTGAGACACGGTTGGCATACAATTAGCCACAGAGTAGTGCAAAAGTCAATTGCACAGTATAAGAGGGATAGAGTTTGGGGTCAAGAGGATTTGTCCCAAAGCCAGCAGGTCTTGGCGGCAACTTCGGTAATCAGCAAAAAAGAGGACGACTGGCGGCGAAGAGGTCGGGGACAGCCTACAGGGAACAATCAGCAGCGAGGCAGGCTGGCGGTAGCCGTAGGCAGGGAGTTTATGGTATAATTCCTTGTGGTTGTTCGGATTAAACTTCAGTGCGCCGGGGAGGCACAAGCAGCCAGTGGGACTGAATTGTGGCCGATTCTAATAGTGGTGACGAATTTCACCAGATTATTGAGGAGAACTATCAACGGGTCTATGGGGTTATCTACCGGTTGATCCAAGATCAGCAGGAGGCCGAAGACCTCACTCAGGATACCTTTGTCAACGCCTATCGGGCCTGGGGGCAGTTCCGGGGAGATAGCCAAGTCTACACCTGGCTGTACCGCATTGCCGTGAATCTGACTAAGAATCGCCTGGAGCGGCGCACCCGCCGGCAGCAGGCGCATAGTTTCTCGTTAGATGAGCCAATCAGGTATGGTGAGGAGGACTCTGAGCCCCGTGAAGTGGAGGACTGGTCGGGTAGTCCAGAACTACTCACTGCGGGACATGAATTGGGGGAAGCGGTATCTGTTCAGATCAGCAAGCTGCGGCTGGACTACAAAGAAGTGGTGGTACTGCGCGACTATGAGCAGTTGTCATATCAGGAAATCGCCGCGGTTCTCGGTTGTAGTGTGCAGGCGGTCAAGTCGCGGCTATTTCGGGCGCGCAGTATTCTGCGCGAGAGATTGGAAAGTTACTTGGAGGGGATGGTGTAGTTATGAGGAGTAAGAAGGAGGAAAGATCGCGGTAGAGAGGAAACTCTATTGTTGGTAATCTGTCCTAATCAATACAAGAATTTGCAGAGGAGCGAGATGATGTCAACTTGGCAAACTCGGCTAAGTGCGGTGGGCTGGGGCCTGATAATAATAGTGGGGATGGCTGCTTGGGCCCAAGAAGATGTGTTGATCTCGGCGGTACGCGTTGCAGGCAATGAGTACATATCTGCCGACGCTATACTCGACGAAGTCAAAGACATCCTGAAGATAGGGGAAGCCTACACCGAGCAGAAAGCCACCGCTGCCCGCCAGACGATAATGGATATGGGCTATTTTGATGAGGTCGCGATCGCCTATGAAGTAGCGGAGGCTGGCGTTGAGGTGATAATAACTATAGTAGAGAAACAGCGCATTGAAGAGATTGTGTTTGTCGGCAACACGGTGATTGATGACCAAACCCTGGCGGAGGCCATCTTTAGCGAGATTGGCCACATAATTGATAATAACATCATTCGGCGGGACGTGCGGCGCATTGAAGATTGCTACGCCAAGGAGGGCCATATTGCCCATATCTCTGAGGCGGTGGCTGATGATTTTGGCGTGCTTACGTTTGTAATAAATGAAGCGCGGGTGGAGGAAGTCGTTATCGAAGGGCTTAAGAAGACCAAAGAGTGGGTAGTGCGCCGCCAGATTCACACCACGCCCGGCGAATTATTTCAGGAGCAGCGAATCGGCAAAGATATCCAGCGCATCTTCAATATGGGCATATTTGAAGATGTTAAACTGGACCTGCGCCCTGGTGAGCAAGAGCCGACTAAGGCGGTGCAGCCAGTAATTCAAATAACTGAGAAGCCTACGGGAATGGCCTCGGTAGCAGCGGCGTACAGTGACCTGGATGAGTTTGTGATGATGCTATCGATCCAAGAGAATAATTTGCGGGGCCGGGCCGAGCGGGCGGTAGTTAATCTGGAATTGTTTGGCCGTACCAGTTACGATGTCAGTTTTTTTGAACCCTACCTGGATGCGCGCGACACTTCCTTGAATGTTAAAGTGTTTGATACTGAGCGGCAGCGTCGGTTTACCGGTGGGGCAGCGGTGGCCCTGCCCGACGAGGAATTCCGGGAACGGCGCACTGGTGCCACCCTGAAGCTGGCCCGGCCGACAAGCGCCAGCCAGAAAGTGAGCATCAGCCTGCGTACCGAGGAGGTCTCCAGTTCATTCTTCCAGGGCACCCGCTCATTGGGGCCGGCGGTCGGTGTGGGTCCAGCGGCGGCTGCGCCACAACAGGCCTCTGATGACCGGTGGCGGGGCGGGCGCAGCCCGGTACCTGACAACCCCCAACTGGATCCGGACAAGCCTGGGCCGGGAGATGTCGTGGGGCCGATAGTAGTAGCCGCGCCCCTGCATCCTGGCGGGCGAGTAAACAGCATCACTCTGGGCTGGACGAAGGATACTCGCGATATCATAACTAAGCCTACCCAAGGCGGATTTCGGGCGTTGACCTGGGAAGCTGCCGGCGGATTTATGGGCGGCGGAGAGAGCTTTCAACAGTATCAAATAGACCAGCGTCGTTACTTCTCCATGCCCAATGGCCGTGACGTAGTGGCGGTGCGGCTTCTGTTGGGGCTTAGCACCGGGAACGTACCGCTTTTTGACTCTTATAGTGCTGGGGGGGCTCGTACGCTGCGGGGCTATGAACAGGATCGGTATCGGGGAGAGAAACTGGTGCTGCTAAATGCCGAGTATCGGTATCGGATGTCAGAAAGTCTGACGCTGGTCGGGTTTGTGGATGTCGGTGATGCCTTTGGTGGAAAGTTCCCCACCATAGTGCCCGGCTTTGATGTCCCGGCCGAGGATCAGGACTTCAATATGCACGTGGGGGCTGGGGGGGGTATCCGGGCGGAGACACCGCTGGGCCCGCTGCGGTTGGACTTTGGATTTGGCGAGGACGGCAGCCAGGTACATTTCGGCTTTGGACATACCTTCTAAAGCACAGGCCACGGACACTTGGTGACGCGAGGCCCACGGCTAACTCAAATGCCTGGAAGCAGAAAGGAAGCACACTCTATGCGTAAGATCCCTTGCGTAAGTGGTGGGGTTGTATGTTTGATGGCCGTGGCCTTACTGGGACCAACGATGGCCCTTGCGGAAGGTGAGGCCGCCAGTCGGTTGCATGTGGCCATCGTTAGTATAGAGAAGATTAGTAATGAGTATACCGCCCTGAGCGAGAAAGATCAGGAGATTAGGCAGTGGCTGGGTGAGCGGCAACAATATCGGGAAGAGTTGGAGGATTTCGCCTTCCTGTCTCAGGAGAACTTCAATGAAGTGCTGCAAATATATGAACTTTCTCGGCCGCTGCCCGAGGGAAAGGCGGCCCGGCTGGAAGAACTGCGTAGTCTTTGTGCTGAAAAACTACACAGGTTCGTGGAATTGCGGGCCAAAGCGGACCGGACCCCCGGGGAAGACGAGGAATTTGATAGCCTGAAGGAAGTAGCCGATGCTCGCCAGCAACAGTTGGCGGCGCTGGAGCAACAGATAATGGCCGAATACAGGGGAAAAGTGGATCAGGCCCAGGGGCAACTGCTGAAAGTGGTGGAAAAGGTCATTACCCAATACGCGCAGGAACATAATTATGACTTAGTCTTAGATGCCGCTTGGGTGCTGTATGGGGGGGAAGATATAACCGATCTGATCATTGAGCGCCTCAACCAAGCACCAGAGGGCGGTGAAGAGGGCGCGGAGGAGGCTGAGGCAGGTGAACCAACTGAGGCAGGCCCGCCCCCCGAAGAGGCTACTGAAGGTGGTGAGAGTGAGGAGGGTGGCGGCGGTTAGTTTCCAGGGAAGATTTGGCCAATTTAGGGCTCGGGTGATGCTGCCAGCAGGCTTGCTGCTGGCGCTTTGCTTCGCAGGTATGGCTTGCAGTCCGCAAAAAGTTGCAACCAAATACTCCCCCACACTGTCAAAATCTCTAAAGGGTTATGCATACCTGGGAATGTTAGTGCCTATGCATCCGCTTTATGAGGAACTGCGGTCGTTGGCGGAACACATTGATACCCTCCGCGGCCGGCGGGGAGTTGAGGTCGCTGCCCAGATAGAGCGGCCCTGGGAAAGCCGAGTAGTAGTAGGTCCAGTGCTGACCGATTATCCGACACAGGGATTGGAGCAGTGGCGCCGGGGGTGGGAAAGTGGGTTGGGGACGGCGCAACCGGCACCGTCAGGGGAACTGCCCAGGGATCTGGCGGCCAGACTGGCCTGGCGGCAGCGGCAGATTCATCAACAGACCCAACAGCAACTGCGACAGGCCGAGGCTGAGGAGAGTCAGCGACTGGCTAAGTTACGGGCCAAGGTCGCTGAGCAATTTCGTGAGGAGCGCAGAAATCTGGGGCTTGACTTGAGCCTATCGGATAGCGAAGCCCAGCAGCAGGCCGAGGAGCGACGCGAGGAGATTTGGCAACAAATCGAGCAGCAATTGAGCGAAGAGGCCAAGCAGGGTCAGGCCAGGCTGGAGAGATTGCGGGGGGAACTTAGGCAACAAGAAGAGGAGGCTATGGCCGCGGCCCACAAGGAAGTTGTGTCGCGTGTTGCGCAGCGCTACGGCCCAGAGCAGACCTCAGCGGAAAGTGCGCAGCAGTTGCGCCAGATGGTGGAGGGGATAAGTGAGCCATCCTGGTTGCCGCCACAAGCGGTGCCACCAGTAGGGGCGGACGGACCAGCGATCGGGACGGCGGATGGACTGCGCCGCCAGGCGCAGGCTGAATATGAAGCGCTATGTGCCCAGCAGGTAGCGCGGTTGACAGCCAGCAAGGCGACGCTGACGAGGGCTATTGCTGGCGCCACCCGACGGGCGGCGCGGCGGGTGGCCTGGGAAGAGAATATAGATTTGCATTTGCTGCCTGCCGAGAGGCGGCACGGCCAGGACATGACTGATATGATTGGCAAGAGGATAAGGACGATGTGGACAAAGCAGAAATCGTCAAGCACCGAGAGGGGCAGATAAAGTGAGAACCGTAGCATACCCCTTAGGACAATTGGCCGCACTGGTAGATGGGGTAGTAGAGGGCGATGGATCGGTAACCATCACCGGGGTCAGCAACCTGGAGGAGGCGCAAGCCGGCCACATTGCTCATATTGCTGAGCCCCACCTGCTACCTCAGGGCGAAGATTGAGCCCCACCTGCTACCTCAGGGCGAAGATTCGGGGGCGAGCGCGTTAATAGTGCCTCCTAATGCCAGGAGCACTCGTAAGCCCATAATTATCACCGAAGACCCCCGTCTGGCTTTCAGTAGGGTGCTGGAACTTTTTGCCCCTGAGCGGCGTTTGCCCGAGGGCATCCATCCCCGCGCCCTTGTAGGTAAACACGCGTCCATAGGTGAAGGCGCAGCCATTGGCGCCGGTGCCGTTGTTAGTGATAATGCTGTTATTGGCGAGGATGTGATTATTCATCCATTGGCCTATATTGGCTATGAAGTCAGTATTGGCAGCGATAGTGAGATACACCCTCACGTGTATATCGGAGATCGAGTTAGCATTGGCCGGGGAGTTATCATTCATGGTGGTGCGGTGGTAGGTGGCGATGGTTTTGGCTACTTGCAGACTCCCCAGGGCCATCAGAAGATTCCCCAAATTGGTACGGTCATCATAGAGGATGATGTGGAAATTGGGGCTAACTGCACGGTAGACCGCGCCACGGTGGCGGCCACGCGGATTGGCCGAGGCACCAAGATTGATGACCAGGTGCATGTAGCCCATAATGTGGTCATTGGTGAGAATGGTTTACTCTGCGGCCAAGTGGGCATTGCCGGAAGCGCGCGGATTGGCAATAACGTAATGATGGGCGGTCAAGTGGGGATTAACGACCACATCAAAATCTGCGATAATGCAGTCATCGGTGGCGGGGCCAAAGTCTACGGTGACATTACCGAGCCGGGTGTGTACTCAGGAACTCCGGCCCGACCTCACCAGGAGCGTCTGCGCACCGTAGCCTTGCAGCATCGCCTGCCCGACCTGCTTGACCGAATAAAGCAACTCGAGGCCCGCCTGGCCGAGTTGGAAGACAGTGGCCACCGATAACTGTTGAAGAGGAGTATGGAGACAGGATTAGTACGACTGGGGCACTAAAGGCAATATGAAAATCTTCGTTGTGGGCGACGTAATGTTAGACGGCGAACTGAGGGGTCGCTTCCGGGAAAACTACGAGGGAGCGACCCTTTGCATCACGGGCCAACATTGGCGCTACTATCCGGGCGGGGCGGCCAATACAGCCGCGATTCTGCGAGGGCTGGGCCATCAGGTTAACTTGTTTGGGGTGGTAGGGCCGGACTGGGCGGCCGGCCAGTTGGAGCGTCTGTTAGGCAGCATTGAGCATCGTCTTAAGGCATTGCTACCGATCACCACAGTTAAACTGCGGGCCTATGCCGAGGATAAATTGATTTCTCGGGTTGATTGTGAGAAGCCGATCCCCAGCGACTGGGCCGTAGCGGCTTGCTACCAAACTGGCACAGGCGAGGGGGTGCCCGACTGTGTGGTATGCAGCGACTATGCGAAGGGGGTCTTTGGGCGACATTGCCAGTCTACGCTGCGCCGCATCATTGAGTGGGATTGCCCGGTAGTTGTGGATCCTGGCCCGCGGGATTATGTTGACATCTGGGATGGAGCGACTGTGGCGACGCCCAACCTGCGTGAGGCCCAACTGATGCAGATAGGGACCAAGCATCTGGTGGTAACCAAAAGTAGCGAGGGCGCGGAAGTATGGAGCGGAGGCAATTGTCGGCATATATCCTGCTCGCCGGTGTCCGATGCTCAAATAGTTGGGGCCGGCGATGCTTTTACCGCTGGTCTGGCGGCCGGCTTAGCCCAGGGCCAGGATATCTACCAGGCCGCTGAGTTTGCGGTGAAGTCGGCCACTGATTACGTCTCGCACCCCCGCAGGGAGAACTACGCGCTGGAGAGGGATTAGTGCGGCTGAGGCGGACTGCATAGTAGCCCCACGCCAGTCAGTGAAGAGGTATTTTGTCCGCCCCGGTGAAGTCTACCTGAAGTCTAATTCGCCTGTTGACCCCAGTAGTGTACGGTGTACCAAAGTTGGTGTTGCATTGATAGGTAATAAAGGGAGCAGAATAGTCCTTATTGCGCTGTTGGTGTGGAGCGCAGACGTGAGCCGCGCTAATGCTGACTTGCTGTGGTTTACCAGTGTGGTACGCCAGGGGCAGGGGATGACCGTTGGTGAAGTTATGGCCCGCGGCAAGGTAATTGTGAGGTTCCGCACGACCAAGGGGGCAGCGGTGGGCAGCCGGGCCCAGATTGTGGCCGAGCGACTGCACCAACAGGCGCTCCAGGGCGTTAGCGCTGACGATATTAGGGTGGCCCGGGTGGGTTCACCAGTCCAAGTGACAGCGGGCAACAATCTACTGGTGGCTCCTGATACAGAGACGGCTCGCCTGTCGGGCAGTAGCGTGGCCAACCTCGCGGCCGAATGGGCCCAGCGCATAGCGGCGGCCTTTACCTCTCCCTACCTTGCGGTGGATGGGGATGGTCATCTGCGCGTGCCGGTAGGAGAAAGTCGGGCCATACGATATGGGGGACAGTTTGGCGAGACGATAACTGTGGAAAGTGAGGCACCGGAGGTTGCGGGAGTATCCGTAGATGAAGCCAATAAAACGTTCATCGTGGCTGGGAAAGGTAGCGGAGAGGCCCCGGTGAAAGTGGCGGCAGGTTCGGCCGGAGGCCAGTTTGAAGTGATCTGCCGGCCCTGGGCGGGTCAAATCAAGGCTTTTGTCCAGGGAGAAATCACTGGGGATAATATTCCGGTTCAGACTAAACGGGAGGCGGCAGTGAATGCGATACTCAGTGGCATGACAGTAGCCTCTGGAGCAACGGCTCGTCTGGCTGAACTGACGGGGAGCGACAGATTGTGGCAGGGGCGTGTAGTCTTAGAGGGAGAGGGGTATTTTCGCAAGGAGCAGGAAGTAGTCGTTCACCACAAACGCGTGGCAGCCCCCGACACCCAGCCCTTGGGCGTGTTAGTTAGCAACAAACCGGAGAAGGTGACCGGACCGGGGGTACTGCTGCGCCAGCGCGTACCGGCAGGGCACAGTCGCCGCCTGCTGTGGCATCACGTCAACCTCAGTGACAGCCACCTGACTTTTGCGCTGAGGCTTATCAACAATAACGAGATGCCCGTGCGCGTTCACGTTCGGGGCGACAGCGCCGGACCGGGACGCAGCGAGATGTACATAGGTCACGTGGCCATGCTGCGGTATTGGCAGACACTGCAGGACTCGGTTGGGTATGTGGTGGCGATTCCGGCGGGCGCGGTATGGAACATCTATCAACAGACCACTCGGCCGTCCCAATTGGTCAGTGGAGTGGCTCAACTTACTAACCTGGGGACTGTTGCCTTGCTGGTAGAAGTGACTGCCGAGCCTACCCCCGCTGACCTGCCAATGAGTAGACTGCAAGCCTCTGCCGATACCCCATTGCCGCTATCGGACTACGAATATGAGGCCCACCGCCAAGTGTCAATTGCCCATAGTATTGGCGGCTCGTGGGATTTTGTGCACATTGGTAAGCACAGGGAGGCTGACCAGTTGCCGGGCGACTATGGGGTGATGTATAATATTGATATTGAAGTTCATAACCCCTTTGACGCTCCCCGCCGCTTTGAAATTAGGATTATAGCGGCCGGCGGGGCGGTCCGTGGATTGTTCCAAATTGGCGGGCAACTGGTGGATACCAAGGTTCTACGCCCGCATCAGGAGAAACTGCTGTACCAAGGACGGGTCCCGGCCCAGGGCACCGTGAAAATTCCTATCAAGACCATTCCGCAATCAGGTTCTAACTATCCGGTTACACTGGTAGTCGGTAGTCGCCGCCAGTGACCGGCGTCTGCTCCAATCAGCCCATATTTCCGCCCTTAGTGTGAGTCACCAATGCTCTGTGTAGAGATATGCCATAGCGGAGGACGCTACCCGCAACTGGTTCAGGAATACTTAGAAAGCCAGGGGGGCGAAGTGACAGTGCATCGCTTGCCTGAGCGCTTACCGCTGGTAGTGGATAATCCCCGGGATTTCCTGCCTGATGATGTCGGACAGGCCGCGGTGATTATCGCCATAAATCTGCACCAGTCCCTGCTGTTGGAGTTGCCCCATATTGCATCCAGCCCCACCCAGCAGGCGTTGATTGCACCCATAGAGGATGCTGGCTGGATAAAGCCGGGGCTACGGCGGCAGGTGGCCGAGGCGTGTCGCCAACGGGGTATAGAGTGTGCCTTTCCCCGACCGTTTTGCAACATAACCCCAAACACTGACATAATTAAGCAGTTCTGCCAGCAGTACCAGATAGGCAAACCTCAATTCGCCCTGAAACTGCAAGGAAACCAGATTAGCGCAGCCGAGTACATTCAGGGGGCACCTTGTGGGCTGACGTGCTGGCTTACCGAGCGGCTGGTCGGTGAAAGGGCTGACGAACAGCTAATCCAGAAGGCAATGCAACTCCATCACGCCCGGCCCTGCCTGGCCAGTATGGCCGACGCGCCGCAGTTAGGAGACACTATCAAACACGTGGCAGTGGAATTGACCAGATATGCGACCCGGGAAGCACTGCGTGAGGCCGTAGAATAACGGGATAGTGAATAGACTATGAAGATTGCTGTCGCGGGCAAAGGCGGAGTAGGCAAGACTACCATCAGTGCCGGGCTGATTCTGTGGCTGGCGGAGCAAGGGCGCTGTCCCTTGGCTGTAGACGCTGACCCCAACAACTGTCTGGGCTACTACATGGGCTTGCCCGATGAGATTACTGAGAATATCCGGCCGCTTTCTGATATGCGGGAAGTGCTGGCTGAACGGGCGGGAACCGAGCCGGGCCGGGGCGGGCTGTATGCCCTGTCTCCTCCTGTAACTGATCTTATTGAAGATTACATGGTTGATACTAATGGGCTGAGCCTGCTGGTGATGGGCACAGTGACCGAAGGCGGTCAAGGGTGCTTGTGCCCGGAGAATTCGGTGCTGAAGACGGTATTGCGGGAATTGGTAGACCTGGATAGAGATATGGTGGTGGACCTGGTGGCTGGTCTGGAGCATCTGGGGCGGGGAACGGTAGCGGCTATGGACGGGCTGGTAGTGGTAACGGACGCGACCCGGCCGGCGATCAGGACGGTGGAGCGTATCCGTACTCTGGCCGAGGATATTGATTTAACGACCATAGTAGTGATAGGCAACAAGGTTGCCAATTCTGAGCAGCGCCAGTTGATTGCGGACGGATTGACTGATCTATCCATAGGCGGCTACATTCCGGCCTATTATGGGCAAATATCGCAGGAGGGGGTCTTCGGTGGCGAGGCAGGGACGAAGTTTCGTGAGGACATTGCCCGCTTGGCTGAAGTGCTGCAGCAGGCTTTCCAGGGATGAGTCAAGCGTAGAGCCGGTTTGCCCCGCGTGAGCGACGGCGGGGCATCTGATTGGCGGGCTAACTTATCTGTATATCCCGAACTCGTGGTAGGCGTCCATAAGGGCTAAGATGTTGTCTACGGGCGTGTCGGCCTGAATCTTGTGGCTGGTGCCAGCAATGAATCCTCCGCCCGGCTTCATTATCTCAAACAAGCGGCGCACCTCCTGGCGAACCTGCTGTGGTGTACCAAAGGGCAGAGTCTGCTGGATACCGATGCCGCCCTGGAAAGCCAAATCCCGCCCGAACTCCTGCTTGATGTGGCGGTGGTCCATTGCCCGCACCCCGGGTTGCAGGCTCTGCAGGACGTCAAGCCCGCAATCAATGAAGTCGGGGATGAGTTCGGTGATCGCTCCACAGGTATGATGCATCACGGGCACCTGGTAGCGGTGGGCTAACTGGATGAATGCGGCAAAGCCGGGTTTGAGGCCCCGACGCCAGTCCTCCGCCGACATTATCGGCCCATCCTGAGTGCCGAAGTCGTCGCCCGTCATTAGCAGGTCAATGTTGCCGTCAGCCGCTTCCAGGATACGACGCTCATACTCCAGATAGAAGTGGCGAAGATGAGTAGTGATAGCGGCAAAAATGTCGGGGGATAGTAGCAGGTCAACCAGAATCTGGTCGGGGCCGCGCAGGTACATCGCCGGCTTCAATTGAGCGATGCGATTAAGCCTATCCCCCTCAAAGACGACACAGGCGTCCCCACAGGCCTGACACTGCTGCGGGATTACTGAATAGTCAAACCAGTCGGCGTTGGGCCAGCGGTCGTATGCCTCCACGTCAGCGACGCTCTCGCAGTCGGCCAGCGGGTAGCGCGTAACCTCCCAATAGTACTGCTGCCAGTCTTCTTGGGCCACGACCACTTGCTTGCGGGGTACTCCCCATAAATCATACCGCGTCCCATTCGGCTCTGCCCGCAGGGGCGGCCCAATGTACTCAGGTCCGGCGATATAGCGCAGGTCTACGCCGAAAGCGGCCAGCAGTTCGTCGCGACTGGCCAGTCCCAGCCGGGCCAACAAGCGGGCATCGGTCTGCTGCGTAGACCAGAAGTCCACTGGCACGCGGTCAGGCTCTTGATGGAGTAGTGCGGCTTGTACCCGTTGCCTGGAGGTCACGGTTTTGTGAGCGCTTCAGTCATAGATTGGATCAGGAGCCCGTACACGCAACTCATCGGCCATATCCTGCACTGCTTGGTCGGGCGAGAACAGATTGACGTTGGCAAATCCGCTGGCGTTCGTCGTCTCCCCAGGTTAGCAACTCTCCCCGATGCCTCACGGGAATGCGAAGGTTAATCTTTATGGCCACGGCTGCCCCTGACTCCTTTCATCGGACAGATTACCAACGAGCAGTATAATTCTGGGCTAATTGAGGTCCACCTCCCGGGGCACTTTATTTTTCTCCACGGGCCGGCCGCCGTGATCCTGCGAGGCTGCCGGGGCAATGTCATCGCCGGCAATGTGGTAGGGGAGGGCTCGGGGCTACAGTCGGGGGCGAGACAGCCAGTAATACGAGAGCGTTGCAAAAGGGAATTGAGGGACACTTGCCAGAATAAATTGTGTAAGCCCTGCTGGGCAAAACTGTACATATATCGGGGCAAGGATGCCCCTCCCACGGGTTTTGCAACAGTCTCAATAGACTAATAGGCGCCGCGGCCGGTGATGACAGCAGGGATGGTTTGCAGTAGCAGTTTGAGGTCCAGCCACATATTGCGGCGCCGCACATACTCAATGTCCATGCGCACCCACTCGTCAAAGGGGACATCCGAGCGTCCACTGACCTGCCAGATGCAAGTGAGGCCGGGCTTGACTGCCAAGCGCTCCCGCTGCCAAGGCTCATAACGAGCGACCTCGTCGGGTATCGGGGGTCGGGGTCCAACCAGACTCATATCGCCCACCAGTACGTGCCACAATTGGGGTAGTTCGTCAAGGCTATACTTACGAATGAACTTCCCTACTGCTGTGACGCGGGGGTCAGAGCGAATCTTAAAGACTGGTCCGGCGATATCGTTGTCACTAACCAAGGAGACCTGCCGGGCCGCGGCATCCTGATACATCGAGCGGAACTTCAACATCTGAAAAGGCTGCCCGTTGCGGCCTAAACGCATATGACTAAATAATACCGGGCCTGGGGAGTCCAGTTTAATAGCCACGGCGGCAACCAACATTAGAGGAGCAGATAGTAGCAGCCCAGCGCCGGCCCCGATCACGTCCACTATCCGCTTACTAACTTGATAAAGGCGCATAATAATACTGGCAACGCTCCCGCTGGCCCCCGATAATCACGACTTTAGTATACCAAAATTGACGGCGATTGTCCATATCCGCCAGAGCACAATACGGTAACAAGGTGGTTACGCCGGAGCAAAAACTTTCGCTAAGCAGGCACTTCCACGCTATAGACCTCCACGCTATAGACCTTGACTGGTTGGGCAAAGCCGCGGACGGTGATTTCGCCTACGGGCTGGGCCGCCGCAAAATCTTTGACTTGCTGATAGGTGGTTTCACTTATGAGTATTTTAGCTTCGTACCGCTTGGTTAACTCCTCCAGGCGGGCGGCCAGGTTGACGTGGGAGCCGATGACGGTATATTGCATCCGTTCCTGGGAACTGACGCAGCCGACCAGGGCCTCGCCAGTACTAATGCCAATACCGGCTTCCATCTGAGACATACCGTAGAACTCCCACTCAGCCTGATTGAACTGGATACGGCGCTGCATTTCAATAGCCATATACACGGCTAACTGGGCGTGGTTAGGTTGGGGCAGTGGCGCATTGAAGAAGGCCATCAACGCATCACCTATGAACTTGTCCAGAGTGCCGCCGAACTCCCAGATGACCTCATGCATCAACTGAAAGTAGCGATTTAGCAAGGCCACTGTATCCTCCGGGGCCAACCGCTCACTGGCGGCGGTAAAGTTGCGCAAGTCGCAGAACAGCACACTGACTTCCCGGCGCTGACCTTGCATAGTAGTCAGGGCCTCCTCCTCCACTAACTGCGAAACTATTTCCTCGGGCACGAAATGACTCAGCGTTTGCCGCACGTGGCGCCGTTGGCTCTCCTCAGTGGTCAACTTGTAGATCAACATCGCCAGCAGGTTGAGCAGGGCAGTGAGAGTAGGGACGAGCATGTCAATGACTACGCCCCGGGTATTGAAGGCCCAGATGCACAGCAGATTGTAGACAAGCAAGATACCTATGGCATAGGTTACGGCCCCCCAAGTGGCTACCAGGGCAAACATTGCCCCGACCGACAGACCCATGAATAGTATGATGGAGATGACTTTCTCGGGCTTGACCTCCTTGAGAAAGTGAGCATTTATTATGTTATCCACGATATTGGCCTGTATCTCCACGCCATTCATAACGCCGCCAAACGGACAGGCCCGCAAGTCATGTAGACCCGGGGCCGTAACGCCTACTATTACTATTCTGTCCTCAAGGTCGTAGTCTCTGGGATGGTCGTGGGCAGTTAGCACCTCGCGGACGGGTAGATACGAATAGGTCTGGTCGGGGCCGGCGAAATTGACGGCCATGCGCCCCCCACGGTCGATGGGCAATTGTCTGAGATCAGCCAGGTCAATGCTGTGCCCCAGTTTGACAGTAATCTGCTCCGGGCTCACAGCTAACTGGTCGGCGGCCACCACCAGTCCCAGGCAGGGATATAACTTCCCGCCGTAGTTCGCCAGTGGGGGCGCATATCTAAATACGCCATCACCCCCGTCAATGACATTAGTAAATCCCACGCCGGCCGCCTCTTCTACTAACGCCGGGAAAGGCATACTCAAAGCCGGCAGTTCATAGCCGGTGGCCAATGCATTCAAGCCTCGGCCCCGGATAAGGCGTACCTGCGACCAAGCGTACTGAGTCAGTCCCTCGGTCGTAGGCTGCGAGGCTGTTGTTGTCTGGTCAGGAGCATAGCCAAACGAAGCGTGGTAGACATCACCAGCCTGGCGGGTAGCCGCTGCAAATTCTTGGTCGCCGGCTTTGCCGCTGTCGGAGGAGTCGGACTCGACGAAGAATATATCGTAGACGATGGCCCGGGCTCCAGCGTCAGCCAAGCGCTGCGTCAATTCCGCGAACGTGCGACGAGGCCAGGGCCATTTGCCTACCTGGGCAATGCTTTCCTCATCAATGACTACGATGACAATGTTGGGCGCTGGCGGTCGGGCGCCGCGACTCCGGAAGCGCCAATCAACCGTGCGATATTCCAGTTTGTCCAGCAGGCCGGCCGCAGGCCACAGAAAGATGACCACCATCGTCATAGTGCAGCCGAGGGATAGGGCTAACAGGATTCTACTATGTTTGTCCTGACGCCGGGCCGGGCCAGGTATGCTGCGCTCCACCGTAGGCTCCTTTGCCGTTTAATCGGCGGCCCTCAAGGGTAAAGTTTTAATAGCGACAGTAGATTGTGAGAATGGGCCAGTCCGGTTGATTGGCCGACCGAGGAGTGGCACTCGGAGGCAGATATATGCGCAAGATGGCGGTATTGTTCATCTTTATATTCTTGCTTGTAATAGTGACGGGCGTACTGATAACTCAGTCGCTGGTGGTAATGCAACGCATTGCCCATCTTAGCGACGTGGTTGGCCGCGTCCAGGTCAAAGCAGGTGGCCAGTCCGAGTTTGGGCCGCTGGTGGGAACGACCAGACACGTGATGGCCGGAGACACCCTGTCCACGGGGCCCAAGGCCAGTCTGACTCTGAACTGGATAGACGGAACTCGTATGAAGATGGGGCCCGAGACAGTTTTGACCGTACTTAAGTGCCAACTTAACAAGTCCACTGATGCCCGGACGTCAGTGTTCAAACTTGACACTGGGCAAGTCTGGATTCGGATACTGAAGATTCTCACGCAGCAATCTAAATTTGAAATCCGCACCCCCACTGCTACTGCCGGCGTGCGGGGAACTGTGTTCTCGGTCAAGGTCGCTCCCGACGGCAACACACAAATCTCGGTATATGAAGGTACGGTTTCAGTTCAGACCACCAGCGGCTCTGTCCAGGTTACAGAGCAACGCATTGCCCGGTTGGGTCGTTCGGGAAGTTCGCCGCAACTGGCGCAATTCTCGGGGCCTGACCATCAGGCCTGGCAGAGCCATCTCAGTAACTTAGGACCTTATTTACAGATTACCCACCCTGGCGCTGACGAAACCATCAGCGGCGATTCAGTGAAAGTAACCGGCATCTGCGAGCAGGGAGCAACCCTCGCTGTCAATGAGCAGACCGTTATTCCTCGGCCTAAGGGGCGTTTCTCGGTACAGTTGCCCGTCTCTGCCGAGCAACCGACTTTTGCCATCCGGGCCGTGGCCACCGATGCTAACGGGCAAACCACCACCCTGACCCGCACCTTGCGGTTGCGGGCGACTGGTGGTGGCTAAGGATAGCAAGCAAATCTGCCCCGATTAGTGCTGCGCCCACCTCTGCGAAGCCCTGTTGCGATGCTCATCAGTCTGTGCTTGCCGGTCCTACAAGGCGGGCGAAAACCTAAGCCCGGTAGGCTTTGAGGAAGTCGTCGCAGTATACGTGCTGGTTGAGCAGCAGTTCAGCAGTAATCATGGCATCCAGCATTTCTTCATCAAAGGCATCCATAATAGCGGCATCCAACCCTTGGGCAATAGCCATAACGAGGAAGGTGCGGTTGAGGATTTGGCGATAAACAGCGCCCTGGGAGATATTACTCAGGCCAAGGACCGTCTGGGGAGGGGGATCGGCCAGGGCGTGGCACATTCCGAGGGCTTTGAGCACCTCGCCCGGCACCTGGGGCAAAGCATTGACCGGCAGGATAACCGGGTCAATGTAAAGGTGGTCGGTAGGTATGCCGGCTTCCATGCAGGCGGCGACCAAGGCTAAAGCCACTTCCATTCGCCCGTCAGCATCCCGGGGCACACCATTGGCGTCAAGGGTCAGGCCAATGATGGAACAGTTATATTCGGCAGCCAGGGGTAGGAGGACATCCATCTTTTCGGGCTCGGCCGTAGTTGAGTTGATGATGGCGTGGCCTTCGGCCGCCTCCAGGCCAGCGCGAACTGCCTCGGGCTTGGCGCTGTCCACGCACATAGGCACATCAACTACCTGGCGGGCCGATTCCACCAGCCAGGCCATGGTCCCCACTACATCTTCAGCGGTGGGGCCTACATTGATGTCCAGGGCACCAGCGCCGGCCTCGACCTGGCGGCGGGCCAGGTCCTGAATTACGCTCTCGTCGTGGTCAGCAATAGCCTGACCGACTTCCTTAAACATACCGTTGATTCTTTCAGCTATGACAAGCA
>JALGUR010000092.1 GCA_029820565.1 Candidatus Zipacnadia bacterium
AAATGTAGGGGCGGATGTCCGAAGGATCATCCGCCCGATATCGCAAAAGCCGGGCGGAAGTTGTAGCCAACTTCCGCCCCTACAGATGACAATTCCAACCAAGCAGCGGCATCCCTGCCGCGCGCGGGGCTACCTCCATGGTCACCAGGGGGTGACCCCAGGGTCACCGTTTGTCAACAGACTGTGGACAAATTGTGGCGCAATTGTGAACGAGGCCCATCCCGCTACCCCCCAGACACCACGTTGCGATTTGCTTCCTGATAGTGTATAATGAGTAATGTGTTTTATGATACCCGGGCCACCGAATAGTCGCCCCGCCCCCGGGCCAGGAGGTGCGGCGTAAATTGTGGGAGGGGCACGCTTGCCCCGACTGCCGTTGCTAAAGCTGTCTCGCGTAGCGCAGGCCTTCGCGTGCTGTGGCAGCCAAGGCGGTTCCCGCCGGTGACAATCGGTACGACGGGCGTCTCGCCCGTCGGTTCCAGGGACAGGCTGGAAGCCTGTGGCACGGTCTTTATCTCACGACTCCACGCTCGGCGATTGACAGCAACCGGCGCACAGGCGTACACTGGGGGCGAGGAGGTGTCAATTGTCGCAGCGTCGAATTTTTACTATGCACAAGCACTCTCCTTAGTTGCGCCGAAATTAGTACCGTGAGGGAGACAAAGGGATGGATATCCAGACGCGCCGCGATTTAGCGACATACCTCGAGGATCGAATGACCAGAAGCTCCTCGCAATTACGTGAGAAGCAACGCTTGGAGTACGATACCTCGCTGGTGAAGACATATCTACTAGAGGTCCATCCCTCTGGCGATGGCAGCCACGAAAGCATCGTTGCCTACATGAAGCAGGTCATCGAGGGAGAGCAGAGCCCATTCGCAAGCGCTAGGTTTCGCCAGACCGAAGAAGAGCACTTTTTCCAGCTACATATCCAGGCAAAGAAAGGCGAGGTTGATCTATACATAGACGCCACGACGCCGCGATTCTGGATTGTCCACTCCATGGAGGGGAGCGCGGAGGTTGACTGGTGCATCGAACGCTTGAGCCGTGCCACCCCTGAGTTCGACACGTTTTGGCTACCGGTGCCATTCCTCGAATGGGCGGCGAAAACCGGGATGTTCAGCGGGCTGGGGCTTGATTTCGATGCGCGCGATTTTATCACGCAAGACATCGACAGTGACCAGCAGGTCGGATACCTAAAAATGCAGTTATGGGGCAATCGCGCTGGGGACATTCTGTCGACACTTCGACAAGCAAAGGCGTTCCCCCACGAAACAACGCTATCCAAGGTCAAAGTCAGGTTTTCGCTGGATGATGAGTCATATAGCGTCGACGACATCAAGTTCAACGGGAAGATTACTGCTCGGGGCACGTCGTTTCAATGCCATCAGACGCTGGTGACGAACATACAACGACGGTATGCTGACGCGCTGAGGGACCTGGAATATCGAGCGCGTATCATCCACGAGACCGAAGGGTCCAGATGGCGCATCAAGGGCTCGCCCGTGACATTTCGGTTCCGTGCTCCTGTGAAAGACGCCTCGATACTATGTGAGCGTCTCTTCAGGTGTGTACCACCGTTCCGGCTGTGGGGAGTCCCCGTACGTTTCACCGATGATTGCTTTCACGTGGCGGCAGTCGATCTCCACGTAGGCCATCCGCTCGATTTCGAGATTGGCAAGGACTGGATGCGTGTATATCTTCACGAACACTCCTGCGGGAACACAATCATTCGGCTGTGGACGAATTTACAACACACAGTCGACTCCGAAGTGGAGGCTGAGATTGATGGAGAGCCAATATACGTCTTTCAATCTCCAAATGGTTAATCTGATAATTGCGATGTGTCACCGTAACCCCAGTGTCCCCGCGTTGTTTGCAGAGCTCGGGTATACCGAATTCTGCATTGAGCTGCAGTTCGCAAATAGCGAAAATGAGGGCGTAACGCCGGAGATCATGATCTGCTCAGAAGACAAGGGGCACACAATCCTCTGGGAGTTTAAATCCGGCGGGAGTCTGGACCAAGACCAGCTGCGCCGTTATGCTGGGGTCACGACAGAAGACATTCGAGAGAACGCACATGTGCGTGCACGTGCTTGTGGGAGCTTGGACGTCGCCCTGGTTGTGCCTGATTCAAAGACCGTTGACTGCACGACGATTCTCGAGGAATGGGGTTTTGCGTTTCCACTGATAGAGAAGGCGAAAAATACTCTCTCGCTCGTTGCGAATAAGTTCTGCGTTGACGAACTTAACGCAGGGATGGCTGCGAAGCTAATAATAGACTTTGGTCAATTGCCACTCCACTATGTGCCTTTCGACTCAGAGAGTCCTGTTTGGGTGTATGCCCAACAGGCTGGCCAGAAACTAATCGCCTATATGCACAGGCGGGTGCCCCGGATTGGTCTATCTCAGTTTGCGATGGACGTCATCCCAGCATGGGTAGTCCTCTCCCGCAAGCAACAAGGGGTGTACAAAAGAAAGCTGCAGGACGCATTGTTGGAGATGGCAGGACACGAATTTAGAGCGTTTCTCAGACGGAATAGAGAGATTGCAGGAACCATCGAGGGTCCTGTTTGGGACATCATCGAAAACCCTCTTGACGAGGGTAGCGACAAGCGTACCCAGGCTTTCCAGATGCTGAAGAAACAACTACAAAGGTGCATGGAACGACTAAAGGAAGGTCAAAGAACTCTGGACGTGAGCTGATAGCCCGAGTCACAGAGAGTATGCCCATGGCAGACGACTGGCGAAACAGGCTATATTTTGGGGATAATTTGGAGATTCTGCGGGACCACGTGGGCGATGAGAGTGTGGACCTCATTTACCTGGACCCGCCGTCTAAGTAAGCGACGCTGGGTTGCTATCCGCTGGCTGTGTATCGGTGGTACATAGGAGATGGTAGCTTATGGCAAAGGAATTGCAGGAACTGCGAAGTCTGGTGGCGCGGGTGAAGAGTCATACTGACAAAGGTGTGAAGCTCAACGAGGCAAATACGAAAGCATCATTGATTACGCCTCTACTGGGATGGCTTGGCTGGGACACCCTGAACCCGGATGAGGTCTACCTAGAATGGAGGAGAAAGCCGAGTGATGAGCCAGCAGACTATGCACTCCTTGACAGTGCCAAAGTGCTGCTGTTGATAGAGGCAAAACCCCTGCACGATTCTCTGAAAACGGACAAGGGCTGGAGACAGTTGGCCGCAAACGGACTTAATGCTGGTATCCGTTGGTGTGCACGCATGAACGGGCATTTGGTCATCTTGGTAAACCTGTTGCACGAGGCCCCCATAGAGAAGAAAGTGTTCTGGACCATTGACCTGGCGCGGGTTGACGAAGCAGACGGTATACCTCTTGACCAAGCCGCAGACCGTCTCAAACTCCTCTCCAAGAAGGCGCTGTTGACTGGAAGGACCGACGAGGCCTGGGACAAATGGCAGGCGCAAATGAACTTAGATAATGCCATCCAGGAACTACTCAGTCGCCCGCCCGACTCTCTGATTGAGATGGTGTGCGACAAAGCCGGTGACACACAACTCCCCGCCGATATTGTGACTGGGCGCTTGCGGCAAATAGCAGAAATCGCGAAACAAGAGCTTCCCCCGCTGGGACCAGCGAAGCCGAGAACGGACCCGGGTGGCGCGGAAGAGGAAAGTGCTTACTGGATCACGTCCGTGAGGGCAGAAAAG
This sequence comes from Candidatus Zipacnadia bacterium, assembly GCA_029820565.1. Taxonomy (GTDB): domain Bacteria; phylum Armatimonadota; class Zipacnadia; order Zipacnadales; family Zipacnadaceae; genus JALGTV01. The sequence continues at coordinate 3,685 of JALGUR010000092.1, forward strand.
GGGCTGTCCGCAATAGAATGGGTCAAGCAGTTGGTTGGCGAAGAGCGCAGGTGGGCTTTTGGCGAACGCACACCGGGGAAGGACCGCATTAAGCCGCCGGACCGAATATGCTTTTATGCTAAGGGCAGAGGCGTGGTCGCGCACGCTGTAGTGGCATCGAAACCGGAGAAGAATAAGAAGGCAGCATCCCCGTCATACCCGTGGGTATTCCGCTTGCGGGACCCCGTGTTGTATTTAGACGAGCCGGTGGCGATTGATGCTGGTTTGAGGAGCCGGTTGGACGCTTTTAAGAGGAAGGAGTCACATAAATCGTGGGCGTGGTTTGTACAGGCCACGAGGAACGTAACGGGGCAGGATTTCGGGCTATTGACAAGACAGAAGACGTGATGGCCCCAGGTGCAGATATTGACGATTGAGGAATTATTAGCCGGTAAGAAGTTAGACTACCCACGGGTGGAGGTCGCCACGTTCAAAAAAGCCCCACGGCAGACGAAAGAGAAGCCATCCAGCCGACATTGAAACAGTTCAGGCGGCGGTGGGGCCCACTTTCGGTGCTGGGGCGCTTGGTTCGCCAGCAGTTGCGCCGATGGCACTGAGGGTTGTGCCCGTACTAATATGCCCTATGGTTCACACGGATAGCCGGCGGAGGCGCTGCTCGACCGTAAAGGCTTTACGGCGGGCGCGCAACGCCGTCTGCACATCGGGGTCAGTAGCCTCCAGTTCCCACGGACCGCGATCCATCACCGGCTCTACCACATATAGCACTTCCCCCATAAGTGGCGGCAAGCCATTGATAGACGCCATAATATCAATGGGGCGCAGAGACATGTGTACGTCGTGGAATTCAGCCTTGACGGTTTGCTCGGTGTGCATAAACTCCAACATCCGTTCGAATTGACGCTCCGCCCACTCGCCCCCAGTCTGACGCATCAGTTGCCAATGTCGCAACGCCTGCTCCACGTCAGTGGCGTGATTGCGCAGCATATAAGCCAACCCAATATTACTATGCAACACCGGATTCTGGCGTTCGCTGCGCAGGGCTTCGGAGAAATAGTGAATGGCCGTGGACAGCAGCCGCCGGGCCTTATCCAATGCGACCCCGCTTCTGATATCTCGCATAAGACTGCCGACGTGGGAGCGTCTGTACATTTCCTGGCCCTGTTTGGCATAGACCAGGGCGAGGTCATTGTAGGCTTCAGCAGTCGGTTCGAGGTGCACAAAGCGCCGCAGGGCTTTGACGGCCTCATCTATGCGGTCTAATCGATAAGAGACCAGCCCCAAGTTGCAAAAAGCGGCGGCAGTGGGGTGTGTGGCCACGGCAGCCTTTTTAAGGTGTATACAAGCCTGTTGTAAGAACGTTCGGGCGGTGGGCACTAACTCATCTGATTCGGCTTCGTGGCGGTGTTGAATATTGAAAGCTTCTTCGGCCAAGGCCGTACCCAAACAGAAATAGATTTCAGGGCCTTCCGGTAATAGTTCCAGAGCCTTCTGAAAGTGATGGGCGGCGATTTCTTGCTCGTCACGCAAGTAATAGGCTAGGCCCAAATTGAAATGCGATTCGCCAATCATCCCCTCTGCGTGGCTTAAATTCTTCTGAAAGGCCTCAACGGAAGCGTCTACGCTATTGAGGAATAGTTGACGCTCGGTGCGGTTCATCTCTCTTTTCCACCGGCGCACCGCCGCCATTAAGTAGGCGACACCCAAGTCAAATGTTAAGTGGGCATCATCCGGATAGTCGCTGGCCAAATTTTGCAGGACCTTCAGAGCCTCTTGCTCATCACCAGCAGCGATTGCACCGCGGGCAAGGTTGACCGTCGCGCCGAGGCTCTCAGGCACCATCTCTAAAACATACTGGAAGCGGGCCCGGGCCTGTTGGTAGTCGCCAAGTTCCCACTCGATAGCGCCCAGGGTGGTGAAGACATCCGGGTCAGTGGGCCGGGCTTCCCCGGCCTGCAACGCGTATTCTTTAGCCTCTTCGTACCTTTCCAAGCTCGCATAGGCCACAGCCATATTGTGCCAAGCCAGAGGTGAGTTGGGTTCCCCAGCAGGGATAGTGCGAAATCGTTGGGCCGCCTCTTCGTATCGTCCCATCTCCACCTGCAAGCAACCTTCGTTGATAGCAACAGCCATGTGGCGAGGTTCCAGTCGCCTTGCCCGTCTTAGCACAGCCGCGGCCCGGGCCCAATAGCCTGCCTTGACCATTGCTACAGCCAAGTTGCTAAGGATGTCAGAGTTATTCTGTACAAATTGAGCCGCGGCGGCTAAATGGAGTACCGCAGTCTGTAAGTCATTATCACCGAGGGCCAGTACACCCAAATTAGCCTGAGCATGGGCGTAATAAGGCCGTTGGCGTAATGCCTGTTGCAAATGGGCTGTCGCCGCCTGGGTATTGCCATCTTTGATCTCGTGCACGGCAAGATTATTCAACGTCCGGACGCCAGAAGTTATCCCAGTGTTGCCTAATATTCTCGCCAAGTTGGAGCCAGAAGGCATAGTAGCCAGCAACGTGGCTAAATTGGAAGAGGTAGGAGGATAATCCGGCTGAAGTTGTTTAGCCGTCAACAGCGCTTGGACCGCCTGATCCCAGTGCCCTTCAGCAGCCTGGGCCGCCGCCTGGGCATTCAGCAAATTGGGGTGGTCTGCTGCTCTCTGACAGGCTTGATCCAAATAGTCTGCCGCTTTCTCAGCGGCCCCGAGTAGATAGTGAGCGATTCCCAGATTGCCCAATGCTTGCGCGTCATCTACACTCTTCGCCAGCCTCTGTACCGCCTGCCGGGCCTGGCGCTGCCAGACCTCCTGCCAGTGTCGGTGTATAAGGCGATACCATTTATTGAGGAAGTAGTGCAGAGTCAGGCGGGGCACCGCCAGGATCAGATAGCCCAGAGCCGCTCCCCCAACAGCAGCCAGGCTCATTACCAACAGCGACCGGTGGCCGGCGACTGCATATTCATATACCGCACCGCCGGTAGCTCCTATCAGCATGCTGGCCGCCGTCAGTGCCAACTGACCATAGCGTCGTGGTAATTTGACCTGCTCCCCGGTATCGTGGCGAGGCGACGTCACCCGGTCAGCAACTGCCCGTGCTCGCGAGGAAATATGCAACAGTCAGCCCCCCCTTAACATTTTGAGCATGCTTGCTGCGATGGTCTACACAATATGTATACCCCATTTACCGCTGTATTATACGCTGGTGGACGGGTCACATTCATTCCCATCTGCTACCCGGCGACGCGTTCATATTGTGGACTATTCTGACTAATCCCTTGCCAACTTAGGCCATCTTGACTTGCCTCTTGGTTTAAGTTACGCTGTGGACACGGCTTATAAATAGGATTAGTGGCTGACAACCTAATAAAGGATAAGTACTATGCTGATTGACATCCATGCTCACTTGAATCTTACCGGTCGGCTGCCTAATGATGACCGACCCCGATTGACGGCGGAACAGTACCTGGACCGGATGAACCGTGAAGGTATTGACCAGGCCGTATTGCTGCCGCTGGAGAGTCCCGAGACAAACAGTAGTTACTTCTTGACCGAACAGGCAGTGGATGCTGCCCAGCGTTATCCCGAACGGTTCTTCGCCTTCGTGCACACGGACCCCCGGATGCGGCGTTGTACCGACCTAATCGAGCACCTCGCTGTTACGTACAACTGTAAGGGCTATGGCGAGATGCTGGATAATATGCCCTTTGATGATCCATTGCACATAGCCATTTATGCCAAGTGTTCAGACTTGGGCCTGCCGGTGCTCTTTGATATGGGCCGCGGCATGTGCTGGGATGAGGCGGGCCTGCCCCGACTGGAGAAGTGCCTGCGGGAGTTTCCCGACCTCATCTTTATCGGCCACGGGCCCGGCTGGTGGGCATCTATCTCAGCGGATTACCAGGGCCAGGACGGCTACCCTGACGGCCCAGTCACTCCCACTGGCGCTGCTGACCGCTTGCTGGGCGAATATGAGAATATGTACGCTGACCTCTCCGCGTATTCAGGCTACAACGCTTTGACTCGCGACCCGGACTTCACACCGGGCTTTCTACAGCGGCACTGGCGCAAATTAATGTTCGGCACCGACGTGGTAGGCGCGGGCGAGGCGCTGCCTATTATTGCTTGGATGCGCCAGGCACCGCTGAGTGAGGAGCAGTGGGAAGCCATCGCCGCCGGCAACACCCGCCGTATCCTGCAACTTGAATAGTGCGAATCCATGGGGAGGTGAACTGTCCAGGCTTCAGCATTACAGTTAGGACAGTTAAGAGGAGCAACAAAGTTATGATTGACATCCACGCTCATCTGACGTTTTCTACCCGACCAAACTTTCTGAATTCACAACTCGGTGCCGAACAAGTTGTGGACCGGATGAATCGCGACGGCATCACCCGAGCCGTGCTGCTGCCTATGGAGAGTCCCGAAGCAGATTGTGGGTTGATGCTGACCGAA
>JALGUR010000093.1 GCA_029820565.1 Candidatus Zipacnadia bacterium
TGGGCCTGGACGACGCTGACCCCTACGCCGACGCGAACCAAAGCGGCACCACCGATGTCGGCGACGCCATCAAGGTGCTGCGCTGCGTCGTGGGCTTGGAGCCCTGGCCGATAGGTGGTGGCCCGCAGATGGTAAACCTGTGTGAATACTATCCGCTGAACGAAGGAGACCAATGGTACTACCGGGGCGCAGAGGCGAATGGCGACCCTTTGCATTTTCTCCAGGAGGCGGCTGAACAGGTACAGATAGGCGGACGACCGGCTTGCCGGCTCAGAGCAAGTGGACAGACCTGGGGCTCGACAGCTAACTACGGTTGGTGTGATTCCACCGGCTACTGGCACTTCGGCTACGACGCCAGCAACGGGGATGAGTACCGCCTAGATCCGCCCGCTGCTCTCCCGGCCGAGGTTGAAATAGCCAGAAGCTACACCTTCCCCGGCCGGCTTCTGGTCAACGGCCAGGATGTAGGGCCCTACAGCGGCAGCTTCAGAGTGGAGGCATTAGAGGGCATAACGGTGGCCGCCGGTCACTTCGCCGACTGTATCCGCATCCACACGGAGGTGCACCTTGGGGGCGACACGGACATTTCGCGAGAGTGGTGGGCCCGGGACGTGGGCGAAGTCAAGAAGGAGAATATCGAACAGGCGGCCAGTTGGGAGCTAATCTGGGCTAATGTCGGTGGCACGGCATACGAGGCGGCCGTCTTTGATTTGCAAGAATATTGTCCGCTGGGCACCGTCGGTGAGGTTTGGACGTACAGGGATTGCAACACGCAGGAAGAGATGCAGATGTCAAATGTCGGCACGGCCGTAATATGTGGTGTCACCTGTATGAAGTCCGAGCATGGAACTGGGGCATACGACTACGTGGCGTGGACTGCGCAGGGCCTGGCTATTATGCGCACTGACTTTGAGTATGGCTATGATCTGTATGACTGTTCGGCCCCTCAAATTCAACTGCCCGCGACTCTGCGCATGGGAGAAACTAAGATTTTCCCGTTCCAAGCCGTGTTCCACCCGACCCAGGGAGAGGTCCACTCCCACAGCGGAAGCAGTGCGCACACCCTGGAGGCTGTGGAAGCCATAACTGTTCCCGCTGGCTCTTTCGTCACGCTGCGAATTCACGAGATTACTACCGGTGACGGAGAGTTTGGTGATGACTACGTTTGGTGGTATGCACTGGATACCGGACCGGTGAAAATCCAGGGATCACACACCGAGCACGGGGTGCTCCAGTACACGTTTGATATTGAACTGGTGAGTATCTCTCTGCCCTAGCGCGATACAGTGCAGGGATAAATACTGCGCACGAGAAAGGTGCGCAAAGGAGATGAGCAAAATGCCGAGGATGCAGAGTATGGTTGTAGGTGTAATGTTGTTGGCGGTGGTGGTGATGGGATGTGGTGGGGGAAGTAGCCGCAATGCCGCGCTTTCGGGCCAGACGGGGTCGGCGGTTGGGCCGGCGAGCGTCCGGTCCGCCGAGGTGTTGCCCGCTAACGGGCAGCAGTATCTGGGCGATATGGACGGCGACGGCGAGGCCTCAGTCGGCGATGCCATCAAAATTCTGCGCATTGTGGTGGGCCTGGACGACGCTGACCCCTACGCCGACGCGAACCAAAGCGGCACCACCGATGTCGGCGACGCCATCAAGGTGCTGCGCTGCGTCGTGGGCTTGCGGTGGTGAGGAGGCGGCGGTGCGGGCAGGGTTCGCCAATTTTTGGGTGGTGTTCAATGCGCATAATATTAATGCTGTGGCCGCTTTGCTGTCTGATAGTTTCCTAAATGATGGAATGTCAAAGAATGATTTCGTCCAGTGGACGCAGGATATGTGGCAGGAACATCCAGATCTTCAAATTAACGGCACGATTACCGGAGTCCTCGTAGAAGATACTCATGCCACAGTCCATTTTATGCGAGTAGTGACGGAGGGAGGCACTACCGTCGAGGAAGAGCCTGACTATGTGTGTCTAATTAAAGAAGGGGACAGTTGGCTTCTCTACGGCAACCAGGAATGGTATGAAGTCTTAGCCTTTTCCGTGTACTGGCCTCATGACGGAACCTATATGGCGGAGTTGTATGCTTTCGACCCGGCTGATCGGCTTATTTCGGCCAGCGTTTCCGGGGCGGGCATAGCCGGCTCGTTGTCATTGTCGCTCTGGCAGCAGGGCGAGTGGCTGGCGAATGCCGGCTTTGGTTCTACACCTCCACCGGCTCCCAATGAGTACACCTTCACACTCGTGGATGCCGACGGTACCACCACAATGACGGCGACAATTGAGGACTATTTTCCCCATGCTGCTGTCAATATGCGGCCTAACCAGGAAACCGTCAGTGCCGCTAATCTGGTCTTCACGTGGAATGAATGTCCAGGCACAGTAGACTATGGCGTAGAGCTATGTCGAGGCGGCTTCCCGGGTGAGCGCGTCTGGGACACCTATGATCATTCTACGCCTAATATTCCGTACGGCGGCGAACCGTTGCAGCCTGGGGCCTACAGCTGGCTGGCGCGCATGGCGAATGCTAATGGCAATATCTCACTGACCCAAGCCGACTTCACCCTCGGCCCTTAGTCGATCTGTGGTGTAGGTTATTGTGACGCAATACCAGACGGCGCAGGAACATAAATATTGCGCACGAGAAACGTGCGCAAAGGAGATGAGCAAAATGCAGAAGATGCACAGTATTGTTGTGGGTGTGCTGGTGGTGGTTTTGGTAGTGGCAATGAGCGGATGTGGTGGGGGAAGTAGCCGCAGTCCCGCGCTTTCCAGTCAGACTGGGGCGGCGGTTCGTCCCAGCAGCGTCAAGCCGGCTGCTGTCCGGCCGGCTAATGCACAGCGATATCTGGGGGATATGGACCTTGATGGGAAGGCGAGCGTAGGCGATGCGATCAAGATCCTGCGGATCGTGGTGGGCCTGGACGACGCTGACCCCTGCGCCGATGCGAACGAAAGCGGCACCGCTGATGTCGGCGATGCGATCAAGGTGCTGCGCTGCGTGGTAGGCTTGGAAGCCTGGCCTATCGGTGTGTATGAGGGAGGGGATTTCACGCTTGAACAGGCTATGGCTCTGGCCATGGCGACTAACCCCAGTGCGGGAAGTCAGGCTAATGTGGACGCTTTGGCAGCGTGGGAGGACGAGAATAACGTCCCCTCGGGTCCTGAAGAACTGCAGGAGCAACTTAACCAGTGGGCTAACGCCGTCCTCACCGATCCGAATGACGTCGCAGCGCAGATTGGGCTCGGTATGGTAATTTTGACAACTGCGGGGGACGAGGGTGCTACTTACCTGGGCTATGATCTGTTCGAAGAGTTGGATTTGCAGAGCGCTACCAGCATGGCCTTTAGTGGTGACCTCAACCCCGAAAACCTCATCGGAGATGCAATGGGCACAGCGAATTTGAGTGGTATGCCGCGAATACGTGGGGGGACGAGTTCCGTCCGCCCGATGAGTGACGACGGACCGCCTTCGGTCGGAGAAATAGAGGATTGGCGAGAGGCGATAGGTACGTATCTGCTGCCGGCGATTGGAAATGCTCAGCAGCGGATGGCGACTATCGCTGACAACGCGGCCCCCACTACTTTGCTGTTGTCTTACACCGATGGGGATGGCGATACGTTTACTGCCTATGCCGCTGATTTCCACAGTATTGCGGCAGGATTGCAGTTAGTGCGTTGTGGACTATTCATGGTAACGGCTATAGACCCGGACTACGGTTCGTATGAATGGGACCTGGATCTGGCTGACCGTGATGCCAACAGTGACGGGATTCTAACTGTGGCCGAATATGCGCCGCCAGCTCCGTTCGGAGATATTGATGGCACCTCATGGACCCAGGCCGGGGCGTGCTTACGGGACGGCGTCAGCCGGCTGATTGCTGCCATTGACAATCGGCAGTGGTCGGATTCCAATGAACTGGTAATGAGAGCCCTGGAGGATCAGAACGTCTCCGAAATCCGCGGCTATCTGAGCGACGGTTTGGAAGTGCTCGGCGGCCAGGTGAATGTCACTGTGGAGTACGCCAACTGGCAAGACGGCCAGTGGGTTGACCAGGACACCGCGCAGGTTCCCTTCAATCTGCGCGAACTATGGGATAATCCACCAGGTAGCTTCCGCGACCTGGCCCCGCAACTAACTCAGGACCCGCCGGGGTTCGGGAATTTCAAGGCCGAGTGGGACGACTTCCCGGACAAGACGCTCTCCGGCGTATTCCCTGACCCTGATCAGATCAAGGACCTCATGGACGCCGACTACGATAGGTACGTCTTCAGCTATGGCTCGCTTGAGATAGGGGACTGGCTCGACTACGGTGAGGGGGAAGGGTATACGGTCTCGGCGTGTTCTTACTACAATCCGCTCAGCGGCGGCGGCCCGTACTACGCGGGGTTCGGCGTGAACGACCCGGCGGGGAGGCTCATTTCGGCCAGTGTTTCGGGACCGGGCGTCGTTTCGCTTTCGTTGCCCTATGAGGAGCACTGGGGGAGACAGAGTTGGGGCGGAGCTGCACCACTTGGTTCTGTACCCCCACCCGCTCCCAATGAGTACACGTTTACTCTCGTGGACGCCGACGGCACCACAACAATGACGGCGACAATTGAGGACTATTTTGCTCAGTCCGCGGTCAATATGAGGCCGGACAACGAAACCGTTAGTGCTGCTAATCTGGTATTCACTTGGGATGAGTGTGCGGCGGCGGTGAGGTATGGTGTTCAGCTACTCCGAGGAGATGGTGGGCCAGAGCAGGAGGTCTGGCAGGACTACGACTCGGTGCCCCACCTTCCCTACACGGGTCCACAGTTGGAACCCGGAAACTATATCTGGGACGCTTGCATGGAGAATGCTAATGGCAATTGGTCGTTCACCAGAGGTGACTTCACAGTCGCCCCCTAGTCAATCTGTGCCGCAGGTTACTTTGATACTGCATAAAGTTATGCAATAGCAGAGGAAAACCTCTGGTGGTAGGAGGCAGCGCGTAGTGGCAAACACTAATGGCGATGGGGCCGCGCGGTCCCCTCGCCATTCTGCGATAATAGTGCGACGAATCTTTCTCCTGCTACTGGTCTACGGCGCGGTTGCCGGCGCTCAGCGGCCGGCAGCAGCGTTCAGCCCCTATGACTTATTTCTCCGAACGGATGCGACCTCGCTGGCGGCCGGTGGTGGGGACGTGCCAGGGCAGATAACCGGCCATCCAGAGGTTCGGCGGCCGACGAGTCTGGCCCAAAGTGACCAGGGCCTATTGCGGCTAGAGTGCTGCTCCCAGACGCCCCTGAGGTTAGAGCGAGATTCGGCGACAATTGGTAGATGGCATACTACCAACCGCTCCCAGCAATGGGTGTTACCTTTGGGAAAGCGGCGGGATGACTGCGGCTGGACCTTAGGCTTACAGAGGGAAACTATCACAACCGATATCTGGTATCACCTCGAAAACCAAGACTACCAAGTGTATGCCTCTGAGAATCCACTCACAGCCGCGTTGGCGTACGAGGGAGAATCGGGATGGATAGTTGGTGTCGCCCATACCCGGGGCGAAATTACTGCGACGGCGCAGGGAGCCCGCCTACGCGACATACTCGACCTCCCCGACGATACGACCCAGGGGCCTCGTCTGCACTCAATAATGCGACAATCAACATTAGGACTCGCCCGCGACAGAGGTGACTGGGAATGGGGTATCCAGTATTATTGGTCCAAACCCAAACATACTCTTTATGTGAGCCGGGCAGGCAGCCAGTATACAGCGCCTATCCAGGCAGCAGGGCGACGACGGGAGGCTTACGCAGCCCTTCATCGAGGCAACGAAACGTACTTCCTAACCGGGTGGGACTCTGATAGTGAAAGTACCGGCACAATTCTGCTGGGCCTGACGGCTCGTGGTGATACTGAGGTAACCAGTCAGGATTCGTCGGTCGGAGTCGGGTGGCGGCGCAAACAGGACGTCCACATTGATCAAGTTGAGTTGGATTGGCGGCGCAGTTGCTTCCAGACCTACGATCAGGGCTACGCCGGCATTCTGCCCGGGCTGTCAGCTAATGTCTACGGACTAAGGGCAAATGGGCAGGTATCTACTATGTCCTTGCGATACGGACGACAGCGCCGGTTGAGTGACTCTTGGTCCTGGCTATCTGGTATCAGTGCGCACTATGCTGAGGTCGATGGAAACTGGCGAGTGAGAAGTTCGCAGGGTATAGGAAGAGACCCCGAGACCCTCTCTGAATGCTGCGTATCGGGTGGACTGGTGCGTATGTTAGCAGTCTCCGTAGGCATTGCCTATCAGACGGGCAGGTGGAACGGCACTCTCGCTTATGCCGGCGGCTACGCAACGGTAAATGATGCCTTTAGAACCGTACTTGAGAAGGAGCCCAGTAAGGAAGGGCCCTCCAATAAATTAAAGCCGAAACCTCTTCTCGCCCTGTCGGTTGAGTACTGCTTCTGATTCAACTTGGCTTAATGTTGCTAAGGGTCTCAGAGGACCGTGAATGTCAAATTGCGTATAGCAGGAGGCGAGTATATTGCCTACTACTTTGACTTTCGTAGCCACCGGTCCGTGCGTGCCACCCAGTGACAATGATACTGCCAATTTCGTGGTCAATGGCCACTGCTTGGTGGACTGTGGCTGGAATGCCGCCATCAATATGGGCCGCTGCGGCCACAGCCCCGCTGATGTAGACTACATATTCATAACCCACTGCCATCAGGACCACTATATGGGGCTGGCCGGTATGCTATTCTATCGGCAGATGCGCTGGCCGGATATGCCGCCCGTGAAGGTGGTGGGGCCAGCGGCGGATATTGAACGGGTAGTGGAACTGGCGCGAGCCTACCTTCAGGCCGATAGGTTTTCGTGGATGCAAACAAGCCCTGAGGTTATTGCACTCACACCGGGAGAGGAAATGCAGATTCAGGAGTTCAGCATCAAGACCGCGCCTACCCAGCATGATATCCAGGGGCTGGCCTACCGGTTTACGGACAACACTACGGGAAAGGGAGTCGGCTTCTCCGGCGACACCGGCTATCTGCCCGCGTTAGCCGAGCACTTTCGCGGTGTTGATGTACTCGTCTACGAGGCCACCAATGGCCTGGATGATCCGGAAGTGACGCCGGAGACAGCCCATTCCGGGGCGCGGCAATCAGCCTGGATTGCCTGCGAGGCCCAGGCGGGACGCCTCTACCTGGTCCACGTCCACAATCCTCCCCAACAGCCGACCGAAATACTGGCCGCGGTCCGGGAGATTTTCCCGGAAACGTACTGGCCCCACCCCGGTCAGCTACTCACAGTTTGACCGGCAGAAAGGAAAGTGAGCCATAGATGTCCATTGTGAATTTTGACAAACTGTCCAGTATTATTGACATACCGGCACCCGCACGGCAGTTGTTGGCGCAACCTGAGAAGCAAATCGCCTTTGCGCTTAGCCTGCCCCTGGGCGAGCAGTTTTTCTGCGCTGATGCTTATGTGGTCTACCACAATACGGCGCGGGGGACAGCCAAGGGAGGCATAAGATTTCACCCCGATGTGACCTTAGAAGAGACCCAGAACCTGGCGGAGTTGATGTCCCTGAAGACCGCTCTGACAAACATCCCCTTTGGCGGCGGTAAGGCCAGTATCAAGGCCGCTCCGGAAGCGTTGACCTTGCTGGAGAAAGATAGCCTGATCAAAGAGTTTGTCCATATGATCCGCAAGGAATTCGTCTATCCGATAGATTTCATTCCGGCCCCGGATATGGGTACAAATCCCCGCGATATGGCGATAATCTACGGCGAGACGCATATAGCGGAGAGTGTGACCGGCAAGCCGCCGCGCAATGGGGGCCTGCCGGGACGCCGTGAGGCCACTGGTTGTGGGGTAGTGGCAGCAGTAGAATTAGCCTGCGGGAGGTTTATCGAGAAGTCGCTCGCAGAGGTTGCGGTAGCCGTACAGGGGTTCGGGAATGTGGGTAGTTGGACGTGCAAGTTTCTCAGTGACAAAGGCGTACGGGTAGTGGCAATATCCGACATCACCGGGGGTATTTATGATGAGGATGGCATAAATGTGAATGCCTTGATGGACTATATAGACGCCGGGGGAACTCTGCTGGAGTTTGGGCCAGATACTATCAATAATGCCGAACTGCTGGCTCTACCCATAGATCTGCTAATCCCGGCTGCGGCGGGGGAGGTGCTGCACAGTGAGAACGCTGACAGCGTCAACGCCAGACTTATTGTGGAGGGAGCTAATCATCCGCTAACCGCTGAGGCTGACGTGATTCTGGAGGATAGAGGAATCCCCGTGGTTCCTGATATTCTGGCGAACAGTGGCGGAGTAGTTGCCTCTTACCTGGAATGGCGGGGAGCTAAATCAGGCACCATTACCAAGCAGCAAGAGACCTACGCCGCAGTGGAGGAGAATATGCACGAGACTTTCACTCGGGTGGCCGACTTCGCGGGCGATGAGTTGTCTCTGCGCAGCGCGGCCTGGGCTTTAGCCGTCCAAGAACTGGTGGAGGCGATGGCTGACAAGGGCTGGTTTTAGCCACCGAATGCACGGTTGGAGGCGGCTGGTCTGCGGTCATTTTGCCAAGCAGAGAATCACTGCCAAAGGAGGATAGTATTATGTTGAGAGTAGAAAAGCTATTGACTGTGGGGATCATGATTATCGTGGGGGGATTAATCACGCAACTAGGGAATATCAAGAGTGTGGACGGCGAGACGATAGGAGGAAATGAAATGTCTGCAGAGGACGAGCTGAAAGTGACGGTTGGCAACGGTATTACCATGGCCTCGGAACCAGGGCACACTCCGGGGGTCTTGGCCGTCTCCCGGACCGGAGCAGTTGCGGCGTTCTATCAACATGGTCCCGCGTACTTTTACAGAGTCTCCCCCGACGGCGGGCAGACCTGGGGGGAGGAGAGGCCGTCTCCCCAGGGCTTCGGAGTAGCTCCAATGTGCGTAGGTCTGCGTGAAGGCGGCGTCCTCATGATGAACGGCGAGGCTACGCCCGACCCGGAAGATGAGGAAGCAGCGAGGTGGATCCTGTTTTCGGACGATTTTCAGCACTATGAGAGTGGTGCGGCCACGGTGGACCTCCCCAGCGTCGCTATGGTCAGCACAGGGGAGGGGTTTTATACGCTCTTCAATAAAGGAAAGATCGTGCAGTTGGCCACCGGCGATTTACTGGCCACTATGTACGGGAGTCTCGAAGGAGATACCAAGCATCGCACAATGATCGTGCGCTCCACTGACCAGGGCCGCACCTGGCAATACTATGCGACCGTGGCCTACGACCCCAACGACCCGAACCCGGAGCTGCCGGGGCAGTACGTCGGCGCATGCGAGCCGAGCATCGCGCTGCTGCCTAATGGCCAACTCTTATGTGTGATGCGGATGCAGTTCAAATGCTCACCTCCCTTTAAGCCACTATATACCAGTTGGTCCAACGATGAGGGAAAGACATGGACTAAGCCAATACCCACGCAACCCCACCTCGAGAACGTCTGGCCTACCCTGGCCGTGCTGGACAACGGAGTGGTGGCCTGCCTGTACGGGCGCCCGGGGATTCACGTGGTCTTCAGCATCGACAACGGTCACACCTGGACCAACCGCGTGACCTTTACTAACCTGCCCGACAACGTTACCCTA
>JALGUR010000160.1 GCA_029820565.1 Candidatus Zipacnadia bacterium
TGACAATTATTACGCTGAGCAGAATCATAATCATCACCAGACAGCCGTCAGTTACTGTCATTGGCTGCCCTAACAGATCTTCAGCGATCCACTGCAACAAGGTAATGCCGGGAAAGAATAAGACGAGCCCCAAGACGATACCGCCAATTAGACGCATTGGCTATCTTCTCCTGACGGTGCATAGATTAATCGCTGGTCGGTTTGTATTGTAATAGTTCCACTAATGCCGTGGCTACAGCCTGGTTGGCCTCACTGCTCAAAGTATGGTCGGCCTCATATACATGGGGAATATTCTCAATCTGGCGACCCAGTACCGAACCGGTCCGTACCACTGCCGCCTTAGTCAAACATGCGCCCTCCTCGGTGATTTGCGCCATCTTCAGCGCTTGCTTCACCCGGGCCGATGAGTACTGCGGCCCCTCATCGGGTGGTACGCCGGGCGGCGTGACTACCACTACCAACGCCGGTAACTTACTAAACGCCTCTCGTAACAGATATTCAAACTCCCGCCGAAATTGGTCAGGCGAGACTCGGGCCCGGCCAGCATCAGTGCCATAGGCGATTATCAGCATATCGGGCGTTTCCGTTTCCAATAGTTGGTCCAGCAGCTCCGCGCCCTGGTGAGGGTCTTGGTGGGCTGTAGCCAGGTTGCGTACTTCCAGTTGCGGGAAATCATCGTCGTCCTTAAGTTGTTGGACGAAGAGGTCGGCCCAATGTCTCTGGTTTTCGCCATCACTGACGGCGAAACTATCGCCGAGTATACCAACAAGGATACCAGGTTGGCTCTGGAGGCAATAGCGGCGGAAAATCTGCACCGAGTGGGGCACTACCAAGGGTGGGCCAGTCGCAGCAAGACGCAGAATCTGCTCGGCCGACGGGCCGGGCTGTACCCCGGCAGGTCCGGCTCCGTAGACCTCCACCTCGCGCAGAAACAAGCAGTTCTCGCCTTTAACTCCCCGGCGCCAGGTGTCGTGAAGCGTGATCTTAACATAGCGAGCTGAGCGGGGCGCAAAGGAGTGAATCAGAGGTTGAACCTGGCTGGCGGGAAAAATGTACTCGCGCAGCGGTTCGAAGGTTTCCAAATCTTCGGATATAGACACCCCAATATGTCGGGTGTTGCCATTAAGACTATTGTGGACAACTATCTTACTGACCTGATAGGGTCTCTGTAGGTCAATGATTACTTCCTTGGGGAAACGGGGCGAATTATCCGTGGCGAAGCAGGCCGGTGGCTGGTCACTGTCCTTGACTCCGTCAGTGAGTCCTGTCCAGCCGAGCAGTAACTCGGTGCTACACTGATATTGCTTGTTGTAGGCCAGATTCTCAGCCGCGCTGGCCTGGCCCCCAACTGCGACAGCCAGCATGAGCATTATGAAGACCAGCCATTGCCTGCACACTACGCTTATGGGACGCATGGCTACCATTTTCTCGTTCTCGCGTAGCCGGGGTTCTCGCCCCCCGGGCCGCGCAGGTTGAGAACCTGCGCTATGTAGTTTTGCATCATTCATGACTAGGTAAGGTTCTACAATATCTCCAGACTAATGTCAATCGCCGGAGCGGAGTGAGTCAGCCGGCCCACTGATATGAGGTCCACACCTGTTGCTGCTATTTGGGATACATTGTCAATAGTCACCCCGCCAGAAGCCTCGAGCAAAGTCCGCCCGGCCACTATTTCCACTGCCTGCTGCATCATCTCCAAGTTCATATTGTCCAGCATTATTATGTCGGCCTCAGTCGCTATTGCCTCTTCCACCTGCTGGAGGCTGGTCGTCTCCACTTCAATTTTCAATTGGGCAGGTGCGCCCTGTTGGGCCGCCTCCACAGCGGCTTTGATCCCACCGGCTATGCGGATGTGATTATCCTTAATCAGTATTGCGTCATACAAAGCAAACCGGTGATTCTGGCCGCCCCCGGCCCGGACCGCTGCTTTCTCCAGAACGCGCAGGCCGGGGGTAGTTTTGCGCGTGTCAACGATTACTGCCTGACTACCTTCTATGGCCGTCACGAAGTTACGAGTCAAAGTGGCGATGCCGCACAGCCGCTGGAGGAAATTAAGTGCGGTACGCTCGGCGGCTAATAATGCCCGCGCCGGCCCGGTAACTTCAGCCAACACCTCGCCCACTTTGAAATCCTCCCCGGCTTGCTTGTATGATTCAAACGTCACTCTGGCGCTGAGTTGCCGGAAGCACTCCTCGGCTACTTCCAGGCCTGCCAATACTCCCGCCTGCTTGGCCACAAACTGCCCCCGGGCCTGGTAGTCAGCCGGGATGCAAAGTTCACTGGTGATGTCGCCAGGGCCGATGTCCTCGGCCAGCGCTGTTGTAACCACCTCGCATATGATTCGGGAGTCTGCTTGTAAATTCCGAGACGGCTTGCTCATCGCTGCTCCTGGATTTGATTATCCT
>JALGUR010000161.1 GCA_029820565.1 Candidatus Zipacnadia bacterium
ATCCGCTGCTCTACGAAACTTATCTGAGGATAACACTCACACCGTCGGCGGGCGCGGTGCAGCATCTGTGGACTGATGTCGACACCTATGATGTGACCAGTAGAGCCTACCCTGTCCAGCATCAGCCGTGCATTACGGCCTGTCCCCGACCCCAGGTCGAGGATCTCATCCCCAGGTTGTATTCCCATCTTAGCTATAACCTCAGCTATAAAGCGCGGATAGGTACCCAGGAAAAGCAGATCCATCATGCGGTCATAGTAGGGGGCCCAGTGCCCACTGATTTCTACCTTGCTTCGAAGGGTCATTGTCCTTCTTTCAGTTTCATAAGGCTATGAACGGCTTGCTCAATGGCCTGGGCCACCTTGATAACTCCGGTCGCAGTTCTCGGTCGCACCGGTGATTACCTTGTTTATCTAATCTTCTTGAGCGTGGTAGGTGATTAGTTGCCAGGGAGATAAGCAGAAATTCGGGGTTGGGCGTATTTGCGCCACCACGAGCGGGCCTTCTCTACCAATTCGAGGTAGTAGGGAGTTGCAGGCGGTCGGGCGTCGGCGCCTTCATTGGCCGCATACAGAACCAGGCCGACGCCGGTGGCAAAGATGGGACTGGCCACCCGATTGGCCATCCGCCCTACACCGCGGGCACTGCCTATACGCACTGGAGTGTTTCCCATAATTTCGGAGGCCATCTCCAGGGTGCCAGGAAGCTGTGAACCGCCTCCAGTGAGCACTACCCCGCTGGTGACCGTATCGTACATACCGGCTTGCTCCAAATTTTTGATAGTGAGCTGGAATATTTCTACCAGTCGTGCTTGAATTATGTCGGCGATCAGCCCGCGGGGTACGCGCACCTGCTCATGAGTGCCGATTTCACTAACCAGCACTGGATCATCGCCGTTGGTCATATCTGCGAAGGCGGTGCCGAACTTCTTCTTAACCTCTTCGGCTTGCTTGTAGGAGATGCGCAGTAGTTTGGCAATGTCGCTGGTGATGTGGTTACCCGCAACAAGTATGGCCCCGCTATGGGCTATGGCTCCATTGGCAAAGATAGCCAGATCAGTTGTCCCCCCGCCAATATCCATCAGCACCACGCCCAGGTCGGATTCGTCTTCGGCCAGTACTGCCAGGCTGGTCGCCACTGACTCCAGAACCTGCTTTTGGACCTGGACGCCGGTTTCTTCCACGGCGGCGGCCACATTGCGCAAAGCCCCGGCTGCGGCGCTAACTACGTGAATGTTGGCATCCAGCCGCGCGGCGTGCATTCCCAGTGGGCGCTTTACCCCCCGTTGGCCGTCAATGGTAAAGTCTCGTACCAGGGTATGAATTATCTCTCGGTCGTGGGGCAAAGCGACATTGTCGCAGGCGCTCTGGATGGCCTGCTCGACGTCTTCGCTAGTTATCTCGTCTCCGGATGCAACCCGCACCCGTCCGGTCACGTTCCGGGATGGTCACCGATTGCTGCACAGACTTGACAGCCTGGGCATGGTCAACAACGACTCCGCTGCGCAGTCCCCGCGAAGGATGCAAGCCAACTCCCAGGATATCCAGTTGGCCGTTCGCCGCAGTCTGGGCAATGAGGGTACAGATCTTGGTCGTACCCACGTCTATGCCGGCTACGTACCCTGCCTCAACCATTGGTGGATAGCCTCACTGTCGTTATCAGGACCACCGGAAATCCGACATTTATGACTTCGAGCGCGGTTTCCAGACGGGTCGCTCCATAATTCTAACATCAATATACGCTGCCTGGCGTCCCTTTTCCTCTATCTGCTGCATTATTGCCACGAACATCATTATTTTACGCTGGAGGTTATCCAGACTGCCCAGCTTACCCAGCACCCCCGACGGCGAGTGAATCTGGACTAGATGGCGGTCGGTAAAGTCCATCACCAGTCCGCCGGTAGTTGAAACGTTTTCCAGACCAGCTAGCGTCTCACTGAGCAGCCTCAGTTCGCTACTGTTCAGTTGTTGTCCTGGCTCCAGGGGGGTGTTCGTCAGCCCATAGAAATAGATTAACGAGTCTGGTAGTACGTTGGTGGTGGCAACACAGATACCCTCCTCATCAACCAGCGCCCATTCACTGTCAGCCTTAATCGCCGCTATAGGATGTCGGCGCTCAATATGTACTACCAGCCGGCCGGGCAGGTCCCGCTCGACCGAGACTTTCTTTATTTGGGGACAGTCCTCAAGCTGCTCGGCGATCCGTTGGACGGGATATAGAAGCGTGCTGGCTCCGCTGGGTACTTTGGTATCAGCCAGGGCCAGTTTGGCTAAGGCGCTGTCCGGCGCCCGTATTTGCACATCGCGGATGGCAAAATAGGGGGAGACTGCCAGCCCATAGATGAAACTGGCTGCCACTGTTAATACCAGCAGGTGGGCCGCCCGTAGGTATCGGCTTTGTCGCTCTGGTTGTCTGTGGCTTGAGTAACGAATCGCGTGACACACCCTTGCAGTAGCGTATGATACGATTACTGGTGTGCCTGTTGTTCAGGTCACGCGCTGTTCACTAATTGCTCGGCGGCGCGGTGAATATCGCCGGCGCCGATGGTTATCACCAGATCGCCGCTGGTTGCCTGCTGCTTCAAGAACTCTCCGGCAAATAAGTCACCTGCCGGTCGGGGTGTCGGCTGCGAATACGTTCATACAACTGCTGTCCGCTGACGTCCTCCCGGGGTTGCTCGCGGGCGGCGTATGTCTGGGCTATCCCAATGATGTCCGCCTCGTCGAACGACTTGACGAATTCGTCCATCAGATACTCGGTCCGGCTGTACAGGTGAGGCTGAAACACCGCGACGATGCGGGTGGCAAAATGCTCGCGGGCCGCCTGCAGAGTTGCCCGGATCTCGGTGGGGTGATGAGCGTAGTCGTCAACCACCCAATAGCCGTCCACCTGGCCGACATATTCAAAGCGGCGTTTGATGCCCGTGAACTGGCCCAGCGCACCAGCGGCCTGCTCGATCGGTAATCCTGCACCGTGGGCTGCGGCCAGCGCCGCCAGGGCATTGAGAACGTTGTAGCGGCCGACGACTTGCAGGCTAACCGGTGCGAGGGTCTCGCTGTACACGATAGGAGTGAACGCCGTGCCCTGCGCCGTAGCAGTTATATCTTTTGCGGTGATGTCTAACTCCGGCCCAAGACCATAGGAAATGCGCTGTGCGGAGCTGTCAGCTACTGCCTTGACCACTTCTGTACTATCGGCGCAGTATGCGATAAAACCCTGAGGATCCGATAATGATACGAAATGGGCAAAGCTGCGGCGTAGCTCCGCGAAATTGCCGTAGTTGTCCAAATGATCTGGCTCGATGCTGGTCAGAACTTGGGAGCAGCCCTCGTAAGTCCAAAACGAGCTGTCACTTTCGCAGGCCTCAAATATCGCCCAGTCGCCGTTCCCCAG
>JALGUR010000001.1 GCA_029820565.1 Candidatus Zipacnadia bacterium
ATTCATTGCTCCGCCCTCGTGGGAAGCCCTGCTGGAAAGACTGCAAAAGCGCCATACCGAATCACAGGAGGCGATTGAGAAGCGTTTGGCCAGCGCCCGGCGCGAAATCGCTAATATACAGATGTATGAATATGTTATAATAAACGATGAACTGCCCGAGGCTATCCGGGCTCTGGAAGCGGTCCTCATAGCCGAGCGCCACCGCCGGGAGCGGTCTGATTGGGGGCGGCTCCAGCAGCGGCTTGGGGAGGAAGCGGACGCTCATCCGTAAGATGATCGCCAGCGACAGGTGCACTAATGAATCCATCTCGGAATGAAGACAATTTGAGACAACTCGCGGGCCGCCGGATAGTCGTCGCGGTGACCGGAGGCATCGCCGCGTATAAGGCCTGTGAACTGGTCAGCAAACTGGTCCAGGCCAGCGCCGAGGTAAGGGTGATGATGACCGAGAATGCCCACTATTTCGTGGGCGAGACCACCTTCCGAGCGTTAACCGGTCAGCCCGTAGCCACTGAGATGTTTGCCGAATTGCCCGAGGCAGAAATGGAGCATATCTCTGCGGCCGATTTTGCCGAGGTGATTGCAGTAGTGCCGGCCACCGCTAATATCCTGGGCAAAGTGGTCAGTGGCATCTGCGATGACCTGGTGACAACCACCATAAATGCCGCCAGCGGGCCAGTGGTGTTCGCCCCGGCAATGAATGGGCGGATGTGGCAGAATCCCATTACCCAGCGTAATGTTCGCCAACTTGAGGGGTTAGGTTATCACATTGTAGAACCAGCAGAAGGCTGGTTAGCCTGCGGGGAGGTAGGAGTCGGGCGGCTGGCCGATATTGAAAAGATAGTGGCCGCCCTGGCCGCTGTACTGCGCCCGCCGGATTCAGGCGCGTCATTGAGCGGCAGGCGAGTACTGATAACGGCCGGACCTACCCGCGAGTATCTGGACCCCATTCGGTTCATCAGTAATCCCTCTTCGGGAAAGATGGGCTTCGCTCTGGCCCAAGTAGCCTCACAGCGGGGCGCAGAAGTCACTGTGGTGGCTGGCCCGACGACCGTTGCTCCTCCGGCGAGCACGGAGGCAATGAATGTGGAAAGTGCTGAGGAGATGAGAGATGCTGTTATGGCCCGCCTGACTGGCACCGATGTTTTTGTCGGCGCCGCGGCCGTGGCCAATTTCAGGCCGGCCCAGGCGGCTGATGAGAAGATATCAAAGTCAGCCCAGGGCCTGGATTTGCATTTGGTGCCGACGCCTGACATTCTCGGCGAGGTGTCCAGGGCAGACAGCCGCCCTTTGGTGGTAGTAGGCTTCGCCGCCGAGACTGAAAATATTGAAGAAAATGCCCGGCGCAAGTTGCAAGAGAGGAACCTTGACTTAATCGTAGCCAATGCCGTGACCGAACCGGAGAGCGGCTTCGGCGTTGATACCAACGAAGTGATCATACTGCGTCGTGACGGCAGTGCGTTGATACCAACGAAGTGATCATACTGCGTCGTGACGGCAGTCAGCAGGAGGTCTCACGGCGACTCAAAGCAAAAGTGGCGGAGATAATTTTCGACGAAATTGAGCAGCTTCTGAGAGCGACCGGTGATACTGAACAATGAAGGGAGAACAGACAATTGCCAAGTAATGTTTACACGTTAACTTCAGAGTCAGTGACCGAGGGGCATCCTGACAAAATCTGTGACCAGGTATCCGACGCTGTTTTGGACTGGATTATGCACGATGACCCGCAAGGGCGCGTGGCGGTGGAGACCATGGTCACCACGGGCACCTGCTTTGTAGCCGGAGAAATCACGACGACCACCTATGTACCGGTTGACACCGTGGCCCGAGAGGTAGTGCGAGAGATCGGCTATACCAGGGCCAAGTACGGCTTTGATTGTGATACTATAGGCGTATTGACGGCTATACACGAACAGTCCCGCGAAATCTCGCAAGGGGTAGATGTCGGGGGAGCGGGTGACCAGGGCATGATGATAGGTTATGCTACCAATGAAACGCCCGAATATATGCCCATGCCCATAATGTTAGCTCACAAATTAGTCAAACGACTTGCCGACGCACGCAAAACCAATCAGTTGGACTATCTGCGGCCCGATGGCAAAAGCCAGGTAACCGTTAAATATGAGGATGACCGGCCCGTGGCGGTTACTAAGGTGCTACTGGCAGCGCAGCACCGTCCCGGCGTATCCCTTGATCAGATACGATCCGACCTGATTGAGACAGTCGTGACGCCGGTGATTCCTGATGAATTACAATCGGACGGTTTTGACGTGATGGTGAACGGGACGGGTAGCTTTACCGTGGGCGGCCCGCAGGCCGATACGGGAACGACCGGACGGAAGATAATAGTAGACACCTACGGCGGTATAGGCCGCCATGGCGGCGGCTGCTTCAGCGGTAAAGACCCCACCAAGGTTGACCGCAGCGCCAGTTACATGGCCCGCTATATCGCTAAGAACATAGTGGCCGCCGGCCTGGCTGACCGCTGTGAGGTCCATATCGCTTATGCCATTGGCCAGGCTGAGCCCTTCTCGCTGGCGGTGTTTGGGTTTGGCACCGAGAAGATACCAGCGCCGGAGATTGAAAGAGTAGTTAGAGAGAACTTTGATCTGACTCCAGCAGGAATAATCCAATACTTGGACCTGAGGCGGCCTATCTATAAGAAAACAGCCAGCTACGGCCATTTCGGTCGCGATGAACCAGAATTCACCTGGGAGAGGTTAGACGCCGTGGCGGCATTGCAGGAGGCGGCAGGACTCTGAAGCCCGATGACAGCCACCCCAAAACAATTCCCTCCCAAGCCCGAGTCTATGCCCAAGTAGTGGTATCTCCTTCCATACCCAATCTGGACCGGCCCTTCACTTACCGTATACCGGGCCACTTAGTCAATCAGCTCAGCGTAGGCAGCTATGTATTAGTGCCCTTTGGTAGCCAGCGATTGTCAGGGTATGTGATCGGCTTTACCCAGCAGAAGCCACCGGCCCGCCTCAAAAACATCATCTGCCTGCTGGCTGACCAGCCTCTGTTCACTGAGCAGCGCTTAGGGTTAGCCCAGTGGGTAGCGCAGCGATACTATAGTCCGCTAATGGATGCTTTGCGCTGTGTGATGCCGCCGGGACTGTCGCGGCGTTCGGTAACTACGGTTACTCTAACTGAGGCGGGCCGGCGGGACGACAGTTTTGAGAAAGTGGCCCGAGCACCCCGGCAGAGGCAAGTTCTTAGTGCGATTCAAAATCTATCGGCGCCAGTGAGCCTTGATAACTTAGTGAGGAAATTTCAACACGAGCAAGAACCTCCCTCCCAGTCGGCGGTCATGGTCGCGCTGCGCAGTTTGCAAGACAAGGGCTTAGTTAATGTGGGGCGAAGTTTAGGCCAACCCCGGGCCAGGCGGGTAACTCAACAAGTAGCAGTGTTGGCGGAAACCGACCGGCCCTGGCCTTCAGTTATTGATGAATTAGCCCCGCGGGCCTCTCGGCAGGCAGAGACCATCGCAGAACTGTTGGCAGCCCGAGGAGAACCAGTGGTAGTGGCCGAATTGCCGCGCAGTTCAGTATTAGCCTTGGCTGATAAAGGTCTGGTGCATATCTACGAGCAACGTCGGCAGCGACTGCCCGAAGAACCCGGGTTAGGCAATGAAGCCGCGCACGCTCTGGAGCCGACTGGGGCACAAGCCTGTATCTTACAGCGCCTTGCCGGTGCCATTGACCACCATCGCCATGAGGCGCTGCTGATTCACGGCATCACCGGCAGTGGCAAGACCGAAGTGTACCTGCAAGCCATTGAAAGTACCCTCCAAGCGGGGCGCAGCGGCATCGTGTTGGTACCCGAAATCTCGCTTACTCCTCAGATGGTGGGGCGCTTCCGGGCCCGGTTTGGCAGTCGTTTAGCCCTCTTCCATAGCGGTCTCAGCCCCGGCGAAAGATATGACGAATGGGGACGGGTGAAGCACGGAGAGGCGGACATCGTTATCGGAGCGCGGTCGGCAGTATTTGCGCCCTGCCAGAACCTGGGAATAGTAGTTGTTGACGAGGAACACGAGGGGGCCTATAAACAGGAGAGTTCCCCTCGGTACAACGCGACTGCAGTGGCCGCCGAGCGCGCGCGCCGTGAGCAGGCCGTGTTGCTGTTGGGGTCAGCGACGCCATCAATAGAAACTTACTGTCAGGCCCGCGCCCACCAAGATGACACTTTATCTCTGATGGAATTACCCCAGCGTATTGACAACCGCCCTCTTCCGCACGTAGACATCATTGACCTGCGCCAGGAAACAGTTATGGGCAAGGGCGGCACCTTCAGCCAACTCATGCTGGAGGCCATTGATGACCGTCTGAATCGTGATGAGCAGGTGATATTGTTTCTTAACCGGCGGGGTTTTTCTACCTTCGTAATGTGCCGCGAATGCGGGTGGGCGCTACGCTGCCCTGATTGCGCTGTGTCACTGACCTATCACCACCGCAGCCGCACAATGCGCTGCCACCACTGCGACTACAGTCGGTCGGTGCCCGATCAATGTCCTAACTGTGAGGGTTATAATATTGGTTTTCACGGCCTGGGCACCGAGCGAGTAGCCGACCAGGTCCAGCGAGAATTTGACAAGGCTGTTGTGGCCCGGATGGACCGGGATACGGTCACTACCAAGGGAGCCTATGGGAGAATATTGCGCCGCTTTGCCGCTGGCGAGGCCAACGTTTTAGTGGGCACTCAGATGATTGCTAAGGGCCTGGACTTTCCCGAGGTCACCTTAGTGGGCGTGCTTAATGCCGATGTCGGCTTGCATCGGCCCGATTTCCGCGCGGCGGAGCGGACCTTTCAGGTTCTTACTCAGGTGGCTGGCCGCGCCGGTCGAGCCGATAAGCCCGGTGAGGTATTAGTCCAAACTTACAATCCTGACCACTATGCTATCGCCGCCGCTCAAAATCACGACTATCGGGCGTTTTATGAACAGGAAATAGCTACGCGTCATCAGAATCTATATCCGCCCTTTGTCGAATTAGCCAATATCATTTTTTCCGACGAAGACGCCGACGAAGCACTCAATACCGCTCGCCGAGCAGCAGTATCCTTACAAGATATGGGCGTATTCTTCAAAAAAGGTAAGGTGCAGTTTCTGGGGCCAGCCGAAGCGCCATTGTATAAGTTGCGAGGACGCTACCGCTATCAAATGCTGATCAAAGCGCCCGATATACCCCGACTGCACGAGACTATTCAGGACCTTACCGACCGGCTTGGCGAGCCCGGGTCTACCACCGTGGTGGTGGACATCCAGCCGATAGATATGATGTAGCGTGATGGCGACAATGAACAACAGGGTCGGGGCTTTAACCTGTAGTCGCGAGGACATACTATGAATCTGACCTTCCAGGCAATGCAGGTGCTGAACGAACGAGAAATGCAGCAGATTTGGGAGGCGGCGCTGCGCGTGTGGGATCAGGTGCCCTTGCGCGCTCAGGGCACCGAGGAGTTTAACGAAGCCTTGCTGGACTTTGGCTGCCAGATTGATGGGGAGCGGATGACTTTTCCCAAGGCCGTGCAGGACAAAGTTCTGGCTCGGCTGGAGCAGAGCCGCGAGGGAAATGGCCCCTGGCGACCGGCCCGGGTTGACAATACAAAACTGGAATATGGCGCTTCCGGTCAGGCTCTATATTGTCATGATATTCAAACTGATGAAATACGGGCGGCCACTGAGCAGGATTTGGCTGACTGGTCGCGCCTGTGTGATTGCTTCGAGCGGTTAGAGCGACGCCATCCCACTTTCATTCCCCAGGATGTCCCTACTGGCTCCTGTGATGTGCATGCTTTCGCAACTATTATGCTGAACAGTTCCCGCCCGTGGCGGGTATCGGTATATTCGGCAGATATGCTGCCGTATTTCATTGAACTGCAAGCAATCTGGGAGGGTTCGGTTGAAAAAGTAAAGCAAAATCCCATTTTCGCGGCCAAATGCTGGTACAACTCTCCTTTTATGATCACCCGAGAGAATATTGAAATTGGGATGAAGGCGCGGGAATTGCTGGGCCAGCCCTTGACCATCGCCACTATGCCCGTGGCGGGCGTGGCTACGCCGGCTACAATAGCGGGGGCCCTAACTCAGATTACTGCTGAGGTGCTGGGGTGCAATGTCATTAGTTTAGCGCTTGATGGCCGGCTGCTGGGCTATTGTGCTGGCCCCGACGTCTTTGATATGCGCACTGGCGTTCACACGGAGGTGGGTCCCGATTGCAACTTGCTGGGCTTAGGTGCCGCTCAGATGGGCGCATATATGTTCGGCGGGGAGTATACAGCAAGAGCCGGGCCGACCACGGCTGCCAAACTTCCCGGCGCGCAAAGCATGATGGAGAAGGCGCTCTCGGCTACATGGGCCATCTGCGCCGGGATTCGCTCCTTCGGGTCTCTGGGCATCACTGCTTTCGCCGACATTGGCAGCGCAGTCCAATTGATGATGGACCTGGAGTTGATGCATTACTTCGAGCACTTGCTCAAGGGCATTCAGGTTGACGAAGACCGTATCGGTGAGCAAACTATTATCGCCGTTGCGCCTACAGGCGCCCGCTTCCTGGGCACCGAGCACACCGTGCGTTATTATCGTGAGGAACTATGGAGCCCGGAACTTCTGGATCGGCGTGTGCCGATGGCTTGGGTGGCAGACCCGCAGACATTTTTGGACAACGCTCGCGATAAAGCCCGAAGGCTATTAACCGAGGTCCCCAACAGATGTACCTTGACCGCACAGCAGCAGGCGGAAGTGCGACGTATTGTCGCCGCCGCTGATGCCCAGGTCGCTCACACGACGCGAGCATAGATTCAGGTCCACATTATCGGTAGGGACGGAAGTCGTTTATGTCTACTTTACCCATTCGCATATATGGCGATGCAATTCTGCGCAAGAAGGCCAAACCGGTCAAGCACATAGACGGCCAACTACAGCGGCTTATTGTGCAGATGACCGAGACTATGCTGGCGGCCGAGGCTCCCCCTGCGGTGGGTCTGGCAGCGCCGCAAGTGGGCCGCTTAATGCGAGTGATAATAGCCCGGGAGGATGTTACCGATGATACTCCGGTGCATTGTGTCATCAATCCTCGGCTCGTCGAGTACGAAGAGGAGCAAACAGATTCGGAAGGCTGCCTGAGTTTCCCTACTTTGCGTGGTATGGTGCGACGGCCCTTGCGGGTGCTGGTGGCGGGCATCGGCCCGGATGAAGAGGAACTATCCCTGGAAGCAGCGGGATTATTGGCCCGGGTCTTAGTGCATGAGATTGACCATCTCAATGGGGTGGTGTTCATTGACAAGGCTGATCCAGATAGCCTGAGGTGGATGATTCCTGACAAAAATGAGGAAGACGGTTATCGGCTCAAGCCAACTGGCCTGGCGAAGATACAGGAGGTCTTTGACCGACTCCGGCAAAAGCAGTAACAAGAGGGAGATGACTGTGAGAACAGTCTTTTGGGGCACACCTACCAGTGCTGTGCCATATCTTGATCTGCTTAATGAAGCCCACAAGGTAGTGGCCGTGGTAACCCAACCGGACCGACCGCGGGGACGGGGCAGAAAGATTATCCCCTCTGCGGTAAAGAAGACCGCACGGCAGCGGGATGTGCCCGTTTTCCAGCCCCCTTCCCTTGACGATGCTGAGTTCCACCAGCAAATCGCCGAAGTCAACGCGGAGGTATTTGTGGTGGTAGCCTACGGCCAGATACTTCCCCGGCAGGTCATAGAGATGCCGACGAAAGCGGCGCTAAACGTGCACTATTCATTGCTGCCCAGGCTCCGGGGGGCCGCGCCGGTACAACGTGCTCTATTAGAAGACTTGACAGAAACAGGCATTACGGTGCAATATATTAGTGAGAAATTAGACGCAGGGGACATTATCGTCCAGCAAAGTGTGGCCATCGAACCAGACGACCGAACACCTGAGTTAATGGCGCGACTAACTGAACCAGGCACCCAGTTGCTGGCCCAAGCGTTGGACCTAATTGAAAGCGACAGCGCACCGCGAATCGCCCAGAATGAAAACGAGGCTACTTACGCGCCACCCTTGACGAAGGAAGATGGCATAATTGACTGGCGGCAGCCCGCCCGTCACATTGTAAATCAAGTGCGGGCCTGCTGGCCGTGGCCGGGAGCCGTTTGCTACGTTGGTCAACAGCGGCTTAAGATTGCCAAGGCGCGGATCGTATCGGCAAAGAATCATGAGGAGGGAAATAGTGGTAGCATCGTGGAAATACCGGACGAACGCGGTCTGGTAGTCAGAGCCGGGCAGGGTGCCGTGCTTATTGAGGAGGTACAACCAGCGGGCCGGAGAATAATGTCAGCAGCGGCATATGTTCGGGGGGCACGCTTACAGATAGGCGACCGGTTACAATAGCCTGCGAGCAGTGCTTATGAAGTCAGCACTGATTCAGTATATATTGTACGGGAAAAAGGCTGTAGGGGAGCCTACTATGAGTGAGTTACTGCAGCAGGCACATAAGCATCGTATTAGCGGCGAATATGAGCAAGCCCGGCCCTTATACGAACAGATTGTGGCTGAGGAGTCGGACAATGCTGAGGCGTGGTGGGGCCTGGCCCTTACTGTGATGAATCAGGGAGATTTTGAGGGAGCCGGTGAGCATTTCGCCCGAGCGGCACAACTGGACCCGCAAAATCAGCGGTTCATATATGACTACGGCATGCTGCACACGATGTTAGGGCAATACGAAGAGGCCAAACCTCTGTTCGAGCGGGTTGTTCAAATAGACCCCATGGCTCGGGAGGCGGCTGACGCCAAGAAGCAGTTAAGTTACTATTAGAAATCAAAGACCCAATCAAAATCAGGTTAGGGAGTTATGCCCAAACTTGTCAATATAACTTTTCAGCCGGGGGGTCAGAGCGCTCAAGTGCCCCACGGCACTCTTATATCTGAGGCCGCGCAGACCGCTGGCGTCAATCTGGCCACACCTTGCGGCGGTAAGGGCCTGTGTGGCCGGTGCCAGGTCATTATCAAGTCAGGTCAGGTTGGCGAAATTACTGATAGTGAGCGTCGACACATAAGTCCCGAGCAGTTGGCCCAGGGAGCGCGGCTGGCCTGCCAGGCGCCGGTGGCGAACGAGGTAGTAGTAGAGGTGCCCCTAATTGCTCAGGTGGTGGCCGAGAAAGCACTGGGACCGGAGATGGTACGAGCAGTAGACTTGGAACCCTTCGTTCGCCGAGACTGGTTAGAGGTTCCTGAGCCGAGTTTGAGCGACCAACGCAGTGACGTGCGCCGCATTGCTGACGCGGTAGCGGATAGATGTCCCCAACTAACCGCTGGTCTGGCAGTTCTCCGGGAGTTACCCGCGACCCTGCGGGCCAGTGACTACCAGGTGGCTATGACGACTCGGGGCTGTGAGTTGGTCAGTGTGCAGCCCGCTGCTGCGGCACGACAATGTCTGGGCGCGGCAGTAGACATTGGTACTTCCACCGTAGCGGTCTACATAATAGACCTGGAGACCGGCCAGCAATTGGCTTCGGCAGCCGCCGGCAATTCCCAGGTTCAATATGGGCTTGACGTTATCTCTCGTATTGATTATGCTAACATCTACAATGAGGGCCAAGCCCAACTGCGCAGCGTGGTACTTGAAACCATAAATGCACTGATAGGCGAAGCCCTGGAGCAAATCGGGGCTGACCAGCGGGAAGTCTTTGAGGTAACGGTGGTCGGCAATACTTGTATGCATCATCTGTTTTTGGGCTTAGACCCGCAACATTTGGCCCAGAGCCCCTATGTCCCAGTAACCACGGAGCCTGTCAACCTTAGTGCTGCCGAGGCCCGTCTGGACATTCATCCGCAGGCCAATGTCTTCTGCCTGCCGTGCATTGCCGGTTTTGTGGGCGCTGATACGGTAGGTGTTATCACTGCCAGCGAAATGACTCGCCGACAGCGGCCCGCGCTGGCAGTGGATATTGGGACCAACGGCGAGATAGTCCTGTGGTCGGGTGAGAGGCTCCTGGTAGCGTCTTGTGCAGCGGGCCCCGCCTTTGAGGGTGCACAGATTCAACAAGGAATGAGGGGCGCTCCCGGCGCGATTGACCACGTCTATGTTAGTAATGGCGACCTTGCCATAACTACCATTGACAATCAGCCGGCCGTGGGAATCTGCGGGTCGGGACTGTTGGACGCCGTGGCGGTACTTCTGGATTTGGGAGTGGTAGACAATTCCGGGCGCTTCGCCGACGGGGAGGCTTCCTCCGCATTGCCCAAAGCAGTTGCTGACAGAGTGCAGGGAAAAGGTAATCAACAGCGAATAATACTGGCCAATGATGAGCAAACTGGGGGGGGCCTGGTGGCCTTGACTCAGCGGGATATCAGAGAACTGCAGTTAGCCAAGGGCGCCATTCGGGCAACGATTGATATGCTGCTGGGGTATGTGGACCTGGAACCGAAAGACCTGGATGAGGTCCTGATCGCCGGCGCTTTTGGGAATTATATCCAGCCAGCCAGTGCATTGCGCGTTGGTCTGCTGCCCCAACTACCCCTAAAGAAGGTGAAAGGCGTGGGCAATGCAGCAGGAGCCGGAGCTATATTGGCCTTGATTTGCCAGGCAGAGCGTGTCTATGCCTGCCAAGTGGCCAAATCGGCTGAGCACATTGAATTATTTCGTGAGTCAGAATTTCAAAATATCTTTGCTGAACAGATGCTTTTTCCGTAGGATAAGAAGGTCATTATCCATTGACATAGAACTGTAGAGTAATTAGAGTATACAATAACTCTGAACATTACCCTGGCAAATCATAACAGGAGGTTGAAAGATGGCCGAACTACAAGCCGTAGCTGAAGCAGTAATCAATGGTAACCGTGATGAGGTCCAGCGTCTGACACAGGAGGTGCTCGAGGAGGGTATAGGGGCCGAGCAGGTTCTCAATGAAGGCCTTCTCCCGGGGATGGACGTGGTCGGCAAGAAGTTCAAGAATAACGAGTTCTACGTCCCCGAGGTGCTCATTGCGGCCCGGGCTATGCACGCGGGAATGGACATCCTCAAGCCCTTATTGGTCGAGAGCGGCATCGAACCCAAGGGCAGCGTCGCTATTGGCACCACCAAGGGCGATTTGCACGATATCGGCAAGAACCTGGTAGCCATGATGCTGGAGGGTGGCGGTTACGAAGTAATTGACCTCGGGGTAGATGTTGCGCCGGAAGCCTTTGCCCAGGCTATTAACGAGCACAGTCCCAATATCGTGGCTATGTCGGCACTATTGACTACAACCATGCCTTCTATGAAGGACACTATTGAGGCCTTGACCAGTGCCGGCGTGCGCGACAAGGTAAAGGTCATAATTGGAGGCGCACCGGTTACTCAGACCTATGCTGATGAAATTGGTGCCGATGGCTATGCCCCTGATGCGGCCTCAGCCGTGGACCTGGTGGCTGGCTTAGTTGGCTAACCCAGTCGGTGCGGCCCCAACTGAGCGGCGGGACTGCGATGAACAAACCACAATGGGTCGCAGTTTGTTTGTATTGCAAACTGCGACCCTGGGTCTTTATGAGGATGGAAACTAATCAATCTGACGATAGCCAATATCCAAAGCGAGGACGGTTGGATATGTGGATTGCCATGACAGTACTCCTTGTAGCTATCTGTCTGGGTGCCGGCGGCCAGATATGTCTAAAGGCCGGTATAACAACTTTAGGCCCGAATCCTCCGGTAGGCGCAGTATTGGGCTCAATTGTAAGAAACGGCCTGGTGTTCGGCGGATTTGCCTGCTATGGCATCAGCTCCCTGTTATACCTGGTAGCCTTATCGCGGCTGGACCTCAGTTACGCCTATCCGATGATAGCCCTTACCTATGTTATGGTCACTGCTCTGGCTTGGTGGCTGCTGGGCGAGATCGTACCAGTCGGCCGTATGATAGGCTTAGCCATCATTTGCATTGGTGTGTTTGTTGTCGCCACCAGCCATACCGGCGGCCAACCGACACCAACCACCGCCGATACTAACATTACCACTTTATCTGAGCCCGGTTAGCCCCGGCAGATAAATAGTAGTAGAGAATAGATGGCCGAGGTATCTGTTCCCCAGTGTGGGCAGGTGTGTAAGTACGCGGTGCTGTCACGACCAATGAGCAAATCCCGGGGTGAATTCATCGCAATAGGGGCTCTGGCGGCCCTGAGCGTAGTTTTCTGGTTCCCCTGTGTCGTCGGCGGCAAAGTTCCGGTAGCGGCGCAGTACCAGAGTTGGATGCAACCCTGGCGGGGCGACCAGGGGCCAATGTCAGCCAACCGTCAGTGGGACTCACTGCTGTGGGACAGTGTGGCCCAATTCTACCCCTGGCGGTTGTTGCTGCATCGCGCCGTCCACAGCAATCAGTTGCCCCTGTGGTCACCCTATCAGTACTGCGGCTATCCGATAGTCGGCAATGGCCAACTCGGCCTTTTCTACCCCCCGAATTGGCTATTAGTGTTCCTCAATCCCCACAAATTCCTGGGCATCAGTCTGGCCCTACATTTTTTTCTCGCTGGCTTGTTCACCTTTTGTTTTTGCCGCCTTCTCCGGCTGTCCATCCTCGCTTCCCTGTTTGCCGCTCTGGCCTTCTCCTACGGCGGCTTTATGATAACCTGGGCCGAATTGCCCAGTTTGATTAACACCGTTACCTGGCTGCCGGGGGCGTTGGTGGGTCTGGAACTTATCATAGGAGGCAAAAATCGCTGGGGCACGGTACTGGCTGCCGTGTGCTTGGGTTTGGCGTTGCTGGCAGGGCATATGCAAATTGCTGCTTATGTATGGCTGACGGCAGCAGTTTACGGTTTAGTCAGACTGGCATTTGGTAGGACAGGCGTCTTACCTGCGCCCGAAGCCGACGGGCGAGAGGCCCGTCATACCGCTTGGCGGGGCTTGTGGCCAATGGTAGGCGCGGCCGCATTGGGCCTGGCTCTGGGTATGGGGCAATTGTTGCCGACGGTGGAGTTGGGCAATCTTTCCCCACGCGGTGGTCAGAAACCCACCCTGGCGGGATGGGAATTCCAACAGCAACGTGCTCTTAAGCCGGTTGAACTTGCTACCTTCGTAGCACCCAACGCCTTGGGCACGCCAGCCCGAGGCAACTACCGAGGGATAAGTTACAGTGAGCATTGTGGCTTCGCTGGGATCAGCACTCTGATGCTGGTGTTGTTGGCCGTTGTCTGGCGGCGGGATCGGTGGAGTTGCGGCTTTGCGATCGCTATCCTCGTAGTGTTATCTATGAGCATGGCGGGCACAGTGGCTGAATTGGTCTACTTTGCAGTGCCGAAGTTGGGCCTGACCGGTAGTTTTTCCCGGCTGCTGTGTGTATATACTCTCTGTGTGGCGGTGCTGGCAGCATTAGGCTTAGACCACTTGATGAGCAAAGTGGCCGGCTCGCACGGCCGGCGACGAGTTCTCGCGACAATAGTGGGGCTAATCCTGATAGTAGTGTTGCTTGGTGAACTCTGGCCCTGGGGGCGGGAGTTTCTACCCCTGACTCCAGCCGAGAGGGTATATCCAACCACCGAGGCCATCCGCCAGATTCAGCAGCACTGGGGCCCGCAGGACCGAGTGCTGACGATAACTCCGAAGGCCAACTGGAGCCTGGTTCACACGCCCCAGGCACTGCTGCCGCCCAATTCGGCGACCGTTTACGGTTACTACAGCGTGCAGGGCTATGATTCGCTATCAGTGAAGAACTACTTTGACTTTGCCCGCAAACTTGAAGGCGGCGAACCAGCGCCAATTGAGAACGGCAATATGATGCTGTTAGAGGACTATGAGTCGGGACTGCTTCATGACGCCGCGGTCAAGTGGATTGTGTCCCCTGTCCCGATAGAATCTGAAGAGATAAGACTCCAGTGGCAAGGGGAAGGTGTGTACTTGTACGAAAAATCGGCTCCCTTACGCGTTTGGGCAATGGCACGGCCGGGGTCTGATGTTTTTGAGAATCAAGCGACGATAACCAGCGAAAGCCTCAACAGTATTGAAATGCGCATAGAGCACGACTGGGAAGGTCCCGCCTGGGTCCACGACACTTACTACCCCGGCTGGCGAGCCTTTATTGACGGAGAGCCGACCGACATTGAGACGTATCGCGATGTCTTCCGTCAGGTTAGGGTGCCCCAGGGAGAACATCCCGTCTTTATGGCCTATTATCCGGCTACTGTACTCTGTGGGTTGTTCATTAGTCTTATTGCCGTTTCAATACTGGTAGGTCTTCTGATGCGAAGGGGCATCAATAATGCACCGTAGGAGGGGCATCCTCTCTGTCCTGAGCCTGCCGAAGGGTGCCCCGATCCCATCGCGACAGGAATGTCGCTCCTACACGGAGTGAGATAAGTAGCCAGGGAATTTCTGAATAAGCAATGAAACCAACGATCACCCGCCGCGAGATAGTATTCGTGCTCGTCTGGGCTCTGTTGGTGGTTGTAATCACCACTGTGCCGTATCTTCGGGCTGCGCAGTTGGCCCCACCTAATCATCATTTTGTCGGTTTCATCTGGGGTGGGGACGAGGGTAATGTTTATCTGTCATGGATACGGCAAGCCGCTGAGGGCCGCTGGCTGCTGCGTAACCCGTACACTATTAAACAGCAGAATCCCCACTTCTTCAACATACTGCTGGTGATGCTGGGCCATATTTGCGCCATAACCGGATTGGCCCCGATAATTGTCTTCCACGGCGCGCGGCTGGTCGGCGGAATTTTTCTGCTCTATGGCTTCTACCTGTTGGTGGCCGACTTAACCCAGAATCGCCGTATCCGCGCTACTGCCTTAGCGTTGGTCTCTGTCTCCTCGGGTTTAGGCTGGATTGTATATTTGCAGGTGCGGGCCTCTGATAATCCGCTGGCGGCGGAATTGTCGCTTCATCCTATGGACGTGGCCACCGGTTGGCAGGCCCAGCCCGAAGCGATAACTTTTCTGTCTACGTTACTGAACCCACTTTTCGTCATCAGTATGGGGCTGCTGTGCCTGGTATTCAGATATGGATTGCGCGCCGCGCGGGAGCCGGGCTTGCGCAGCACGGTTGCCTGCGGACTGTTGCTGCTGGTGTTAGGCAATGTCCACACTTACGACATTTTGATTGCTTACCTGACGCTGCTTGTGTGGTTCGTAATAGCCGCAGCCCGAGGACGATTATCATGGCCTCAGGCTGTGGGCCGGTACGGCTTGATCGTCCTGCTGGGGATACCTGCTCCCTTGTGGGGGATATACACGGCCCACATTGATCCGGCCTATCGGGCCAAGGTAATGGAAAATCCAACTCTGTCCGCAACGCCGGTGGACTATGCAGTCGGATATGGCCTGGTCTTGCTGCTGGCAATCGTCGGAGCGGTTTATGTCATTAGGGCCGGTCGGCGACGATCAGGGTTGGGCGAGAAGGCGCCGTCTTCCCCAGACCTGCTGCTGTTCGTTGTCTGGGCAGTGCTGGGATTTACACTGCTGTATTTACCCGTGGCGTTTCAGCGCAAGATGATTGAGGGCCTGCATTTGCCGTTGTGTGTGCTGGCGGCAGTGGGATTAACTGAAGTCCTGAGCCGGGTCGTGCAGCGATGGCTGTCAGCGCCTGTGTTCATTGTAGTTGTAGCGATAATGACTATGCCTTCCAATATATTCTTCGTCGTGGACTGTCTGGAGCATATCTCGGTCAATAATCTGGACCTGCTGCGCTACCTGGTGCCGCCGGTGTATTTGACCGACGATGAAATGGCGGCACTGCAATGGCTGCGCAACAATACTTCGGAGGCAGACGTCATCCTTTCGTCATCGCTTACCGGCAGCCATATCCCCGCCTATGCTCCCTGCACAGTCGTGGCTGGCCATTGGGCGGAGACGCTTCAGTTCCGCCAAGCGCTTCAACTGGTGGGATACTTTTATTCTTCGGGGGACAATCCTGTCCGGCAGCGTCAGATGTTGGCTCTCACCCAGGCGAGGTTAGTATTCTACGGCCCTCGTGAGCGTATACTCCAGCAGGGCATGGCCAGCAGTGCCTCTGGGGCCGCTTCCGCTGGGCTGACTGACCCAGGACTCTCTCTGCCTGAACTGGAGGCGGTCTTCGCCCAGGGCGAAGTCACAATCTATCGGGTGACTGCCCTGCGTGCGGGTAATGGTATTCCCTGATCAGTAGCAGGGGCGAGTTTTTCGGGAACATTGTGGTCTGCCAAGCGTCTATAAGTGTGGAGGGGCAATGACTATTCGCAGAAGTCAAAAACTGGTTTTACTTGTTGCTCTGGTCTTGTTGCTGTCGGTCAATGGGGCCGTGGCGCGGGAGTGGAGCGCCGAGTATGAGGAGAAGATCGGGGCCGAGGCTGTCGCCCAGGTTGAAGAAGAATATACGCGGTACGAAGACGAAGAGGCACTCCAGCGGACGCAGACTATTGTAGCGGCGATTGTGCCTCATACCCAGCGTCCTGAGGTGGAGTACGATATTCGGCTGCTTGACAGCGACGAGGTCAACTCGTTCAGTTGTCCCGGCGGCCACATCTATGTGACCAAGGGCTTGTTTGAGGCCGTTGAGTCTGATGCCGAACTGGCGGGGGTAATGGCCCACGAGATCGCCCATAACTGTACTTATGACGCCCTGGATCAGCTGAAACGGGCCAAGAATCTGTCTATGGCTACGGCCGCCGCCGTGGTGGCGGCTATTGTGCTGGGCCGAGGAGATGAGATGGTCTATGGTACACTTTACGCCGGCCAGATTACCACGCGAGGCATCTTGTCCAAATATTCCCTGGAAATTGAATCGCGGGCAGACCATAATGCTATTGAGTACCTACTGGCTACCGATGAGTACAACCCGGTTGGCTTTCTGACTTTTATGGAACGGCTGGCCCGCAAGGAACGCCGCAGGCCTGACCCGCAACTGGGCATCTTCCAGACTCACCCTTATGGTCCCCAGCGGGTACGAGGAGTGCTGGAACAATTAGAAGAAGCAGATGTAGAAATCAATCGGCGGGCGGTTAGCAAATGGGAGCCTCCGACACTGGAAGAGACACAAATCGGTGAGCAATCGGCCTGGGCGGTGACGTTGTGGGAGCAGCAAATCTTCGTGTACAACTACGCTCCAGGCGACGAGGAGCCGAAAGCCCGAGGCGAGCGGATTGTACAAGTTCTTACCAAGTTATTGGCCGAGGGCGCGGAGTCCTACGAATTTCGGATTAGGCAAGGCGACGAGCATCCGACAGTAGTTGTCCGGGGGCGAACTGTAGTGACTGTCTATCCGGAGGATGCGGCCCTGGAGGAGATGACCGCCGCGCAAAAAGCCCAAGCAGTGTGCCAGAATATCCGCGCCGCCTTGTATGCCGAAAAGATCAATCGCTTGTACTAACCTCATAGCACAGGGCACGGCTACTATGAACTTGCATCTTCCCCCGAGTGCGGTGTCCGACCGCGTCAGCATCAGCAGGATGTTGCAGACCGATAGTAAGCAGACCTTCGCCCAACTGGACGGCCCGGGCTGCATCTGGCACATCTGGGTAGCAACCGCCCGCCAGGAGATGGCGAATCGTCACATCATCATCCGGATTTTCTTCGACGACGCCGCCGTGCCCTTTGTGGAATCGCCGGTAGGCGACTTCTTCGGCGTAATGCATGGGAAAACCTGGTATCCGCTGAACACAGTTTACCTCTCAGTCAAAGCCCAAAGCGGCTACAATTGCTATTTCCCTATGCCTTTCGCCGAGTCAGCCCGCGTGGAGTTTGAAGCCGGTGAGGAAGAATATGTCTACCTGATGGTTGACTGGCAGCGCTATCCAGACCAGCAGATCGACGAGCCGCTACGGTTCTGCGCCCGCTGGCGTCGGGAGATGCCTACACAGCGCTACGGCGAAGATTTTATTATGCTTGATGCCGATGGTCCTGGACAATTGATAGGCTTCGCTTATGGGGTCAGGCTGATGGACGATGTTGATCGCTGGAGCCACGGTGGCGCCGACAATATCTACATTGACGGAGACGGCGAGCACCCTGCGTATCTGCGCGGCATCGGCGGTGAGGACACTTTCGGCACCTCCTACGGCGGCGCGCTGCATCCTCCCGAGACACATCTGTACGCAGCCATGCCCTATTACGTGCATGAGGATGTCGGCCAGTCCCGGCCGGCTCAGCGCCTCGTGGGCTATCGCTTTTTCGAGCGTGACCCTATTGCGTTCGGCAAGTCGTTACATATGCGCTTTGGGAGTATGTCTAACGATATCTGCAGCACCGTCTACTGGTACCAGAACAAGCCCGTGCGGCCATTTTTCAAGATGCCCTCTTGGCCGCTGCTACTGCCAGGCAGTGAGTTGCCCCGAGGCACCTACGATTTGCCCTTGGCTGACAGCGGCGAATGGTGGTTGTGCGGGCCTTTCGCCAATAAAGACAATCAGGCGATGAAATCAGTACTTCCGGCTGAGTCAGAGTTGAACCCCGAGGCGACCTATGATGGACTGCACGAGCCGGACTCGCCGTGGTTGACTGAAGGCTCACGGCAAGCCGGGCGTGACGCGGCCCGGTGGGTGAAGCGCCCCGCCATTCACGGTTTTATTGACTTCAACCATGTGTTTCGCCCGCACCAACGGGGTACACCTCTCCCCCATACTGTCGTAGCCATCGCAAGGTGCATTCTGAATGCCCCCACTGATATGACCGCTCGCCTGCGCCTCGCCTGGGACGATCACATGATCATCCGCATCAACGACGATGACCCACTGGATTTGGGCCACCACCACGCCTTTCGCGCCCAAACTCTGCAAGTTCCCCTGCGCACTGGGGCCAATGGTGTGGTGCTGAAACTTAGCAACGAAGTAGGCTCTAATCGTGGCGGCTGGGCATTTGCATTCCTGACTACCGCCCCGGATGGGACCGTCCTTTTACCGCAGACGGAGTCAGGCTAATTAGCCACGAGATGACGCACGTAGGATTCGGGGAATTGTCGCAGCAGTTGGCGCATAGACCCATCAATCCGCGAAGTCCTCATACAACGCCAGCGGCTGCGACATTGCCTCGTCCAGGTCGGTGACCACGAGTCTGGCGTGAGCCGTGCGCTGGTCGCCAGGGACCAAGTCATGGCCGAACAGCGACAGGTACAGAGGATTCTGGTCTTTGAAGGGGTCGCCAAAGTTGTCGCTGTCGTACCCGCTGACCACGGCGAAGCATTCCTCAGGACGCGACATAAGTACAGCAGCCACGCGGCGGTCGGAGTCAGTTTGAAACATCAGGGGAAGCGCGTAGTAGCGCTGCGGATTCCACTGGTACAGTGCCCAGATGCGATTCCAGCGCCCGTCCACAGGGAGTTGGGTCGCGTGTTGATCGCGGGGAAACACCAGGCCCGTGCCCAGAAACACATCGTTGACGACCGGGGCGATCCACTCGGGCTGGTCGGGAGGGTCAGAATAGGGACTGCCTTCCACGTAGACGTAGGGTCGCATTGCCGGATCAAAGTAGTTGGACAGGAACACCTCGTAGGCCGGATAGACCCAGTCCGAACGGACAGTGACCGTCAGGTCAATGATGTTGGGTTCCCGGAACTGGTAGCGCGCGGTCAGTTCGGCTTTGTGTTCATCGGTGGGCGGCCAATGGACTAAGACGCCATCCTCCTGCGCCTCGACCGTCCGCTCCTTCTCGCGTGCTGTCCCCATACACAGGTTGGTAGAGAAGAGCAGAAACAGGTTCAATGCGTCATATTCGGGATGGACGACATCAATGCCGGTGGGTTTGTGCACCAGGGTCTTCACACCGTGCCGCTCCCCGTAAGGTTGAAGGACACCGGTCAACTCTTCGGTCTCGAAATCCCAGATGTTATTGTCAGGGTCGTGAGATAGTCTCATAAAAGCGGCCTCCCTTATGGAATCATTACCAGCAATGCATGCATCAGTCCCAGCCGGCGATGGTATAACGCACCCCGCCCTGCGGGAAACTGACAGCCGTGAGAGCCTCAACATCACGAGGATCATGACCGTACACCCGGCGGAACTCCTCCTCCATCTGCTTCTCCAGCGGGGTCACTTCGGTCAGTGGCAATTCCATCCAGACGCTGCCGCGCCGCGCACTTTCGCGCATCGCCAACAAGATTTCAATGTCGCGGCGAGCATTCAGCGGTCCGTACTTGGGCTCGTTGTCTTCTGTGACCGCTTTATGAAAACCAAGCAGCAGTTCCATCCGGGCTACTTCGTCGCTGTCGGCCGCCCGATATTGCTTGAATGGATTAACGAAGACAATCGGCGGCTCGGTATCCACCCGTACGTGGTCGAGGATTTCTTCTCCACCGACCTTCGTATACTCGGTAATAAACGGATAACGTTCAAAATCGGTCTCCGAGCCAATGTACAACTCTTCGCCAAACAACTGTCCTTCGCTACCTTCAATGTCCCACCGCCGGCTCATCCGAGCGCGGGGCGGACTCTCAAAGAGGCAGACTATATCGTTGTCAAACTCAATCACCGCGTGGTCCCAGCGGTCCTGGCTCAACTCATCGCCCGTAAAGTGGGTGAAGGTGGGGATAGGCACATGGCCGGTGACGCCAAGCACCCGCCGCGCGTCGCTGCGAATCAGCATCCGCACCGCGTTGATGCCGTGATAGTCAGCCTTGTTGGTATAGTATAGTCGGGCATGATGGATCGTGCCGATCAATCCCGCGTCAATAATCTTGCGCTTGAGTTGTTCCTCGGCCCAGAGGTAGACCTGCTCGGTAACCTCTAATTTCACCCCGTTTTCTCGGGCGGTTCCAATCATAAAATCGGCAATAGGTAGCGTCGGCGCAATGGGAATCTCGGTCAGGACGTTAATTCCCCGCCGAGCAGCCACACCGACGACCATTGGGTTGCAGTCCGGGGGCGTACCGTTGAGGATGACGTCGGGTTGTTCCTCCTGGAGCATCCTGATGAGGTCGGTGTATGCACGCACCCCCCAGCGTTCCCCGCTCTTTTTCGCCCGCTCGGGGTTGACCTCACACAGAGCACAAAAGTCATAGAGGTCCGGGGGCTCAGAGAGCTTCTTCAGCGTTGACATCCAACTCTGCCCGCGCCCTGGGCCAGCACCCACCATCGCAATGCGCAGCGCAGCCATAGTATTACTCCTTTCGCAATTGGAGACTGATGCAGCACTTACCTCATCGCACACGCGGGCGCATTTGAGCCAACCGGCGCACTATGGCGCTGGTGTCTCGGCAGGAGGAGCCGGAGGGGTCTCTTCTTTTTTCTCCTCTTTCTTACGGCGCAGCCACAGGCCGCTGATGTCTTCGGCGCGAATCCAGTCCTGTTCAATGGCGATTACCGCTTTGGGGCAGCGCAGTTCATCACCTTCATCGGTCACTACTCGCACATTGCCCGTCAGAGTGACCGTGTCCTTCAGGTCTTCATAGACGGCCTCATCAGCCCAGGCAGTTTTGTCCTCCTGAACTGCCTTTAGCGGGCCATACAACAGTGCCTTCTTGACGTCGTCGGCGTAGTAGTAGACTATCTTCTGGCAAGTAATAGTGGTTTTCTTCTCCCAGTAGTCCTTCAGCTTCTCAGGTTCTTCCTCTTCTTCGGATTCTTCCCCCGAAGTGGTTACTGCCTCGGCAGATTCTGAACTCTCCGACGAGTTGCTGGGCTGCTCCTCGGGCTTGGATTCCTCCGACGATTTTTTCTTCTTCCTTTGGGTAACCATCCGGACATTGCCGGTGATTACCATCTTTTCTTCGTCAAAGTCAGCAGTGATAAGGTCGCCGACGATGGTAGTCTCGGGATCGACCACCTTCAGGTGCCCAATGGCTCGAGCAGTTTCGTCTCGGTCGTTGTACCAGGATTCATCACAGTAGAGTTTGACATCCTCGTGGGAGAAAACTACATTGCCCGACAGGTGGGCCGTTTTCTCGGTGGCATCCCAATTCAGTTGGTCGGCATGCTCTACGCGGACTACGTCCTCTTCTTCTTCGGCGTCTTCATCGGCGGCACCGGTCTCTTCATCGGTTGCCGCCGGCTCCTTGGGCTGTTCGCCGGCCGGGCGGGACAAGTCCGCGGGCTGTTGAGCCAGGCCCGGGGATATGATTAGACTGACAGTTGAGAGCACTATAACAAGCACAGTCAGGATCAGCCAAAAATATTTCATCCGCCCATCGCCTCCCGCAACTTCTGCTTAGCTTCTTCAGCGTTAAATATCATCTGCACTGATTGTATGGTGAAGTCACCCGTTTCCACATTGAATTGCAGCCGCTGGCCGACGACCTTATTGTCGCCCGCCCACATAGTGACCTGATTAGGACAGTCCACCAGGTCTTGATTTACATAGTAGTTGAGGCCGGTGGTAACTATTATGGCGTCGCGACTGCTCAAAGTGACCTCACCGGGA
Organism: Candidatus Zipacnadia bacterium; assembly: GCA_029820565.1. Lineage (GTDB taxonomy): Bacteria > Armatimonadota > Zipacnadia > Zipacnadales > Zipacnadaceae > JALGTV01. The sequence goes on from JALGUR010000001.1 coordinate 22,265, forward strand.
CAGATTATTTCCTGCTCGCCCTGGCTCCACTGAACCTTATCCGTAGTAATCAAGGCACCGCGATACGAGACCACGCGCACATCACCAGCCACTTCAAAGTCGCGCTGGGCCGTGTTGCCAACAACCTGTTGGGCACTAACCCGCACGATAGGTTTGCCTTCAGCGCCATAGATGAGAGCCTCCTGCACGCCCTGAGCCGTGATATTCTGCCCACCAGCAGATATATGGATATTCTTGAGGCGCAGTTGCCAGGATAATTTGCCCTCTTCGGTGTGTTTGATGACCGGCCGCTCCACTATCACCCCGGGTCTCTCGCCCGCAGGCGGCGGCAATGAAGTGTGGGATGGTGGCGTGCGCCAATTGTACACCAAGGCAAAACTCACTGCCATAACAATAATCAGCAGGCTGAGGCCTATCAGTTTTTGGTACGACATTACCAGCCACCCACCCTGTTTTCGGCCAATAACTTCCCCGATCACTTTGTATTGTACCATAACACCACTAAGCACAACAATACTGACCGTTAGTCTGACGCTGGCAGTGGCGAACAGGTTCCGCGCTGCGCTGGGGGTAGGTGGGAAGGTAAAGCCTATTCCTCGATGTCCAGTATCTCCTCGTCGTCAAGAGGTCCTTGAGTACCCTCCAGCCAGGTCTTGAACAACTGCTGGGCCTCTTTCTTAGTTAAGGCACGGCCAGCTAAGGCGTCCCGCAATTCCCTAAAATCGCGGGGAACCAGGGTCTTTCCGACCAGGACCCGATTGATGTGCCCCACAACGTCATCAGTAAACAAGGTCAGGATCTGCTTGGGAGTGGGCGGGACGGACAGTTGCGCGATGTTACTGATTTTCTCAGGTATATCGCCCCGATGCGGCAGAACGGCGGCATAGGTGAGCAGTTGCTGTTGGAATTGAGGCTGACACAACACCTGCGCATACTCCTCCAGACCTTGGCCTATTGCCGCCTTCAAACTATCAACGGAAGGGAGTTGTGGCGCTTTCCCCAATACCAACTGGCAGGATGGACAGACAGGATGTCGGTCCAAACCCATTGCCAAATCCGGATAACGACAGCGCTGGGCTACGCACTCGTTGATGAGTTCAGCGACATGCCCCGCATTGTGCTCTACTTCCATATCAATCTTCTCAAGTTGGGCCAGGGCGCGATATTCGGCAGTGGATTGGACCGAACGGTACTGCTCGAAAATAGGATTACCGTATACTTGGTTGTGCCAGGTCAGATACTTGCGCTTGTAAGTCGTAAGGAATCTCTGCAAATAGCGGCGGAAGGCCAGTTGTTGGCCAATGACCTCCTCACCACTATCAATTAGTTCAGCCAGGCTCTGGGCACGTTTTTCCAGATCAGGATCAGCGGCTACTCCCAGTTCGACACTATCAATGTATTGTTTGACGGCAGTTAAAGCAGAAGCCACCTCGGTTAGGAAGTCTCCTAAGTCATCAATCCGCTGCAGTAGCCCCGTTAATAGCCGAGGTCCATGGTTTTCGGTCATATACGGTTCCAGGCGTGAGAGTAACTCATCAAGGCCAGCCGCACTATGCTTGTGAGGGTCAATCATTTCGAAGAATTCAACCGCATCATTCACATCGGTTACTGACTGCTGCCATTTTTCGGGCGCCTGACCCAGCGAGTGCCACACCTCCTCGAGTTGTTCCTGGAGCCGTTGTAGGCGGTTGAGTTGTCGCTCGCGCTCAAGCAGCAGTTGCTCCCAGATATGCTGCTGTACCGCATAATCAGGGCCGGGAATACCGGTCTTAAGGAGAATACGCGCCAGGCGGCTGAGCACTTGCCAAGTGCTCAAGGGCAGCAGGGGCGGCCGAGCGATAAACTGAACTTTGCTGCTGAAGGGTAGTTCGATATCCCGAAATCGCAGCGGCTGGCCCGACTCATCCAGAGCCACCAGATAGCCCAGCCGTACCAAGACGGCTACCGCCAACTCGAACAGTTGCGGGCTCAACCCAAGAGGGGATTTTAGCAGGTGCTGAGCCAGGTCGGGACAGGACAAGGCCCGTCCTTGCTTATGCTGCGGCGTCTGGTCCCTCTGACGGATTAAACGCATTATCTCCTTGGCTACGGTGCTGTTGGCAACCTGGAGTTGGATAGTGTTATTCTCATAGGTCACCAAGCCTAAGGGCACCAGGAAGGCGTCGCATAATTCGCGCAGATTCGATTCGGGTTCAGATTCCAATGGGGCTGCTGCAATTACCTGGCTGACTAACTTATCCACCTGCTCCTGGCTAGTTATCGGACGGCGTGGGGCAATGGGAGGAAAATCAGGGAACAGAGCCAATAAGGCCGGCCGGGAGGCGGCGGATAGAGTCGCTGCCCAGTCGCCTTTGGCCACGTTCAGTTCCTCCACCCCGACTGCCTCTCCAGTGAGCGTGGCTATCTGACCTTCATAGTAGGCTTGTTGAGTGATCTGGCGAACCTGGTTGTCTACGGTCATGCGCTCTTCCAGCAGCCGACTGCGCCAGGCGGCCTGCAACTCAGGTTCGGGGGCCGGTTGATGTAGCAATGCGTGGCAGGCGACACACTGCTTGACAACGTCAACCTCCTGCGGAGTTAGAGCCCGAGGCAACCAGGCTATCAAGCCCGCCGCCCACCGGGAGTGCAGTGCGGATGATTGGGCGGGGGGCCAAGCGCTCATCTGCGGCTGGGGACGCAGCAATTCGGCCACAAAAAGCCGACAGTCCTCTGCGGTAGCGGGGTCACCCAGTTCAACCACGTAGGCAGCCAGTTGCGCAGTCGTCAAGGTGGCCAAATTCGCTGTCTCTATTCTGACAGTCCGATGGCTATTGTTCCATAGCACCTCTTGAAGTTGGCTGCGAGTCAGTTCAGCCAAGGGGAAATTGGGGCTATCGTTACAGGTGACTATCCGCCGCCACAGACGCGGGTCATCATCAGCCAGAGTTGCCTTCACGGCGTTCAGCCGCCGCCGCATCAACTCAGTAAGATTGGTAGAGGCATCTACCAGATATACTGAAGAGGCCGGGTCAGGACCACGGCGGACGTCCACGTAACTGCCCATTACTCGCATAGTCTCCAGCAGTTGTCTGACCCGCTCTGGATTCGCCCGAGGATTGCCTTCCTCAGTTAGACCCAAACTCTCGGCAATAATGTTGGCCGAGGCCGACACGTTGCCCAAGCGCAATACTATCAGGCACCGGATTAGATCGAGGCCCAAGTCAGGATCTTCAGGCACTACTTGGGAGATATTCCTCTGGTAGAAATCCTCGATCTCAGTGAAGTAGGGAGCGGCCTGAGGATGAGAATCAAGTAGCGAACGAAGAAAAGGCACAATCTCCACCGGTCCCACCAGTCGGCAGCAATCACGCTCACGATAATTGTTCAACCCGCCCTGGTTGGCGGGAGCCGTTACCAGCCGTATTAACCCATCAGCAGTACCTAAATACCTTTGCACTGTTGTCTCCAGGCTCTGGATAGCTAAAGGGTGCAGGGGATAGGTATCAACTAACTCGGGAAGAGTGAATGTGGGTTCACCAAAGGCATCCTGGTAGGCCTCGTAGGCTTGTGCCACGGCCTGCTGAATGTTTTGACGATCCTGTGGTGACGATGCCAGGCGCTGCATGGCTACCTTACGCATCTGAGCCGCGGGCAGCCTGATGGTAGTATATAGGGTCTGGAGGCTGCCTAATAGATACGGCTCGAGACCCGCAAATTGTTCAAGACTTTCTTCTAATGCCACCACCAGGTATAGCGGTTCAATCTTGCTGCGCTGGCCCAGGAATTCCAGAAAGCCACAATCGTTGTGCACGGCCTTGGAGTCGACACTGGCCAGGAAACCCGATAGATCGTCAACGACCCACACCACCCCCCGGAGGTTCTGGTCAGCCACTATCTGGGAGAGCCGCGAGAGTCGTTCCGTCCGCGACTGGCGGAAATCCAAAGGATAGCCCAGTTGCCGAGCAAGTTGGCGGGCTATGCTTACCGCTTCGTCGGGATGGTTCTGCTTGAGTTGGCCGAAGGTGGTGTATCCGCCGGGATACTGCCGGGCTTTCTCATTGAGTTGGGTGCCATAGCGCGGGATCATATGGCGCTGAATGAGGTCCATTGAATAGGACCGAGGGGACAGCGGAACGGCCAAGTCGTATTTGGTTCGGGCTAACTCCTGCTCAGTTCGCTGAAATAGGATATCCTCCAGATGTTCCTGATCCCCCCGATGCTCATCTAAAGGGACCGGCACGACCAGCGGGCCCGATTGGGGCGGCACTCGCTGCTGTAAGTCCTGGAATTGAGGGTGGTTCTCCAAGAAGGCAGACCAGGCCATCGGATATTCCAACAGCAAGGTAACAGCAGTGAGCAGATGAGACTTGCCGGAGCGCGGCGGGCCCTGAACTAATATCGCCGCTCCCTGGTTACTATCATACTGAGTCACCGCAGTCAAAATGCGGCGCAGGGCCGCCTCAGCCTCGTCTCCCTCAGCGACATAATCGCCCAGTAACTGCTGGAGTTGCGAAGAGACAGGCAGAGACAGTCCCGTGCTCTGTTGGTCAAGGTCCTTCCGCAAAGCGGATAACTGACTCAGTGATACTGAACGAAGGGGCTCGCCGATAGTAATTATGTCTCCGATGCTTGTCGCCACGTGTCTCTCACCTGCCCAGGGCTATTAAGCCACTGTTCGGTATGGTACAGAGATTTGCTTCAGGGCAATTGCCCAATGGGCTGCGAGTGGTTCTGCAATGAATGAGGCTATGACTTGAAGGTAGCCGATTATGGTGTCTTCGGATTGCGTATGGTGGTCTATTCGCCGGTGGGACACAAACTCCTTCTTCAAAATAAACCAGAAAAGAAGGATTTGTTCATCAGGTGGAGAAATGCAAACTTAGTAGCAAAGTGATATAATTGGGCCATAGTTGATATACTGTTAAGGAGGTTGGCGGTTATGTTGAATGTAGCAGTGATAGGAACCGGTACTCTGGGTAAGTCGCACGTAGCCAACTTTGCTCAGATTGACGGCTGCCAGGTGAGACGGGTGTATGATGTCGTGGCCGAAGCGGCTCAAGAGTGCAGTGAACAGGTGGGCGCTGAGGTAGCCAGTGATGCTAAGGAGTGTTACGCCGATGATATTGATGTCGTCGTAGTGACCACTCCTACCTCCTACCACGCCGAATACTGTGTGCAAGCAGCTCAGGCGGGCAAGCATATATTCTGTGAAAAGCCGATGACCCGCACTGTAGAGCAGGGCGAGGAAATAATGGCCGCAGTAGCGGAGGCGGGAGTTACTATGACGGTCGGCCATGTAGTGCGGCTGTTCCCCGAGTATGCCCAGGCCACAAAGATGATAAAGAGTGGGGAACTGGGCAAAATAGGTATGGTCCGGATGACACGGATAAACACGATGCCCAGAGGCAGTCATTCTTGGTTTCAGGACTTTGAGGCCAGCGGCGGGGTGTTCTTGGATATGTCTATCCACGACGTTGACTGGCTGCTGTGGACCTTTGGCAAGCCCGAGCGCATCTATATGAAGGGGCTGTGGGAACATATGCCCAAACTGGACTATGCGTTGTGTACTTTGCGCTTCCCCGATGGGACCATTGCCCACGTGGAGGGCTCGTGGGCTGATTTGGGACTGTTCAGGACTAACTTTGAGATCACCGGCAGTGAAGGTCTACTGGCCCACGATAGCACCGCTAATGTGACCCTGACCGTGCAGAAACGGGCCACCGAGGGGACTGGCGCGGCCGAGGTGCAAGTGCCGGCCAGTCCCGCTTACAAATCACCGTACCTAATGGAGGATGAGTTGTTTATTGAAGCACTACAGACCGGCGGTCCGCCGCCAGTGAGCGTATCCGAGGCCCTGGAGGCAGTCAAGGTCGCGTTGGCGGGCCTGCAGTCCGCCCAGACGGGCGAAGTGGTCGAATATCAGTAATAGTCGCTATGCCGACGTGTGGACAAAGAATCCAGAGGAGTGATACCAATGTCAGTAAAAATAGGAATAATCAGCTTCGCTCACATGCACGCCTACAGTTATGCCGACGTCCTGCAGCATCTGCCTGCTGCCGAACTGGTCGGAGTCAGCGATGATGACGCCGAGCGGGGCCGCCGAGTCGCCGGCGAGTTAGGCATTGCCTACTATGATAGTGATGAGGCGTTGCTGGACAATGTACAGGCTGTGGTGGTGACCACTGAAAATGCTCGCCACACGGAACAGGTGCTGCAAGCCGCCGATGCGGGCGTGGCTGTGCTCTGTGAGAAGCCTATTGCTACCACCGTGGCAGATGCTGAAGAGATGATAGATGCGTGCCAGGAGGCAGGAGTTCAGTTAATGACCTCATTCTCCTGTCGGTTCGCGCCGGCTTTTATTGAGGCTAACAATATGATTGTCGCTGGAGAACTGGGCCCAATATTGGCTATCCAAGGGACTAACCGGAGCCGCAATCCCGGAGGGTGGTTCACGGACAAACAACTGGCGGGCGGCGGTTCAGTAATGGACCATACGGTGCACATCGCTGATCTGATGCGGGTGGTAACTGGCGACGAAGCCGCTTCAGTTTACTGCGAGATGGATACGGTCTACCAGCCCGAGCTTCCTGTCGAGGACAGCGGAGTGGTAACCGTTGAATTCAGTCAAGGGTGTATCGGAAGCATAGATTGCAGTTGGTCCCGCCCACCCCACTATCCCATCTGGGGCGACGCGACCCTGTGCATTATCGGCGAAAGTGGTAACCTGTGGCTGGACCTATTTCTGGAGCACTTGGACTACTATCACAATCCGGACGACAGTTACAACTGGACATCTTACGCGGAAAGTCCAAACTACGTGTTAATGGAGCAGTTCACGGACTGCGTGCAGTCCGGGGCGCCTGTCCCTATCACTGGTCAGGACGGACTGAAGGCGTTGGAGATAACCCTGGCGGCCTATGAATCGGCCCAATCGGCCCAGCCCGTTAGTCTGCCTGCGTAGTCTGATCCGTATTCCCTGGACCTCGGAGGTGTTCACCTATGACAAGATTAGTTGGGGTCGTGGTCATACTTTGCGCCGTAGTATACCTTACGGTAACTCTGGCAGACCTTATGCCCAAATATGGGGCGGTAGATGAGATTGTTCACAACCAGGACAAATTAGGTCTAAAGACCAGTACTACCAACCTGCGCTTTCATATCGGCCTACGCATAGTGGTGGATATTATCGGGTTAGCCCTGCTGGGATTGGTAGCCTGGTGGTTGATCGGCTCCGAGACCCAACAGTATGGCTATGCAATTGTCTTGGGGTTGTTACTGGTGGCCTCGGTAATTATTCGCCTGACTCCGGTTGTGCCCTACAATATCGCTCGTCTATCGCCGACGGCCTTATTCTTTCGCAGTCAGACCGTGGTTTCAGTGGCGGCCGACACCACCTCGGGGTGGGTAATCATCCCTTCACGTCAGGGCCAGCGAGTCGCCGTGACTGAGATTTATACCGATACCAGCCTAACCGGTAACAAAGAATTGGCCTTGGACTTCACCAACAATCAATCAGCCCTGGACCAATACCTGGGCTCGCATCCACCGGTAACACTATTAGGGGCTATGAATGGCACGAGCGTATTAGCCATGGGCAAATACCTTTACACTGTTCCTTGTGTGAAGGTTATCCAAGTCCAGGATACGGGCCAGTGACCATCTGCTCGACCAGTTTGAGCCAACTTGCACCGCAAGCCTAATCCAATAGATGATGGATACGAAAGAAGACCCGTGGTGGGTGGTAGCGGTAGGACTGCTAATCGGCTTGCTGATCCTGGCAGCCCTAATCCCGGTGTATCTCGTCAAGCCGATGGTGGCGACGGTACAGCGGTTGGCCGAAACCCCCTTGGAAGCCGAACTATCACCTGCCAGGAAATCCCCGACAGTGGTCTTGCCTGTGGTGGCTATCGGGGCGGGTGTGTTTCTATCAGCGCTATCGGTCTGGAAAATATATGATGAAAGGCAGACCAATTCACGGTGGACCTGGATGTTAGTAGCCGCAGGCATGACTTTACTGTGGGCGATATTAATGCTGCAGCTCATCTTGAGAATCGGGGGACGGCTGGCCGCTCCGGGTTGATAGCTACCAAAGATGCGGATAAGGCAAGAGGATAATTACAGTGACAGTCACCGGCAGCGATAAGCAAGGTGAGATGCCAACTTCCTCGCCGACATCAAGCCGGCTCGCGCGGGCCGTAACAGGTCGTTCACTACTATTGGGGGCCGTTGGCTCGGCGGCCATTGGGCTATTGGCGCCGTATGCGATTCACGTGCTGCGCGGCTCGTATATGGCTTTAGACTTCAGCACGCCGGCGGCCGTCGCTTTGTTATTTCTACTGGTCGCCGGTCCCAATCTGCTCCTGGTTCGATTTCGCCAAAAGTTGGCCCTAACCACCGCCGAGATTATCACTATTTACAGTATGATGGTGGTTGCCTCGGCTATCCCTACTATGGGCGTGACGGCGCAGATTATCCCCCTGACGACCGGCGCCCACTACTACGCCAGTCCCGAAAACAAATGGGACCAAGTGATACTCCCGCATCTGGCATCCTGGTTAGCCCCCCGGGGTGCGGCTCCGAGAAGCCCGGTGATAGGCCATCTATATGAGGGTCTGCCCGCAGGTGCCCAGGTGCCGTGGCAAGCCTGGCTGCCGGCTTTGGGCGCGTGGATTCCCTTCTTGCTATGTCTGCACCTGGTTATGATCTGTATGATGGTGCTGCTGCGCAAGCAATGGGTAGATAACGAGCGGCTGGCCTATCCGCTTACCTACTTGCCCTTGGCCTTGGCCGGCGCCGACAGCGGCGGCCGACCGACAATACTGTTGCGCGGGACTTTCTGGATAGGATTTGCTCTTGCCTTTTTGATGGGTACATTGAGAGGACTCCATCACTATTTCCCCGGAGTACCTGCTATTGACCTGACCAGCAATGTAACCGTTGTCAAGGATATATGGTCTTTGTCTTTTCGGCTCAGTTTTCCTATGCTGGGCTTCTTCTATCTGGTCAGCGTAGAGACCAGCTTCAGTGTATGGTTTTTCAATCTGTTGACCCAAATGGGCACGGCAATTGTGAAGTTCTTGGGCATCGTCAGTAGTGAGAATCTCGGAATATACGGGGCTCGCGACCCCCTGCTGAAGTACTTGGGTTCAGGTGCCTTTCTGGCTTTAGTAGGCTCAAATCTGTGGATATCCCGCAGGCATCTGAAAATCATTTGGGAGCGCGCCATGGGCCGAGGTCATCGGGAAGACGATGCCGGCGAAATTGTATCCTACCGGTTCGCCTTTTGGGTGATGGTTGCTGGGCTGATAGTAATAGGCTGGTGGCTGGCAGCCAGCGGTATGCCGCCAGTCGTGGTCCCTCTGTTTCTACTTATGGCGTTCGTATTCTTCATCGGTTTGACTCGCGTCGTCGCCGAAAGCGGTATGGCCGAGGCCGTAGCCCCTTCTATTGCTCCCGCGTCGGTGGCCGGATGGCTGGGGATAGGACCGTTGGGCCCGAAGGGCATGTTGGCCTTAGGACTCACCTACGTCTGGTGCAGCGACATCCGTACCTTTGTTATGTGCTCGGCAGCCAACAGCCTTAAGATGGCCCAGGTAGTTGAGCACAAGCCGCACCGCTTCTTCTGGGGCTTCGTGATTGCCATCGCAGTAGCCTTAGTCTCCTCAATGTGGCTAACTATGACTCGCGCCTATCAGCAGGGCGGCGTTACTATGAACAAGTGGTTCTTTGAGGGAGCGCCTGTGGCCCAATATAAGTGGGTAGCCGACTGGATAGTGAGAGAGCCCAGACCCAGCATTATTGGACTGGTCATAACCGCAGTCGGGGCCGGCATATACATATTACTGGCGGCGATGCGTTTCCGCTTCCCCCGCTGGCCGTTTCACCCCATCGGCTACTGCATTGGCAGTGTGTGGATTATGGACAATATTTGGTTCACGTGCTTCCTTAGTTGGTTAGTCAAAGGCACCATCCTGCGCTACGGCGGTATGAAGGGGTATCAGTACATGCGACCGATATTCCTGGGCCTCATCTGCGGGCAGTTCACGTGTAACACGGTGTGGCTATTAATTGACCAACTTGCCGGGGGGACCGGCAATCAGATATTCTGGATTTAGGTCTGTCCTGCCGAACACAAGGAGGTTTGTCTACTTGTGCCTGAGCGCCGCGACACAATCAGAATAGTGGCACGTCTGATTATGTTAGCACTACTGGGCTTGTGCAGCCTACCGATACAGTTAGTACCGGCTGCGTCGGAAGCCCTAAATGTCGAGAATGCCCCGACATCTGCCTCAGTGCCTGATGACTGGCAAGATGCTCAAGTGCTGTACGCCAGCGACTTTGAGTCCGAATTTGAGGCAGCTACCCCAGGCTCTTGGCACTTTATCCCTACAACTATCCGTGAAGAAGCGCCTGAACTCCCCTGCGCCGTGCGCCACACCCGTGAGGGCGGACATGTGCTTAAGGCCGAGCAGCATTACTGGCTACAATGGCCGCACAAGGTCAGCAGTGGCCATCTGCGAGTTCAGTTTGACCTTTATCCGCTGCCCGCGCGCAGCGGGAGTTTGCGCCTGTACCTACCAGACTTGGGCGAACCGGTGGACTTTGGGTATCCACAGCCCATTGAGTATGGGCCATACCTAATGGCTGAGTGGCCTGAGGCCGAAATAACCAGTCGCAATGCCCGCAACCAGCCCACTGCCCTGGGCAAACTCCAACCGAACACCTGGCAGCGGGTAACCATAATAGTGGACCTGGACGAACGGCGCTTTCAGTTATTCATAGACGGCGAGCAGCGGGGCGAGGATATGGAGTTCCGCGACTACCGCTGGTTTAGCGGAACGGATCGTCTGTATTTCTATCGGCAATACGGCTCGTCAGGCGCGGGAGCAGACCTGCTGGACAATGTCTCAGTCCATCACCTGCCCAGCGGTAGCGAAACGCGTATAAGGCGGCCAACAGACTTGCCCGCACCGCCGGTCATACCGGCTCACGCCTTACAGTCTACACCGAAACTCGACGGCGACCTCTCCGAGTCGGCGTGGGATGATGCTTACCACACTGACCGCTTCTACACACTTGCCGGCGAGGCTACCAACGAACCTCGCATGGAGGCGTGGCTGGGGTACCAGGACGACTGTCTATATTTGGCCACTCGCCTCTGGCCGCAGAATATGGACCGGGTCCGGAGCAGTGCCCAGAGAAGGACCCAAGGTGGTTGGGGCTATATTGAGATTTTTATTGATCCGTCACTGAATAAGCATGAAGGCAAGTACCTGCACCTGGGCTATGATGCGGCAAGCAATAAGATTCAGGAGCAGGGCATGGGTCAGCCCTGGGATGCTGAATGGACCGTGGCAACAGCGTTGGGGAAAGATAACTGGACAGCCGAAGTCCGCATTCCTTTCGCAGCGTTGGTCGCCGCTTGTCCGCCCCGGGACACATGGGGCATTAACATCTGTCGGGGGCAAGCCATCGGTCCGGATAACGCGGCACTTTCGCCAACCTTTGGAAATTTTCATGTCCCGGCCCGCTTTGCCCGACTGACCGGCCTCAGTCGCCTGATAACCTCTGCCCTGCGCTGCACCTTACAACTCCCTGAGCCTCTGTTCACTGGCGAGGCTCAGGTTCAGGCAACCGTGACGGGCGGCCACACTGTAGCCGACAAACCCCTGGAACTGTTACTCATCGCAGAGGGACCGGAGGGGGTCAAATCACGCGAAATCGTGGACTTCACCCGGGGCGATCCCGAACGGGCGCAGATGCTACCGGTACCCGTGGGCATTCCCAAAGATGGTCCATATTACTTCTGGGCCCAGGTCTGGCTAGCCGGGGAAGTGCCAGACGAAGGAACACACGGCGACGTGCCTTTAGCCCGGACCGCCAGCACTTTCGCTCTCGCAGTGTCCCGGGGCACGCTATTGCTACGCACCGACCGCAACTACTATACTACCGAGACGACCGCGCGGGTCCGCGGCCGGCTATTAGGGCAGCCCTTGCCTCAAGGCAGCAGTGCTGTGTTGCAGATACGCAGCCCTGAGGCTCAATTTGCTGACCAGACGCTGCTTGACATCCACCGCGTCGTCAAGCACGTTCCCTTTATGGTGGAGTTGCCCCTAACCGATCTGCCCCTGGGTCAAATGGAGTTGAATGTGCAACTGCTGGGGCCAGATCAATCAAAGGTGGCTACTGCCCGGGTGCCCTTGGTACGGCGTATGCCCCAACCCAATGAAGTCAAGATTCGCTGGGATAATGTGCTAATAGTGGACGGACAGCCCTTCTTCCCGCTTTACATCTGGACCAAGCGCGATCTCATTCTGGCCCACGATCTGGGCTGTAACGCTGTCTTGATGCCCTACGCCAAGTACTTAACCCCCGAGCGACTGCAATTAGCCAAGGAACTGGGTATTCGGATCATCCTGCGACCTTCCCATATCTATCGGTCGCAGGAGGCTCCCGGCAGGATTGAGGCCTTCCGTGATGAAGCGCCTCTACTGGGGTGGTTTGTTGAAGATGAGCCGCACGCTGACAATAAAGAGCAAGCCACGGCTATTGAGCATATGGTTAACCTTCTCAGCGAAATGGACCGGTATCATCCGACCTACATAAACATTATGAGCAATTGGGCCGACGCCCACGCTTATGCCCTTGCTACCGACGCCTTCGGCGCCGACCCTTATGCTTCGTCCGGCTACTACCGCGAGCGTCACGTGGCCGACTCGACGCGGCTGCTGCTGGCTGCCACCCGGGGCCAGCGGCCCATTTGGCAGACGTTGCAAGTGTTTCACCCGCGCAACGACCATGTCCACCCGACCCCAGCCGAATTTCGTCATTCAGTCTACTCGGCCGTGGTGCACGGAGCAACCGGGTTGGGCTTCTGGGGAACCGCCGTGCGCAGCGGTGGCTCAGATGAGGACATTCGCGGCCTGCTATCTGATAAGCCATTGTGGCAGGAAGTGCGAGAAGTGGTTCATACCATCCGAGAGTTGACGCCGGTGCTAACATCCGAAGAGCGAGTTAGTGAAGGGGCGTCTTGCCAAAATGCGCACGTGGCCATTATGAATAAACGATGGCAGGGCCAGCATTATGTATGGGCGTTGAATATGCGGGATGCCCCGGATACGGCGACACTAAGCCTGCCGGTGGCCACCGGCGAACTTGTCAACCTAATTCGTCCCGGTGGCAGTTGGTCTTTCACCGGCGGAACGTGTAAGGTGCCGCTGGAGCCATTGCAGCCATTAGTGCTACGACTGGAGGAGCCAGAATGACTGACTCAACGACAGATTTCATAATCCCCGCTGACGAAATCAAGCAACTGCGCGCGAGATTGGAGAACAGCTACGATCAATACTATTCCCGGCGTTGCTCTCAATCAGATCAGGAGATCGCTCAGCGTTGGCACCGAGATTTTTCTACCCCGGATGCTTACGAGGCCTCGGTCGAGGAGAATCGGCAGCATTTTCTCCAACTTATGGGCGGCTGGCCGTGGCCACGAGAAGATTTGAACCCGCGCCGCGAGCAGTTGTATGAAAATGATGACTTTACGGTATACCGAGTTTCTCTGCATAGTTTTGACGACATAGAAACCGACTGCTTGCTGCTGGTCCCTCAGGGCATTACCCAGCCACGCCCTGCCGTTTTGGTCCAACATGGCCTGGGCAGCGCCCCAGAGTTGGCTTGCGGCTTTGTAGCAGACGAGGGCCTTTATCACCGCTTCGGGCAGCGGCTGGCCCGCTTGGGATACGTGGTGATTGCGCCCCGTATGATTGGGCCTCAGGATAAGCGGCAACCTCTGTATCGGAAGGCCATGCTAATGGGTGAGCGACTAATGGGGGCAGAGATGTTCTCGCTATCTCGAGCAGTGGACTATCTCCAAGCCCTGGACGAGGTAGACGCCGAACACATCGGAATGTACGGCCTCTCCCAGGGAGGACAGAGCGCCTTGTGGCTGCCGGCCGTAGAGAAGCGGATCAAGGTGACGATCATCTCGGCATTTTTCAATTTGCGCTGGCAAAAAATGGTCATCTCGGGCGGGGAGAACTATACTGCATATATTGATACTGACGAGGAGGATAAATTCTTCTACGGGCAGCTTCTGGAGTTTTCCGATAGTGACATCGCCTCGCTTATCTGTCCCCGATGTGTGTTTGTGGAAGCGGGCAGGGATGACAAGGCGGTCTACCAGCCTATGGCAGCCGAAGAGTTTGGCAAGTTAAAGCGAATTTATGAGAAACTCGGAATCGGCGACCGGGCACAGATTGAACTGCACGACGGCGGCCACGAGATTAACTTCGCCGGTGCGGTGGAGTTCTTGAATAGATACCTATAGATCTTCACCCAAACCGAGGTCGGCATGCGAACTTACAGCACCGTTGGCATCACTCTTACCGTCAAGAAATATCGGGGCACTGAGCGGTTAGTCGCCTTCTATACTCGCGAGTACGGTAAGGTGGAAGCAGTGGCCAAAGGTATCGGTAAGCCACGAAGTAAATTGGCGCCGTTAGTTGAACCTCTGACCTTGTCTAAACTGTTCTTTGCTAAAGGGCGGCAGATTGATTACCTTACTCAGGGCGAGGTAATTGAGTGTTTCTATGAGTTGCGCCGACCGGTGCGTCGCTATGGCTATGCCTGCTATCTGGCCGAACTCACCGCGACCGCTACTGAACCTGGCCTGGCTAACCCCTCTTTATTTGAGGCACTTAAGGCCAGTCTCGCGGCGATGGCAAGCGCCAATGATCCCCAAGTAATTGGGTGGGCGTACTGTTTGAAACTATTGACAGAGTTGGGCCTGGCTCCGGTGTTGGATAGATGTGCAGTCTGTGAAGGGCCCTTGACCGGGTCGGCAACTTATCAGGCGGCGGCGGGTGGGCTAGTCTGTGATGATTGTCAGCCCTTGCCTCAATCCGGGCGGACTATCTCCCAGCCTACACGCGGTGTTTTGCGCAGTCTACTCAATATGCCGGCTGACCGCCTGGGGCGGCTGAGGATTTCGTCGCAAACCCGACAGCAAATAACCGACCTACTGCGCCAGCACATTGCCTATCATCTGGATCTGCACCCCAAAAGTGAGCAGTTTCTGGCTGAACTGCCAGCGCTGGCAGAAAAGACTTAGGGAAGGGAATCAGTCAGATGACAAATGCACAGATAGCGCAAATATTGGAGGAGATTGCTGACTTCCTTGAGATTGAGGGCGAAAATACCTTTCGTGTGCGCAGTTATCGTCGGGCGGCTGAGACTGTAGCAGGCCTGGCCGATGAAGTAGCCGATATATTCACCGAGGAGGGCACACAGGGCCTGCAAAACCTGTCTGGCATTGGCAAAGGTATTGCTCAGAAACTGGCTGAGTTGCTGGAGACAGGCGAGATGACCTATCACCGCGAACTAATTGAGAAATATCCGCCCGGGATGTTGGAGATGCTAAGGATACCCGGTCTGGGACCACGCACTGCTGCCCTAATCTACCATGAATTGGAAATATCCTCGGTGGACGAATTGGAAGAAGCAGCCGAGGCCCACAGGCTCCGAGACCTACCTGGGCTGGGTGCGAAGAGTGAAGAGAAAATCCTGCATAATATACAAGTCTACCGCCAAGGTACGCGGCGAGCCCTGTTAGGGGATATTCTGCCGATCGCTGAGCGACTCATAGCGATGTTGCGAAGCAATCCGGCGGTACTTAAGGCTGAGATGGCTGGCAGCGCCCGTAGACGTAAGGCGACGGTCGGCGACTTGGACCTGCTGGCCACCTGCGAGGAGCCTGCTGTAGTCTGCGATGCCTTCGCCCAAAGCGAAGAATTGGCTGAGGTAACTATGGCGGGAGAAACCAAAGTCAGTGGACGATTGCCCGGAGGCCGGCAGGTGGACTTACGGGTCGTAGAGCCCGGCAGTTACGGTGCCGCATTGCAATACTTTACCGGCTCGGCTGACCATAATGTGGCCCTGCGGGAGCGGGCCCAAAAGATGGACCTGACTATCAACGAGTATGGCGTATTCAAGCAGAGCAAAGGAGAAAAGGAAGAGAGAATAGCCGGCGAAACCGAAGAAGGGGTATATGAGGCGGTCGGACTGGCCTGGATACCCCCGGAACTGCGGGAGGCCCGGGGAGAGATTGAGGCCGCCGAGAGCGGTCAACTTCCTAATCTGATTACATTGGCAGACATCCGCAGTGATCTGCACGTGCACACAACAGGCTCCGACGGCCACAACACTCTGGAACAGATGGCCGAGGCTTGCCGGCAACGAGGCTATGAGTACATCGGTATCACTGACCATTCGCCGGTGTTGAATGTAGCCGGGGGTCTGACCGCAGAAGAGATCAAGCAGCAGCGCCAGCAAATTGATGAATTGAATAAACAGTATGAAGATGAAGGCATCAACTTCCGCGTTCTGGCAGGCCTGGAGGCCGACATACTCAACGCCGGCCAGGTTGATGTGCCTGAAGAGGTCTTTGATTTGCTGGACTTTGTATTAGGCTCGGTTCATCAGGGCTTTTCCCCGGATGCTGACAAGATGACGCAGCGAATTATTGAAGCCCTGGAGTCAGGTAAGGTAGACACTCTGGGCCATCCCACAGGTCGCTTGTTATTGCAGAGAGAGGCCTACGGTATTCATTTAGACGACGTGATAGAAGCGGCCGGGGAGTTGGCAGTGGCGGTGGAGATAAACGCCTACCCACAACGACTGGACTTGGACGACATCCACGCCCGCTTTGCTCAGCACAACGGGACTCTCCTGTCTATCAATACCGACGCTCACGCTGTTTCCCAGTTGGACTTTATGAGGTATGGTATAGCTACCGCCCGTCGGGGTTGGATTGAGGCCCCGTCGGTCATCAATACTTGGCCCCTGGAGGAATTGCAAAACTGGCTACAACGCCGAAGGGAAGATTATAGTTGAAACCCATTATCGCAGCCTTTGAAAGCGTATTCGGTCGGCTTTGCCTTATCATTCTGGGTGGCCTAGTAGGTGGGCTGATGGCCGTGAGTGCGGCTGAGCCGGTGGCTCTGACCAATCCTGGCTTTGAGGAGGGTCTAACCGGCTGGATTCAGGCCAGTTCGGGAGAAATATTAGTAGATAAGGAAGTGAAACACGGTGGCGAGGCCGGTTTGCAATTATCTGGCCAGGACAATCAGAATCCGTGGGTGGCCCAGGGCATTGCCCCGGTACAACCTCTGGCCCAATATCAGTTGGCGGCCTATGCTCGGGGAGCCCAGGAGCAGCCATCGGCGATGGCCGCGGTGAAGATTGAGTTCTATGATGCCCATAACGAGAACATTAGCGGTTATTACGGCACACTGGCCACAGCGCCCGACGGCACTTGGCAGCAGGTGCAGGTCAGCGCGCCGGCCGACGAGACTGCGGCAAAGGCCGCAATCATAGTGCGACTCTTAGGTCCGGGCAGGGCATGGCTTGATGATGTGGAATTCAGTACGGTTCAGCCTCCCCCGCCGGTCGTAGTCAAGCCGCAACACCTCACTGTCCCCGCCGCACAGCAATCTAAACTTGCCTTAGAACTGAAATTGACGCGGGCCACCAAAGAGGTGCCTGCCTTTCACTTCCACATCCACGGCCCGCTGCTGGAGCCCGAGACGATACCAGTGGCAGCTAACCTGGAGCGGGCCAATGACCAGCAATTTGAAGCGATACTAAATGTGCCTGAGTTATCAGCCGGAGTATATGAGTTGGTAGTTGCCGACGAGAATAAACACCGGCAGGGAAGCACCCACCTGGTCGCTTTGCCGATTGACTCGCGGTCTCCTAATCTCTCGGCTGAAGGTCAGTTGATGGTAGACGGCCAGCCCTTCTTCCCCATCGGCCTCTACCACGTCAATATGGAGGACTGCTCGCAAGTAGCTGCGGTGGGGTTCAATTGTATAGAGGGGCCGGCCACTGATGATGCAGAAGAACTCAAGGCGGCCCTTGATGCGGCGGCCGAAGCCGGACTGAAAGTAGTGGTGCCATTGTTCGCTGACGGCACCAAGGGGCTGGAAGACCGGCAACTCTCACCGCAGTGGTTTCAAGAATGTGAGCGCCATCCGGCGGTGCTAATGCTAAAGATGGTAGACGAGCCCGACCTGCGGCCCGATCTCTATGCTCCAATTGCCAAGATGCTTTTGCGCCTACGGGCGAGCCCCATCACTAAACCTCTGCAGATTACCGTCGCCCATCCCGCTCAGTATGAGCGGTGGGCACCCTTGTGCGATGTCCTGGAGGTAGACCCCTATCCTCTACCTAATAAGCCCTTGTCATTGGTAAGTGATTTCGTAAGCCGAGGCCGCAGCGCTGTTGCGCCCGACCAGGGACTAATGGCCCTGCTCCAAGCCGGGTGGAGCGTCGACCTGTCTACTCAGCCCACTGTTCAGCAGGCCCGGACGATGATGTATCTGGCGTTAATGGACGGCGCACAAGGCATATTCTGGTATTGCCTGCGCGACCCGGGCTGGGACCTGACCACGACACCACTATGGGAGCACTTCCCCACAATCAACGAAGAGTTGGCCACACTGGGGCAAGTGGCTGTGCAAGGCGCGGAAGTAGCGGATATTAAATGCACCGAGAAGAATGTGATCGTTAAGGGTTTCCGCGACCAGGACAGGCTGTACATATTGATGATAAACGACAGCGATGAGGCAGTGGCGGGGCGGCTGCGCGTGCCGGTGCGGATTACCAAAACTATTTGGCTCCGCACCCAAGAAGAACTCCACAGCCGTTCCCGAACCATAGACTTCACACTGCCGCCTGGTGGAGCCGAAACCGCAGTGGCCACAATATCTCAGGATACCGGCGATGTAGCGGCGGGCGAAGGATAGGAGGATTAGGGATGCCGGAAGATGAGCAGGGCGACGAGGAAATTCTGGATATCTCAGCAGAGGATCTGGAAGAGCCGCTGCCGGTGGTGGAGCCTGGTGACGATGAGATATTGGTCATTGAACCAGAGGATTTGGAAGATGTCCCGGAGTGGCCTCAGGCGGCCGTTTCTGGCCCAGATTATGCGCCCGTCGAGCAAGCGGCGCTGCCGATGGCTAAAAAGGGCCTGCTGACCGGTGGACTTATTGGCTCGGTGGTCCTGCAGATGGCTATCGCCGGCGCCATCGGCGGCTTCTTGGCCTGGCTCATCCAGGAACCGTTTATCACCGACCGTTCCACCAACGAGGGGATGGTGGCAATTCTCGCAGCGATGGCCGGGTTCGGTGCCATACTGGGTGGGCTAATCGGCCTGGCCTTGGGTAGTGTGGAGGGAATTGTCTCTTCGGTGTGGGAGAAGGCTTATAAGGGCGGGCTGCTGGGCCTGGCTATTGGCGGTGTGGGTGGCGCCTTCGGCGGAGCGCTGGGCCAGTTAGTATACGGTCTGATGGGCGGCGGTGACCCACGCCGCAATCTCATACTGCAGATCGGCATTCGTGCCTTTGCGTGGGCAGTGGTGGGACTATTTGTCGGCCTGGGTCAGGGCGTGATGATGCGCGCCTCCCGCAAGATCGTAAATGGGTTAATCGGCGGCGCTATCGGGGGACTCGTAGGGGGATTTCTGTTCGACCCGCTATCTATGGTGGCAGTGGGCCTCGCCCAAATTGCCGGAGCTGCCATCGGCGGCGAGTTAAGCCGCATGGTAGGAATGACCGTGATGGGCGCTTGCGCGGGGCTGGCTATCGGGCTGGTGGAGGAAATCCGTAAGGAGGCATGGCTGACCATTATTGCAGGACCTCTGACCGGCAAGCAGTTCATTATCTACCGCTCGCCGACTGTCATCGGCTCCAGTCCTAAGGCTGATATTTGTCTGGCCAAAGATACTGCGGTAGCCCCCGAGCACGCCAGCGTGGCGATAGAGGGCAACCGTTACATTCTATCCCATCTGGGTGGGCCGGCCACTATGGTGAACCGTCGTCCTATCACTCGCCAAGTGTTGCGAGACGGCGACAATATCCAGGTGGGGGCAACGGTGCTTCAATACTCCACACGCACCGCCCCTCCCCTTTCTGAGCCTCACGGTCAACCGTACTGAGGCTGCCGACTGGATGCAAGAAAGCTAATAAGAAGGACATTGTTGCCCGGGAACAAGGCAACAGGGATACCATTCCAACGGCGTAGCGGCCTATCGCAGTAGGCTTTCCAGGTCAATGAACTGGTCGGGGGGGTAGTGTTGCGGTGAGGGGCGGCGGATAACCACCGCCGCCAGCACTGGGCTGACGTGGGCGGCCAGTAGCGCTATCAGATTGAGATTGCTCTCGGTAAAGGGTGGGGTGGGCTTATCAAAGACGGCGATAACTCCCACGACCATATGGTCGGCCACCAGCGGATGGGCCAGCACTGAGCGAATGCCCGCGTACACCAGGTTGTCTTCCGAGAATTGGGAGTCGGCTAACAGGTCATTGACAACCTCAGAGGTAGCCGAGGAGGCCACCTCTCCCAGGATGCCCTCTCCTATCGCCAGCGGCCTGGCAGTCAGCTCTTCGGCGGTTATGCCGGTGGTAACAATGGGGTACAAGCGGCCCAGACTTGCGTCTACCACTAAGATTGCGCCACTGTCGACCCCGGTCAGTTTTATGCCGGCTTGTAGTATGTGTCGCGCAGTTTCTTGAGGATCGTGGGCTTGGGAGAGGCGTTGGCCTAATTTAATAAAGACGTCCATCTCTTCGGTAGCGATACGCATCTTGTCTTCCAGCCGGACCTTGCTCTGCTGAAGCTGCTGATTGAGCCTGTTTAGCCTGGTAACCAGTTGCTCATTCTCTTTTATGAGTTGACGATGTTCCAGTCCCCGGGCCAGGATGTTAGTTAAGTCAGCCGTCCCAAAAGGTTTACGCAAGTAGTCATAAGCGCCACGACGGACCGCCTCAATGGCCGAGTCCAGACAGGCGAAGCCGGTTATGATGACCACTACTGCTTCTGGATCGGCCTGGCGAATTGCCGAAACTACGTCCAGACCGTCGACATCAGGCAATACCAGGTCCACTACTGCGGCGGGGAAAGGCTGCCGACGGACCTCCTGTAGAGCTTCGGCGCCGGTATTGGCGCAGACAGTTGCATAGCCCTCCTGGGTCAGCACCTCCTGGCAGACCTCAATAATCTTGGGGTCATCATCTACCAATAGTACTCGCTGTCCATCCGCCGGCATAACTTCTCTCCTGCTACGAGCAGACAGTCTCCGCACCAACCATTATCTGTAGGAACTTGGCGCGACGTGAAAGTCACTAAACTGACCAGTGGGGAGCCGCCAATCAACCCGAACGCTCCTGACCCAGGCCGCAGGTGGCCCCTCGCGCAGGTCGGCTAATAGTTCAGAAAGAGCATCGGCTGAGCCTTCGGCCACGATTTCCACATCACCGCCCGCCAAGTTACGCACCCAGCCGGTCAATCGGCGTTGGGTGGCCCGTCGTATAACAAAGAAGCGGAAGCCAACTCCCTGGACTCGTCCAGTTATTGTGGCATGTAGTTGTCTGTCGCACGACATAAGTACTAATGGAATTAGGGTCCTGTGCAGATCCGCCAGGCCGCGACTATATCTTCTTGACCAGAATGGCCCATTCTACTGCCCGCAGTACGTAAGACAGTATCAGCAGGCCCAAGATAATGACGAAGAACACGCGGATTGTAGGAGTATCCAGATACTCAAACCATGTTCTCGGATCAATCTCATTGCTAAAGGTCAAGCGACTGGCCAGTGTGGCGCTGGCAGCGACAAACCCCCGGTATAAGGTCATTAACGGAGGATACAAAACGATAAGGGCCACAATGGTGCTGATGATAGCGATGGGGTTGATGACCCGGTACTTGGCCCGCTGGTGCTCGTTGTAGATGGCGCATTTACTACAAGGGATAGTACGTTTCTGTTGTGGCCTGACAGTATCGGCCTCCAAATCTGACCGAATATATGCTTCCTGAACGCGCCGCGTCCCAGCATCACGGGCGCCACCAGCCCCGGCGCCACTGCGAACCACTGCTTCTACCAAGTTGGGGTCACAGTTGCAGCCGCTGCCATAGCGCCAGCAGGTCCGATGGGCTTTGTAGGCAGGGCATAAGTCTCTAATGGCTGTGTGACAAAAGGGCATCTGCCAGCACGGCGTCCAGGGCCATATTGTTTCAGTCTTCTTCGCCTGAGGTGCAGCCGTCTCCACCTCTTCCTTCTGGATACGGCGACGACGCTCACTGCCCCGCGTCAATTGCAAGTATATCTCGTACAACAGCCGCAGACTAACAATGAAGATAATAGCCTTGCCCGTCGCGGTTGCCCATAAGTGGATCTCCCCGGCCACCTCACTCGTGGGGTCACGCAGATTATTAGCAATTAGGAAGGGGGTACCCCACAACATTGCTAACCCGACAATGCCGGCTGCAACAGCGAAGACTATTTCTGCAAAAGTGATGATAATCAGACAGAGGGCTGAGAGGCTGCCACTAATGATCAACACTTGGCCCATCAGGCGAATGTTAGCGACGACGCGTTCAGAAGCGGGTTGGCTAAGATAGCCTCCAAAGATGCCATACAACAGATAACCGATGGCCAACAGCATCGCCAGAAGCGAGAATTTCAAAATGGTGCTGGCATATCCGGGCACCACCTGGGCCCATTGAATAGGTTCAGTGCGTCGGCCAGATGGTGGTCGGCTGCGTCGGGCCATTTGCCTTGACCTCTTCCATCCCTACTTTGAATCGCCAGAATCGCCGAATCTCGGGCAACGAGGAAACAGCATGTGCCACTAAGCGACTGTCAACGAAGGGCAAACTCAAGCTTTCGTCCCGGCCGACAGTACCTCCTCACGCCGATACCTATCGGGTATCAGGTTATCATCTACAAAATTGAGGAAGTCGGTCTTTTCGTTAGACCGGTTATAACCTTCTTCAAAGGCAATCTTACCTTCGCCTACCAGCCTAGCCATATGGTGTTCCAGCAACTGCATACCCAAGACCCCTCCGGCTTGAATATAAGACCTCATTAGAGAGGTTTTGCGTTCTCTGATTAGGCTACCAATGGCGGGCGAGCCGCCTGGCTCACCAATCATTATCTCGTAGGCGGCAACTCGGCCATCGGTATCAATGCGGGGCATTAGTTCTTCGGAGAATACTGCCGCCAGTGAAGTAGAGGTCATCGCCCGAATTTCTGCTTGCTCCTCAGAAGGAAACGCGGTAACCAGCCTATCTACTGTCTTGGGGGCACTAACAGTATGTAGGGTGGACAAGACCAAGTGGCCCGTTTCTGCCGATTGCAGACAGGCGCGCATCGTCTCCAAATCTCGCATCTCGCCCACTAACATTACATCAGGGTCCGACCGCATATTGTGAGTTACTGCATCAGCGAAACCGGATACGTCGATGCCTACTTCTCGCTGGTTGATTATGCTCCTTTTGCCTTCATGATAGTATTCTATAGGGTCTTCAATAGTGATTATGTGGCAGTCCCGCTCGCTATTAATATAGTCAATCATCGAGGCAATTGTGGTGGTTTTGCCACAACCGGTGGGTCCGGTCAGCAATATCAGGCCACGGGGTTTGTGCAGCAGTTCTTCAACCTGGTCCCTGGGCAGGCCCAATTGCTCAAAGGTAAGTATCCCGTAAGGGATAAGCCGCAGGGCGATAGTCGGATGTTGCCGCTGGCGGAAAATACTCACCCGGAAGCGCGCCTTCGTGCCGAACTCGTAGCCTATATCGGCTCCGCCCCGTTCGTGGTAAGTTCCCCAGTAAGGGTTATCGGCGCTGTCCTCCCCAAGATAATATTTCACCGCTTCTATCATATCTTCGTGGGTTAGCGTGCGGTAGCCCTCCAGTTCCACAAAGTGCCCATGGCGGCGATAGATAGGCGGCTCACCCACTGTCAAATGCAGGTCCGAGGCATCTATCTTCACACAACCATCCAGAAAGGCTTCCATAACCTCCCTGTCCAGAGTTTGCCCGACTTTGTTGGCGACCTCGCTGGGTGCCTTGACGGTTCTTCGCTTTGATTCAGCCATTGTCATTACCCCTCTTCAACTTAGTTACAAGGCGAATTGATGTTACCTATTCAAAGGTTTCGTCGTCAGCGCCGTTATCCCTTCTTGGTTTATAGCATTCACCATTTCTGTGTTCCCTATCCCCAACTACTGCTTACTTAGCCTCTCTCAACGTTTAGCGGCTCGCTCCTGGGCCGCGCTCTGGGCATCTTTCCGTTCCGCCTCAATGCGCCGCAGCATCTGGCGCATCTCGGTATAATTGCCTGCATAGAACATAGCATGTTCGGCACTGATTATGCCCTGTTTATACAACTCCAATAGGGCCTGGTTCATCGTTTGCATGCCCCAGTGAGCCCCTTCGTAAATAGCATCATACACCTCTGAGGGTTGGCCGTCTTCGATAAACTGTTGAATGGTGGGGGTAACAATCATAATCTCCATTGCCGCAACGCGGCCTGCCTCGCCCGTCCGCGGCACCAGTGACTGCGAGATAACCGCCGATAGGGAGCGGCTCAGCCGCATGCAAATCTGCTCTCGCTCATCCGGAGGGAACATATGGATAATCCGCTCCATGGTCTCGGCTGCCGAGGTAGTATGGACCGTAGAGAAGACTAAGTGACCGGTCTCGGCCGCTAACATAGCTACATTAAAGGTTTCTACATCCCGCATCTCGCCGATGAGGATAACGTCCGGACTCTGGCGCATAACGTACTTTAGAGCATCGGCAAAGGCTTCTGTGTCCAGGCCCACATTTCTCTGGCTGATGATAGAGTTCTTTTCCTGGTAGACATACTCAATGGGATCTTCAACGGTAACGATATGGGTACGCCGATTCTCATTTATGTGTTGTAACATCGCCGCGAGTGTAGTTGATTTACCGCAGCCGGTGGGCCCGGTTACCAACACCAACCCATGGGGTCTCATCGCTATATCCTTCAGCGATTCAGGCAAGCCCAACTCGTCAATAGTGAGCACTTGCAGCGGAATAATGCGCATAACTATCGCCACAGACCCTTGTTCGCGGTAAATATTTATTCGTAGGCGGCAAAAGTCACCCACTGTCAGACCAATGTCTTTTTCGGGATATTCTTCAAAGCGCTCCCAGGCCGACTGAGGCATTAGGGAGCGGGCCAGGTCTTCGGTGTCTTCCTCGCTGACCACCGGCCAACTCTCTACCGGTCTCACTACCCCCTGCAGACGCACATAAGGCACCATGCCGGGTTTCCAGAAGACATCTGAAGCCTTCTTTTCAGCGCTTTCACTTATCAGTTCTTGCCAGTTGTCTATCATAGAGTTTCTCCCTATCCCCTTGTACTTGTCTGCAGCATCGCTGGCATCAAACCGCGCGCTGCTGATAACTCTATTTCCTAACCAGTCACTGTTTCCCTTCTATATTAGCAAAAAAAGCTCAGAATAGCAAGGTACTCTGAGCCTGCTGAGGATTATTAGGTAATGGTGGAGCTGGCGGGATTCGAACCCGCGACCTCCTCCATGCCAAGGAGGCGCGCTCCCACTGCGCCACAGCCCCACGTCACTATAAGTAGTATACCAAAAGCGGCTCAGTTCGTCAAGCCGTGATTATCCGTGAATAGTGCGGTTGGATTTGCATTAATGGCGAAACTTGTGGTAAAATATCAGTAATGCGACCGGAGGATACGCCAACTGAAGCCAGCAAGCGGGTTGGACTGGTGGGGGGTACGTTTGACCCCATCCATTACGGCCATTTACTGGTGGCCGAGGAGGCGCGCCAACAGTATCAACTCGGTGAAGTAATATTTGTGCCCAATGGCACTCCTCCTCATAAGAAAGACTATGAGGTCAGTCCCGCTGAGGACCGCTATGCGATGGCGCTTTTGGCTACGGTTGGCAATCCCTACTTTTCGGTCTCCCGGGAAGAGATCGAGCGCCCTGGGCCCTCTTATTCCATTGATACAATTCGGGCGTTTCAGCAACAATTAGGTTCGCAGGTTCAACTCTATTTTATCACGGGTGCCGATGCCGTTCTGGAGATACTCACCTGGCACCAACCCGGGGCCATTGTAGCCGAATGCCAGATCATTGCCGCCCACCGACCGGGCTTTGATTTACAAAAGATGACCGCAGTATTGGGACCAGATCTGGCCAGTAAGGTGGAAATGCTGGCTATGCCCGCGGTGGACATCTCTTCGACGCAAATTCGCGAGCGTGTAGTCCAGGGCCAGGGCATTCGCTATCTTACCCCGCCAGCGGTCGGGAAGTACATTAGTAAGTCTGGTCAGTATAACAAGTCGTAGATTCAGGTCGCTGTGGTCCTAACCGAAGGGAAGAAAGACATATGAGGCCGAAAGCACCGGGCCGGGCTATAGATACTGTGTTATATTGTCTGGCCGCGGTGATTATTGGCGTGGGAGTGGCGGGAGTTGTAGATACCATCAGCCATCCGGGTATTCCGTCCACAACTCGGACCGGCAGCCCGGATACTTCCCTGTTTAGCCAAGTCACCGACCCCTTTGCCGGAGTTCATCGTCTGCACATCCTGATTTTGGGGGCTGATGATATGGCGGAGGCCCAGGGGCGCTCCGACGCCATAATGGTGCTGTTTCTCAATCCTGAGCGCAAACGAGCGGCACTGTTGTCCATACCTCGGGACTTGCGCACCGAGATCCCCGGTCACGGCCTGGATAAGATAAACCACGCGTATCACTTCGGCGGCGTGGAACTCACCCGGGAAACCGTCGAGAGACTGTTGGGGCTCACTATTGACTACTACGCGAAGGCAGACTTTCAGGC
Source organism: Candidatus Zipacnadia bacterium (assembly GCA_029820565.1). Lineage (GTDB taxonomy): Bacteria > Armatimonadota > Zipacnadia > Zipacnadales > Zipacnadaceae > JALGTV01. The sequence goes on from JALGUR010000001.1 coordinate 48,925, forward strand.
TTTTGAGAAGATTGTGGATACGCTCGGGGGCGTAGAGATAGACGTACCCAAAAGGATGTACAAGAAGACCTATTACGGCACTATTAATCTGCAGCCGGGCCCGCAGCATTTAGACGGCAAAGGAGCGCTCCAATTTGTCCGCTACCGCAATGACAGTGACTTCAAGCGGGCCGAGCGCCAGCAGCAACTGCTGCGGGCTATAATACAACAGAAATTGCGACTAACTAACCTGCCCCGGTTGATCAAGGTGGCAGGTGTGTTGAGCAAGGCCATTGATACAGATATGGAATGGTCTGCGGTCGCAGCACTGGTCACAATCCTGAAAGATCTGGACCCCTCAGAGATTATGACGGCAGTGGTGCCAGGAGATAGTTGCTATATCAACGGCATCTCTTACGTCGAACTCAGGGAGCGTCGGTTTTTTGAGATGATGGATGAGATTGATGACCATATTAGCCAGTCAGGCGGTCACCCGATCACCGTGGAAGTACTGAACGGTTTCGGGCAGCCAGGGGCCGCTGCTGCAGCCGGTGAATTGCTGACTAAGGCCGGCTTTGAGGTTACCACCACTGGCAATGCTGATTGTTTTACCTATGAGCGTACTGTTATAGAATATAGCCATAAGTCAGTAGGCCAAGCCAATGAGGCCAAAGACATACTTCAGGTGAATAGCGCCGAGTTGGTCGAAAAGAGGTCCACAGATAGTTGGGAGGCACCTGAAATAGTAGTTGTCCTCGGCCAGGACTTTAAGGACACAGGAGGGGCTGTCCAGTAACCATCTTACGAAATTCGTTCTACTCTTAGTCCCGAAGGGAGCCATTTGGTTTGGCTGAAAACTCACGCGAGCGTGCCCTGATGATTGCTCAAGCCGCTGCAGAGCGCCGTGCCCAGGATGTGGTAGTGATGGATATGAGACCACTGATGACATTCTGTGATTATTTTGTGATAACCCATGGTCGCTCTCCGGCCCATATTGACGCGATTACCGAAAGCATCGAGGAGCGGATGGAGCAGCATCAGATAAGATTCCACCACCGCGAAGGCAGATCGGCGGCGCAGTGGGTGTTATTAGACTATTTGAGCGTGGTAGTTCACATATTCAGTGAAGAGACACGACATTTTTATGACTTAGAGCGTCTGTGGGCCGATGCTCCCAGGGTCCAGCAGCCCACTGCCGCTTGTCCGGAGCCGTCACCTTAATCTGAGTTGCATGCACTACAACTGGTGGGGAAATTCTGTGGCGACCTCTGACCAACTTGATGATCTGGAAATAGAAGACCTGTACGACAAAGCCCAGCGCAGCCTGCATTACGGACGCCTGGATGAGGCTAAGGACTGCGCCCAAAGAATCCTACAGGGGGCACCGGACAGTACCAGTGCTCATGAACTGTGGGGAGATGTATTGCTGGCTTCCGGGGATAAGCAAGGGGCCGCCGAGGAATTTCAGCGAGCAATGGAACTGGAGCCGGCTAATGCCGATGCCGAACGAAAGTACGGGATGGTGCTGGTCCAATTGCAGCAGGCTGTCGAGCAGCGTCAGACTCTGGAGAGCGGTGATTTGAGCCGCTTTCGCGGAGCCGCCAATAAAGACCCCAGTGTAGCTGCAGGCCGCTCAGCGCTATTCCCGGGAATGGGCCAGTTGTACAACGGTGAATATGAAAAAGGTGTCGTCCTCGCCGTCCTGGCTCTGCTGCTGCTCATCCCCGCGGTAGATGGTGTTTGCAAAGCTGCTCAATGGCTGATGGGAAGGGCGCCTATTTCGCTAATCTCCGCTCTTCTCGCCGGGCTGGGTGTCATCGCCTATATGCTGGTGTGGGCGTATGGCATTTATGACGCCTATCACAGCGGGCGGCGCATCGCCGCCGAGCAGGACCAGATAGGAGCCCAAGTACCGCCCAAGGAGGTAGAGGAGTAAAACTTGCCTTCTTCAGGCCAGCAACCCACCCCCAGTGAATTGCTCACAAAAGTCCTGGTCCTGGAACTGGAGCAGGGCTGCACCAATAAAGCGGCCATAGGGGGTCTGGAGAGTCTGGTAGATACCTGGCGCAGTCAATTCCTTGCCTCGGCTGATGAGTCAACTGCGACTGACCTGCAGGGGCTGATTGACCGCTTTGCCGGCTACGATGAATTGGCCGCTACTGACCGCCGCCAGCTCGTTAAGCAGATGCTCCAGAAGATACCGGCGGCTGCGGCTTGTGCCGACCACCCTGAATCAACCTCTGACGACGAACTTCATTGGGATACTCCAGTGACCAGCCTGGACGGGGTAGGTCCCACGCGGGCCCGGATACTAAGCAATTTAGCCATCTATACAATCGGTGACTTACTTCTGCACTGTCCTATTCGCTACGAGGACCGCAGCCAATTGACTCCCCTGGCGGACGCCAAGCATCGCGAAACTGCCACTGTGCGTGTACGGGTGACTGGACCGGGGCGTGCGGTCAGGGCTAAGCGGATCAAGTTCGCCCAGGTGCCCGTAGCCGATGATACGGCGGCAGGCAAACTATTCTGGTTCAATCAAACCTTTCGTGCCAATCTCTACCCGCCAGGCACCGAAATGATAGCCACTGGCAAAGTCCGCATCCAAAAAGGCAAAGTTTCACTGGCGGTTACTGAAGAGGAAGTCCTGGACGAAGGGGAGATTATCCATAGTGGCCGGCTGGTGCCTATGTACCCGTTGACGCAGGGAATCTCGGCAGTAATGATACGGAAACTCATTCATCAGGCGCTACAGCATTGCCCACAAATCCCGCTCGGAGCGGTGCCCCCATCGCTACAAACAGCGCGCAAGTTGCCTCCTTTGGAGGAGGCTGTCAGAGAAGTCCACTTTCCTGAAACTAAAGCAGGGGCGCAGCGGGCCCGCCGCCGGTTGGCCTACGAAGAACTGTTCACCTTGCAGGCAGCCCTGGCGCAGCGCCGGCGTCGGATAAAGCGACCAACTAAACGCGCCACCATACCCACTGACGGCATAGACGAGCAACTGCAACAGGGACTTGCCTTTGAACTGACCGACGCCCAGCGACGCACAATTAGCCAGGTACTGGGCGACCTGGCCGCCCCCGAGCCGGCTCATCGGTTGATACATGGCGACGTGGGATCAGGTAAGACAGTAGTAGCGGCCGCAGCAGTGTTAGCCGCAGTGCAGCAGGGGCGACAGGCGGCTATGATGGCCCCTACCGAAATCCTGGCTGAGCAGGACTGGGCAGTATTAAGTGACATTCTGGCCGGACTTGGTCTGCAGCCGGCGCTGCTGGTCGGTAGCCGGTCCGAGGATGCCAAGACCCAAATACGACAGCAGTTGGCTACTGGGGAATTGAAGCTGGTGGTAGGCACGCATGCCCTTTTTCAGCAGAGTGTAGAATTTGCTGACCTGGCGGTGGTCGTGATAGATGAGCAGCATCGCTTTGGCGTCGCTCAGCGGGCCCGTATGGCTGGTAAAGGGAAGCATACCAATATCCTGGTGATGTCGGCTACTCCCATACCACGGACGCTGGCCCTAACCGCCTACGGAGACTTTGACATATCGGTGTTGGATGAATTGCCCCCGGGACGCAAGCCAGTTCACACCCAGGTAATCATCGGCGACAACCACGAGGGCGCTTACAAATCTATCATCGCCAACGCGAAGAAAGGGCGCCAGGCATACATAGTCTGCCCGGTAATCCAGGAGAGTAAGCAACAGTACTTGACCGCTGCTGAGCAACTATTCCAGCGGTTGAAGAACCACATTTTCCCTACGCTGCGATTGGGGCTGGTTCACGGGCAGATGCCTGCCGACCAGCGTGAGACCACTATGGAAGCGTTCCGCGAGGGTAATCTGGATGTGCTGGTGGCTACCAGTGTCATTGAGGTGGGAGTAGACGTTCCCAATGCGGTGGTGATGATGGTAGAAAATGCCGAGCGCTTTGGCCTGTCTCAACTTCATCAACTGCGGGGAAGAGTGGGGCGCAGCCACCACCAAGCCTACTGTCTGCTGCTGACTACTTCTCGTACCCCTGAAGTTATTGACCGGCTCAAGGCCCTGGAGAGAACTACAGACGGTTTTGAGATTGCCCGCGAAGACCTGCGCCGCCGCGGTCCCGGCGAACTGACGGGCACCCGCCAGCACGGGCTGCCCGACGTGAGGATGGCGGATCTAATGGCTGACACGGCGACCTTGGCTGAGGCGCGCGAAGACGCCTTTGCTCTGATTGCGGCTGATCCACAACTACAGCAACCCGAACACCAACCTCTGCAGCGGCGACTCCAGCAACTATCCCGACAGAATCAGGCCTGGACACTATGAAGAGAAAAATGCGGGTAATAGCCGGCCGAGCAAGGTCACTGTCCTTGGTCGTGCCTGGCGGTGTGGCTATCAGACCAACTACTGATGCAATGCGCGAGTCGTTGTTTGCCAGCCTGGGGTCAGCGCTGGAAGGGGCCAATTTCGCCGACTTATATGCGGGCAGCGGCGCGGTGGGCATCGAGGCCCTCAGCCGTGGCGCCCGGCAAGCGGTATTTGTAGAAAATAATCCCCGCTGTCTGGAGGACATCAAGGTCAATTTGGAGAATACTAATTTGGCCCGGCAGGCAGTAGTGGTAAGTGGGCAGGTCCTGAAACGTTGGCTGCATATAGCCGCCCAACACGGTCCCTTTGATATTGTATTTGTTGATCCGCCTTACCGTAGCGCTGATTTGTCGACGATTGGCAGGCGGCTGATTGTCCAGGGCCAGGGAATGGCTGACCAAGGCTTGGTCATAGTCCAACACGACCGCAGCGAACCACTGGTCACATCCTGCTCGCCGGAGCAGACTAAGTTGTTCGGGCAGACACAGATAGACTTGTTCACCGTTGATTCGGATACACAAAAGGAGAACGGCAGTGAGTGATGAATCATTAGAGCATATTGCGTTGTGCCCGGGCAGCTTTGACCCTATTACCGAGGGCCACCTGGACATTATCCGGCGGGCTAGCAAAATGTTCGGCAAGGTCATAGTGGCTGTGAGCGCCGAGGCCGGTAAACAGGCGCTGTTTTCTATCGCCGAGCGGGTGGAGATGGCCACCGAGGCCTGTCACAGTATCTCCAACACAGAAGTAGACAGTTTCAGCGGATTAGTAGTAGAATATGCCCGGAAACGCGGTGCGGTGGCCTTAGTAAAGGGACTACGGGCTGTGTCAGATTTTGAGCGCGAGGTGCAGATGGCATTAATGAACCGGCGTTTGGCGCCTGAGGTGTATACTGTGTTCTTAGTTACCCATCCGGACTATGCATTTCTAAGTTCCAGTCTGGTAAAGGAGATCGCTTCGTTGGGTGGAGATGTGGAAGCGCTTGTACCGGCCTCAGTACTACGACGCCTGCGCTCCAAGCAGGACAATTGTGGCACCTAGGCTGACTATAAGGGAGGGCAATCAATGGAAATTCTCGGTCTATTAGAAGAATTGGAAGTAATGGGCGAGCAGGGGGAGAAGTGGTATACTCGCGTCATTCCCGGTTTCATCGGCAAAACAGTCCTGGATGCCGAAGAATTCTTCGCAATGCTGCATCAACTGCGCTCCAGTCTACCTGAAGAAATGACGACAGCAAGTGAAGTGACCCGGGAACGCGAACGGATCCTGCGGGAGGCGCGTGAGGAGCGAGCCAATATCCTCCAGGCGGCCCGCCAGCAGGCCCAACTGCTGGTCTCCAGTGATGAGGTGATCAAGCAGGCTGAGCAGCGCGCTGAAGAAATGCTTGACCAGGCTCACATTGATGGGGAAGCGATAAGGGCGGAAGCCGAAACCTGGGCGCGGGGCATTGTCGAGCGGCTGGAGAATTATGTCGGCCGAATTTCAGCCACAATTGACAAGACCAGAAAGGCGTTGATAACTGAAACCACTACCCGGCGGACTCAGCCCCCACCGCTGGAGGAGGAGTGATTGCCCCCAGCAGTTACGCGGGAGAATTGACAAGTGATTGTATTAGTTATTAACTGTGGCAGTTCCTCGGTAAAGTACGAAATCTTCCAGACCCAACCCGAAAAATCTTTGGCCTCCGGCCTAGCCGATCGCGTGGCCGTCAACGGCGGTCAGCAAGCCGCCTTAACTCATCAACGCTCGTCCGGCCAGATCCACCGTCGCGAAGCTGAGATGCCCACTTATGAAGTGGCACTCAGTTACATAGTGAAGGCGATTACTGATCCGGATTATGGCGTGGTTGGGTCCCTGGAGGAAATTGAGGCGGTTGGTCATAGAGTAGTTCACGGCGGGGAGCGATTCTCGGCCTCCGTACTCATCGACGAAGAGGTACTCGCAGCCATAGCAGAGTTTTGCGAACTGGCCCCGCTGCATAATCCCGCCAACCTGGAAGGCATCTATGCCTGTCAGAAGCATTTGCCTGATGTGCCCCAGGTGGCGGTTTTTGACACTGCCTTTCATCAAACGATACCACCTCACGCGTTCATATATGGCCTGCCGTACGAGTTCTACCAGGAGCAGGGCATCCGCCGATACGGCTTCCACGGCACTTCGCACCGTTACATCACCCTGAGGGCAACTGAAATCCTTAAGCGCCGGGGGGTAGCGCCACAGGACCAGCGGTTGGTAACCTGCCATCTGGGCAACGGGTGCAGTATCACTGCGGTCAAAGGCGGAAAGTCGGTAGACACCTCTCTAGGCTTCACTCCTCTGGAGGGGCTGCTGATGGGCACGCGCTGTGGTGATTTGGACCCGGCGATAGTGCCTTATCTAATTAGCGAGCTGGACCTGTCCGCCGAACAGGTAGACGACTTGCTCAATACCCGCAGCGGTCTGTTGGGGGTCTCGGGAGTCAGCAGTGATATGCGGGACGTATGGGCTGCAGTGACCGCAGGCAACCGTCGGGCGCGCCTGGCTGTAGACATTTTCTGCTACCGCATTGAAAAATACATTGGCGCCTATGCGGCGGTTATGGGAGGGCTGGACGCCGTAGTTTTCACGGCAGGAATAGGGGAAAACGACCCCGAAGTGCGCCGACGCGCCGTGGCCGGTCTCCAGCATTTGGGGCTATACCTGGACAAGACTGCCAATGAAGACCTGAGCCTAAATGTCCAGCCCGTGGATATTAGCACCCCCGACAGCCCCGCCCGAATTCTGGTCATACCCACTGATGAGGAACTGATGATCGCCCGAGATACCGCCGCCCTTCTGCACACCGATCACCTTTCCTGAGCACCCAGCAACTTGCCGCTTGAGGTCATCTGCTCATATCGTAGAACCCGCAACCGCGCCGCGCCGCAAATTGGCCAGGGCTTGAGTATTCAAGCCTGAGCCACCAACTCCATGTTCAACTTAAAGTCCAAAGCCACCTCAAACAACCGCCGCCAGGGCAACTTCACCTGTATTTCCTCTATTTCAGCCAGTAATAGCGCATTGCGATCATCCTCGGGCCCGATCTCCACGCAACACTTGTCCATAAACCTCTCAACCCATAGATTGCTGGCTACCTCCGTGAGTTGGTCTCCTACGATCTGCTCCGCCTGGATGTGAACATCTTGTAGGTCACAGGCTGACCAGCGAACCATCTGGGCAACGCGGCTGGTCACCACGGGGCGAACCCGAGTCTGGTAGAGCCAGTCATCCACAAAGCGGGTGAACAGAAATTGAATGTGGGCCCGCTGGGCATTGATGAGAGAGTTCAATAGTCCCAGGTAGCGCATCGTGGCGAAACTGCCGAATAAATGCACCAGGTCAAAAGCGCCTTTGTCCTGGAGAGCAATGAGCCGCAGGGTGCTATGGGCCAAGACTGAGCCTACCGAGTTACTGGCTGTATTCCACGCGGCATAGGACAGCAACTGAGACGGCTCCACACCGGCCCCAAACATCGCCTGGACAAACACATCGTCAGCGCCGTTGGGGAAGGCGGCGTCGCAGATTGCCAGACCCCGACGTGGACTCATCTGAAGTACTTGCTGCACCGCCTCTGACAGATGGGCCAGACGTTGTTTGTAAACTGCTGCTTCCATCGCCCGCCGGCGGCTAAGGCCGGCTGGCGGGCTGAGCAGCACAGTCAGGGCTGCTTCCTCACCGTTTTTAGCCATCCGACCGCCAATCGCCGCTACTTGTGCCGCCACTACTTCAGTAAAAGGCCGATCTTCGAACTCAGCAACATTCTGGGCCGCCGCCTCATCCGCATAGACCACTCTGATTACAGGCTGCTTCTCCATATGCTGATGAATAAAGCGGGCCAGCAGAGTCATGCCCACTTCATCGGTGCCCGGGTATATCATTGCCCGATCGGCAACCTGTAATTGGGCTATGCGCTCGTTGATTTGCTGTTGCTCGGCGATATGCAGGCCCTGCGGCCCCGCGTCGTCCTGAGGCAGGACGAGAAAGTTAATATTACCAGCAGCCACTTCCTTGAGGGCGCGGACATTTATCTCATGGTTGCGGGCCCTAACCGCCAAATACCTCTCCCGGACACCACCGGCCAGTTGGTTCTCTATTCCCTGAAGGGCATCACGTTGCTGTTGGCTGCCCTCGGTAGCGACCAGGCTCTTAAACCGAGAGTACTCAGTTAGAAGTTGCCGATGCTCCTTGGTGTCGTTGGCCACCCCAGTCGGCGCCTGGCCAAGTATCACAGTGCTGGCATATATCGTCACTTCGGGTGTAATCTGGCGAAGGTCTTCAAGCACCTCGAGATGCTGTTGCGCTACTTCGGTGGCAGTATCAGGCTTGCGCGAGGCTATCAGTCCCCCGTAGGCCAGCATATCAAGGCTCAATATGGCGCAGTCAGCCGGCTCGGCCAACTGGGCCTGCAACCACTCCCCAATTTGCTCAGGCTGACCCGGCTTGTGAAAGTTGCCCAGCAGCTCCCGCGGCGGAGTCAGCAACTCATACTCCACCATCTGGGCGAGAAGTTGAGGCATTTTCAGATTGACAGGTCGGTCATCCAGAGGCACGTACACTACACGGTGGACCCGGTGTCTCAGGGACACTGTGTTCGCCTCCTTTCGTCAACAACATTGCGATGTGCATGTTTGCTGGCATCCAAACCCTCCCGAAATCGGCGGGTCGCGGCTTCCAGGGCTGTTGCCTGGTGACCGGTTACAATGGCGCCTATCAAAATACCCCGCACTCCTATCGCCAACGTCTCTGCTATCTGCTCGGGCGTCATCTTACGCTGGGTAGGCACCACGACCGGCAGGTCAGGGTAATGGGCCACAATATCCTGATATAAATGCAGGTCCTCGGCAGTGAGCGGTTCACCATAGCCGTCCGGCTTGATGATGGAAGCCTCGATCATATCACAGTACGTTGTGTACGGATCAAGCGAGAAGCCAGATTCTTTTTGCCGGTAACTCAAGGCAATCATCACCGACATTGAAGTGTCCATCTCCACCATCCAACGGGGTATATCATGAATATAAGCGTCAAAGAAATCAATTCCCATCTCGTCCAGCCGCTGCATATCTGCCCGACTGACCATTGCGCCGCCACCGCCGGGGACGACACCTACTGGCACCCCCAGGTCCACAATCTGCTCTATAACAGGACCTTCCTCCTTGAGGCTACCAAAGTGAGTGCCGCTGGCGTGATGATCAACATTCAGATGCACTTTCAGGCACTGCGCCCCGCCCGCGACGGCCGCTTGGGCCAGTTCCCGGTCATTGTGTGGTAAACTGACCAGCAGCATGGGCTGGCCGGCCTTCAATGTTCTTTTCACAATGCAGCGCTGATTACTCACCATAATTGCCACTTTCAATTTCGGTGGGCCAGAATACCTCGCGCGGCAATACAATGCGGATATTGGTAATGTCCGCCACCGCAGTGTCACCCACCGCCGACAGTGGCTCGTAAGGGTCCAAACTGGCCTTGATGTGCCAGGTCCCTGCTTTGGGACGGTCAAGATTAGCAGGCGCCTCCGGGTCCAGGGCTATGCGCGGCAGCAGATGCCAGGACTGGTTTCCCTTAGTTTTAGCCAGCACTTGGCACCGTGACAGCACCCGCCGAAACCAGTCTTTATGCCGTCCGGTGAGGTCATCGGCGCGATAACTGGGGTATAGATAACCGGCGAACAAAGGTGGCACCCCTTCCCACGAAGGCTCCCTACCATCTATCGGGCCCACGACCATCCACTGTGTTTTCGATCGGATATACCATACTTCGGGATCATTAGCGTGCCCCCGAGGGACAATCTGAAACCCCCCTACCAAACCCAGCGGCGAGGTGGAGATGTCAATGACCCCCGCATGATTGGCTCGCAGCCGTCCGGGGGCGGCATACACTGTCCCCTCAAATCGCCCGATGCCCACCACCGGCTTCAGCACTTGCCCAATAACCTCCTGTGCGAGCACCTCAAGCGCGTAGGCGGGGTTCTCCAATCCCGCCGCGCCAGGCTGGGCAGGTTGAGACTTCGGCGAGCTCAGTCGAGCCGGACCTGCGCTACGCGAGAAGTGGGGCTTGCCTTTGGCATGGCAATAGGTGAGCGTAATCAGACCCCCGAACTTGTTCTCAAAGTCAATATATCGCACGGCCCGTGGTGGCCGATGGCGAGTAATCACCAGAACATCGCCTGGAGCCGGCTCATACTCCGAGTCGAGCGGAACCAGCGTTTCACCGTTCTGCGCCAAGTGCACTGACGAACCCACAGTCGGTCCCAGTCCCCCGAAAATCCCCTGACCGGCCAGCACATCGGTGATGATACTGGCGCTGGGCTTCTCGGTGGCTGCCCCCACAGTCTTATCTGCCGGTGTAATGCTGAAGATAACGCCACGGCCTGTAGTTTTGTCGGTTCTGACCTTAATATGAATCGCGTTCACTGCGGTGGCGGCCACGGTGCTATCAGGCACCCAGCGGCTGGCATTGTAGCCTTTCGGGTTGACAGTAGTCGCTGGTCGGACGACCTGGCCGATGGTCAACCATTCCGCGCCGTTAGTGCGACTGACCGAGATAGCACCGCCGGCCCGATTCTCTATCCTTATGCGCAGGTCCTCCGGTTGGGCAATAGCACTCTGGGCCCCACCCCAGATGACTACCGCCACCAGTGTTGACCAGACAGCCCGGCGTCTCATTATGCTCCGAACTTCTCCATACGATCGGCATAGCTGCGGATAATGGTCATAACATCCCCGCCCCGGATACGATGAATACTACCCGTAGCACAGGAGCGCTCACCGAATTTGTCCACGAAGTCAGGCCGCACGCCATGGCCATAGAAGGCAATGGGAATGGCATCGCCGCTATGATCGCCGACCGAAATAGGTGTACAATGGTCAGCCCCCACCATTATAACGGTCTGCTCCCAGTCTAACTTGTGCAGTAGGTAGTCTATAGCCCGGTCCACTTTCGCGATGGCCTGCATCTTGGCCTCAACATCGCTGTCGTGTCCACCCAGATCGGGGGCTTTAATGTTGCAAAGCACAAAATCATATTCTCGCCAGACTGCCGAGATAGCCTCAGCAATGGCTATCTCATCGGTATTCATCCCGCCAGTGGCTCCCTTTACACTGATAACGTCCATCCCCAGGTACATTCCCAGGCCGCGCACCAGGTCTACCTCAACTATCATAGCACCATTCATACCGTAGCGCTGCCGAAAGGACTGCAAATGAGGCGCAGTGCCCGCCCCCCGAGGCAGCACGGCGTTAGCGGGCAACAGATTCCGGGCCTGGCGGTCCTTGTTGACCTCGCTATCTGCCAACACTTCGTGGCTGCGCTGGACAAACTCATTAACGATTCGGGCCGTCCGCTGCGCCGCCGGATCGTCTGCAACCTCCGGCAAAGGCTGGCACAGATGAACTTCAACCCCATCCTGGTGAGGATCAACATCCGTAACCCGATGGTCCAACCCTTCGCCACGCAGCAGTAACGCCGCGCGGTGTTCTACCGATTGTTCAAAGATGATCTGTATGCCATCAATGCCGTCGGCGAATGCCTCCGTTATAGCGGCAGCGAGGACATCGGTTCCTTCCTTTATCCGACCGGCGCGTCGCTCCTTAACCACATTGTCCTCCACAGTGGCGAAATTGCACCTAAACGCCACATCACCGGCCTTGACGGCCAGGCCGACCCCCCGGGCCTCAAACGGACCACGGCCAGTGTAATACTGGAAGGGGTCATAGCCCAAGATCGCCATGTGAGCGGTATCACTGCCCGCAGGCACACCTGGGCTGATGGGGTCCATCAATCCGCATTCGCCACCGGCAGCAATAGCGTCCAGCGCCGGGGTGTCCTGCGCCTCCAGGCAAGTACGGCCTTCTAATGAAGCCAGTGGCCGACCCCCCATGCCATCACCTAAGAAGATAATCTGCTTACAATCACTAACCAAGATGACTTCTCCTTTCTGTCGCGTAGCGCAGGTTCTCTAACCTGCGCGATGCACTGGGACGAGGTTGGAGAACCTCGCCTACGCGCTAACAGAGCATCCTTTCAAGCTGCGTCTGGGCCCCATTGTAATAGGTAATACAGGCGGGGTCAAGCGCTGCCACTTGGAGGTAATTGGGATGCTGCCGACCGGGGACAGCGGCGCTGAGGAGGGCAGTAATGTCCAGACGCTTATTGAACTTGGCTCAGTTCTTCTTTAGTCCAGGCAGGCTTATAGGTCCAACTCAGCAGACGCGTGTCGCGCTCAATCCATTGCAGGTCCAGATCAGGGCGATGGATGGACCAACTGCGGATACGCTCAGTAGCCCTACGTGCCAGGTCCTCGCCAATGAGCGGGTAAGGACAGTCAACCGAGACGCGGAACCTGCGTTGGCCTGTGTTGTTGCCCACCACAATCGCTCGGGCCAGCGCCACGAAGTAGTCAGCAATGTACAGGACGCTCTCCCCGCAGGACACCTGATCAGGGACCTTTCGGGCAGCCGTCAGATATGCCTGAACTACTGCGCTAACTGCCAGGACATGTTCGGGGTCAACTGTGCTCCCCGTCGACTTAGTGGGCAGACTTTCCGGTGCCAGCAACTCTCGCCGCCGGAGGAAGTCACTGTTAGGATGTTGGGTGTAGTCGGCCATAAGCCCCAGAATCTCAGCCGCGGTAAAACTATCAGTAAATATCACTGCCTCTTCCTCGCATATCCGCTGACAAATCTCCTTCAACTGCCGGGGAGTACAGCCGGCTTTCTGGCTGCTGAATCGCTGCACCAAGTCGGAGAAGCCAATGACCTCCAAGCGCTCCTCGCTGGCCATCCACTGGAGAAAACGCTGGAAGTTATTGCGGGCAGTGTGCTCTTCATCGGCGGTGATTGCGGCGGGATTTTCCCACTTTTCCGGTGTGGTCGCCCTGCCTTCACCAAAGTTCACGTCATCCCAAAACTGGTGATGCACCACCCGGGTCGGATGGCAACCGAACAAGCCCAAGTAGGGAACGCCACGGTCCAAGCGCTGGTCTACCCACTGTTTATAATCAGCCCAGGCCTGCACGAACTTTGTATCCTGATGAAAGTCTCCGCAAAGGCCGGGGGAGAACTCCGCCACATTTAGACTGCCGGCAAACCAGCAAGGCCGGCTGGGATCATCTCCATAAATCGGGCTGTACATCAGGGCCCGGCCGTGCTGACCCAGCATTACCGCCAGAGCCGGCGACCAACTGCCCCCGCTGAGGCCCCAGTGCTTTACGGGCCGGCCCATAATGCGTTCGGTCGCCTCCCAACCAGGACGTTCCCAGCCCCAGAGCATCTCCGCGCCCGCTTGCGCGGGCAGACTTTCACTTATCTCGCTGATGGTGGGATGAAACGAATGGCGCGAACTATGGAAATGCAGATCATGACCTTTGACCGCTTCAATTACCTGACGCAGCCCCAGTTGTTCCCAGGCTCTTACCTTCTCAGCGACCAGGAAACAGCTGCCGACCAGCCCCGCCGTGCTAATGTCCTGGGTTATCCATTGTGTGGCCTGGTGGCTGCGCATCGTAATGGGGTCTTCAATATCCAAACACAGAATAGCCGGCGTCCTGGCCATGCAAGTACACTCCTCACAAGTCCTTAGCAAAATAGTCTCAGGCTGTCAGCCATTCTTTCCGTCCCGTAGGGAAAAGTCCTTCACAAAGTTTGCCCTGGTCGCCTGAGTCAGCGGCTTGACTTACGACTTCTTTTACCCGATAATTAGCGTCAACCAATGCGAGTCAACGGGTCGAACATCAAGGGACTGACCGTATGGGAGCTGCTGGCGCTAATAGCGCTGGTCACCGCCCTGGCTTTCTTGTTGATGAGCGTGATAGGCGGAAACGGTGTTGCTGATCAACGGAGTCTGACGATCAGCCGCCTGCGGGCCATCCGTGATGCTTTACACAAGTATGCTATTGACAACGGTGGAGAGTTCCCCACCAGCGATCAGGGCTTGGCGGCATTGGTCCGAGAGCCAACCACTGACCCCATACCACGTAACTGGCTGGGGCCATATCTACCGGACGCAGCCGCGTTAGCGGATGCCTGGGGTCGGCAGTTCCATTATGTCCAGCCTGGGGCTGGAGAACCTCCGCGACCCTACGATCTCTGGAGCCTCGGGGCCGACGGTGCTGAAGGGGGCAGCGGGCCCGATGCCGATATTCTGTCCTGGAAGCGCGGTACGCTGATACCCTAATTGGGCGAGGTACTCTTGCGAAGGCCGGTATTCGTGTTCAAGACCTATCCCGATGAAGGTTTGCATAAAGAAACGGAGCCGTACCCATGAAACATTTGGTCTGGGCGTTGTTGGTGTTTTCCTTCAGCGTGGGATTGAGGCCGGTGGCTGCGGTCGTGGAGATTGACTGCACCTACTACCATGTAGATATTGGCGGCCAATATGAGTGGACCGAGGCGGCCGCAGGATTGGCTGATTTTGCCAAGACCGACCGCCGGGCCGGACTGCTGAAGGTCTACGTCCACAATGATAGTGCAACACCGGTGCCGGTCGAGGGAGTGGCGCTGAATGGCGTGCCCCTGGCTGACCTGCGTGAGAATGACCGCCACGAGGTCATCTGGTGGCGGACCTGGCCCAGTCCGGTACCGGCGGGAGGTTATGCCGAGGTGACGGTGCGGCTGCGCTATCCGCTGGAATCTGATGGTGTGCTGACCTTGCAAGCCGGCGACCAAACCCTGGAGGCAACGGTCCCATCCCAACCACCACCGTTCAGGATTGAGACAATTGGCTGGACAGATAGGGAGCGGCAGGTCACCATCGTCGCCCAACAGATTCGACCGGAACCGACGCACATTGAGAAGGTACTCCTGGATGGAGTGGATGTCACCGACAGAGCAGCCGTCCTGGCCCCGGATTTCTTTCACGGGATCTGCCCGATTATTCTGAAGCTGGAGCAGCCGTTGGAGGTGGGCTCGTTTCACACCTACAAACTGGTAGCGGCGGATGGACAGACGGTCGCCTGCACCCTGCGAACGCTGGACGAGTTCATGCGGTTGGGCATGTACGGGGCTACCAACCTGGAAGAAGACGTAAAAGTCGGCATCAATGAGGCCACGCATTTTGGACCGCAGGGGTGTAGAACACTGGACGAATACGCCCTCTACGGCCTGCGTAGTGCTTTTCACATCGGCGAGACGCCGCCATCCGAGGTCCGGGGCCATCCGGCAGTGTACGCCTACCTGCTGAAGGATGAGCCGGACGGCTGGGACTATGGCGCCGAGGAATGGCCGATGGACATGCGTATCGGCTACCACGGGCCCGACATTGTACGGTGTACCCAGCAGTGTGTAGAGGCTGACCCCGTCAAGCCGGTAATGGTCACAGTAGACCTAACCTTCAAGCCGGCCAATTACTATGTGTACAGTCAGATCCCCGACATCGTGGCGAGCGACTGCTACCCTCTGACCATAGGCAAGCCGCTGGCCTGGGTGCGGGAAACCATTGAGGCTTGCCGCAAGGCAGCCGGGCCGCGGCGGGTGGCGAGCATACCTCAGGTGAATTGGGAAGACCGGGGACCAGAGATGAAGTACAAGCGTCCGCCCTTTCCCCGCGAGGTGTGGATTCAGTATCTATACGCTTTGGGGGCTGGCGCCCGTGGGTTCAGCGGCTATGAGTATTATACGGAGGCGAACCACCATGGTGCCAGGGAGTACCCAGAGATTATGAACGCGATCGGGGAGACGTTCCGCCGATTTCAACTGGTAGCACCCCTGATTCTTCAGGCTCATCCTACTGACATTGCAACCTGCGGCGACGAAAACGTATGGCTGAAGACACTGGTGTGCGGACGTGATGCGCTGTTGCTGGTTGTAGTGAGCAATGACTACGAGTCGCTGCCGGAGGATTTCGTCCATCAGCCCAAGCAGCAAGTAGAAATTCGGTTGCCTACCATCCCATGGCTAAGACCGGCCCAGGTTAGCCAAGTTGACGATGGTGCATTTTCAAGCTTGCCCTTGAAGGTTAGCGACGAGGGAACCAGAATCGTTCTGTCCGAACTGGACACGGGCCAGGTCATTTTGGTGGCCGGCGAGCCGGGCCTCCCTGCTCAGCTTCTGGGCCGCTATCGGCGCTACCAAACGAAGACTGGCCTGGCCATTCAGCGTGCTTATCAACACAACCAAAGGCAAACCGCTGAAGCCGAGACGCTGGAGCGCTACATTGTGGGACGCTATGCCCAATGTGCCGTATCTGGACCCACACCGCTAAATGCTTACGGCATAGAGACATCCCATTTCTGGAACCCCACCGACACCAAGTACAACGGTATTGAGTGGTGGACTGAAGCGACGCCACGGGGCGGCGAGTGGAAGGTTACCATCTCGGAGGAGCAGGCTGGTGTCGAACACACTGTCTATTTCCAGATGGCCAACTGGTGGAGTGGAGGCTATCTGCGCGTCGAGGTCGCCGCGGCTGACGGCTCCCTCGTACTGGCCGCAGATCGCCCCATCTGGCAGGGGCCTATCCCCTACTTCAAGGTTACTTTTCTGGCTGCGAGTGATTACACGATCCGTATTCTGCACGCCGGTGAAGGCAAGCCCGGCGGGCGGCTGTCAGAGTCAATTTTCGTAGTCCCGCAGACTGCTGGACCGCTGCCGAGTAGCGGCTGGTAACGATTCCGGCGCACAATATCATGGTATCTGGCCAGATGCCACCTGCTGAAGCACCTGGTGCAACTGCCGGGCAGTCTGTGACCAAGTGTATTTCTCCAGTACCCGTTGGCGGCCTTGCTGGGCCAAGGCCTGGGCCTCGCCTGGATTTTCAACCAATTGCTGTATCTTCTCGGCGAGGTCAGTCGGATCACCTTCACGGAAAATTAGTCCGCCACCAGTATCCTCTATGAGATCGGGAATGTGCCCGGAGTCGGAGCCAATTACCGGGACCCTACAGCCCAGGGCTTCAATCAACACCCGCCCGAACTGTTCTTTCCAGCGAGCCGTGGTCCGCGAGGGCAACACCAACATATCCAGCGCATTCATATACTCGGGAATCTGGTGATGGGGAATATGTCCGGTAACCGCCAGCCGATTTGGACCTAAGAATTCCCGCCCTGTCTGCTCCAGCCGTTTGCGTAGCCGACCTTCGCCCACCAAGAGTAGACTCAAGTCAAGATTGTGTTCTTTACGAGCAATCTTAACGGCTTCTACCAAATCCATAACGCCCTTTTCCGTGGCCAGGCGCCCAACATATCCAACGACCGGGCCAGCCAATCCCAGCCGCTTCCGCTGGCGACGGGCGGCCTCGGGGGCCGGACAGAAGGCCTCAGGGTCTATTCCATGCGCCAGCACGGTAACTGGTCCCTGATAACCTTGACGGCGCACAACCGCCTTGCCTTCTTCACTAATTGCCAGAATATGATCGGCTTGCCCTAATACCCATTTATAAGTCCACTGCAGAGGGAGCGGATAATTACGCACCAGATTCTCTTTGGTGGAAATTATAAACTTGCAGCCTAACCGCTTGGCCAGATAGGCACCTTGGGCTCCTGCTACACTGTACGGTTCTTCATCCACATATAATATGTCGGGAGCGAAGTCTTTCAGCGTACGGTGTAATCGGCAGCGATACCAATGCAGGTGAATTTGACCCGGCAGCCATACGGGCAAAGTCACCATAGCGTCGTCCAGCTCGGGCAGCACCGAAGTAGTGATCCGGCCACTAAGCGAAGCCCACCAGTGGCAGGGAGTGACTAACTTCAGTTCTACGTCGTCATATCGCGTCAGTTCCACGTATAACTGCTGATTCATACTCACAACACAAGAATGACTGACGGCCGCTACTTTAGTTACTTGCCCCGCAGTCGGTGACCGCGAAGTTTGGTAAGGTTGGAAGGTTCTTACCCCTCTATATCCCCCCGCAAGCGGGGGGATACAGGGGGGGAAATTGGTTACCCGCTTTTTGTCCGGCTCAGGCAATTCAGAGAGAAATATCTGCTCTATCTGCTCAGCCTGCCGATCCCAGGACAGTGCCAGTGACGTTTGGTGCGCCGCCTGGCCCATGCGCTGACGAAATTGCGGATCAGCCGCTAAGATGTCTAACTTCTCGGCTATTACCGCCGGATCACAGTTGACCAAGAAGCCGCTGACGCCGTCTTCTACCAGTTCGTCGGCCCCCCCCACCGGCCCGAGGACCAAAGGCACGCCGCTGGCCGCGGCTTCTATTATCACCAGTGGAAAACCCTCTACCTCGGCTCGGCTAGGGAAGGCGAAGCAATCCGCGGCCCCATAGTACTTCACTATCTCCTTCGTGGGCGGCACGAAAACTACGCGGGATCTCACTTCATTGTGAGCAGCTATCTTCGCGAACAGTTTGGTATCGCCTTCGCCAACAACTATTAGTCGGCCCTGGCTGCTATTCATCAATCTCAGAGCCTCTATCAAAAAGGGCAGCCCTTTGTCGAACCACCGACCCCCGACAAACAGGATGACAAAGTCATCATCAGACAACCCAAGCTGCTGACGGACGGTTTGCCGAAACTCCGCCGCTAGGCCGGGATGGAAATTGCAGTGGTCAACACCGTTAGCTACTGTGAATACCTGCGAAGGCTTAAGCCCATGCTGAGCAACCATGTAATCGGCCAGAACCTGCGAAACAGCCATAACTCGTCCTCGGCAACGTCGTACCGCCCGACTTTCCATCCATCCAGCCCAGGACTCACGCAGAGATAGTAGCCATCGCCTCAATGTGGAGGCACTTTGGTATGGCGACGTAACCTCTCGTAACGCCTTAGCACGCAGAGCGTGACAGATATGAACGAGGACGAAATTCTGAACTAAGCAGTTGCCGCCTTGGGAGAGCACCACATCATATTTGCGGGGCCTGACCACTAACGAGGACAGGATCACAATCCATATTGCCTGCATTGTATTGGAACGCCAAGGGCACCAAAGCCGGCGAATCCTGACCTTATCCGTAGGGATGTCACCGGCGGAAAAACAGAACAGGTCAATCTGGTGGCGGCGAGATAGACGAGTGATCAGTTCGGCTATAACCCGTTCCTGGCCACCACGGCGGTGGACGTGCTCAATAATAATGGCAATCTTCAGTGATCGCTTGGCCATTATCCCACTCACCAGCCGGGCCCCTGCCTGTCGGTGACAGCCTGCTCAGAACCTATCGCTGAGGCCGCCATGGCCGGCATTGCCACCTCTTCAGCCTCGATCTGAGGCACTCTGAGGGCCACCGCATAAACCAGCCAGAAAAGCGGGCCACTGGGAACCAAGTATAAAGCGCTGCCCACAGCCAGGCGTGTCACCGTGGAAACGGCTACGCCAATACAGGCTGCTGCCAGCGAGCGACCGGCGAAGGTCCGAGCCTGAAAATAGGAACTTGCCGTCCCCTTCACCGCTACGTACAACAGCCAGACAAACAAGATGGCTCCCGGGAAGCCTAATTCCTTGAGTGCCCGGCCGTACTCACTTTCCACCATTCCCCCGGCGCCGCGGCCAATCCATAAGGGCTGCTCTACTACCTCTCTACCCCGGCCCACTCCCACACCCGTGGCCACCCCAACCCCAAGCGGACGCTGCATTGCTAACTTTAGCCCTGATCTGAAGGGACCTATGGCTCGACGAATAGCGATGGAGTAGTTAACCATCTGGGGATTATAGCGACGCTCAAAAGCACCGCCAGCAAAGCTATTCAAAATGCTGATGGCACCTATACCTATCACTATCGCGGCAAACATGAATTGGGGGCGACGCACCAGTACCAGCAAGGCCAGTCCTCCGACCATCAGACCCAGCAAGGGCGCCCGACTACCGCTGGTAGCCATCGCCACTATGCAGACCGCGGCAGTACCCACAAATAGTACCTTTAGCCACTGTTTTCCTCTGACAAAAGCAACTCCTCCCACACATAAGATGGCGGTCAGTGACATAGCGCTGCCAAAAGTGCCGGGATGAACCAGCGTGGAGGTGGCCCTTACTCCCTTTTCCCACTCGAATCTTTCATGATAACTAAAACCAGGACTTAGCGCATGGAGGTGCCCAAAACCTATGTTATACTGGACTATACCATAAACACCGGTAGCCAAAGCAATGACCATTACCGCAACCAGCAAACGCTCGAGGCGCTGGCGCGTAGTCAAATACTCGTAGCTCAACACGAAGACAGGTATCCAAATAACCCAAGAACGAAAGCCAGCCAGAGCCACCAGCATACTGGCTGTTTCGGTGTTGAACATCTCTACCGCGCAGTAGATAATGAACAGAAAAGCCGGCAGCACCAAGGGCAGGCGTAATGACTCCCAACGCTCCGAATTCAGTCCGACCCATACCCAACGCAACAGTCCAATTAGCAGCAGCAAATCCTTGGCCAATAGGCTGACCGGGCCGGGCGCTAGGCCCTTAGCCAAACCGTCGGTAAAACAAACTGCCAGCAGGGCTATAGTCGCTACCTCCAGCGAACAGATCGCACCGATGGCCACTGCCCCACCGGCGACAAGCAGACCGGCATGAGCAAATCTGCCTTGAGTACACAGCATGGACAAACCCAAGGCAATGGTCAAGCCCAGTGCGCCAGCCATTATCACTACTGCTGTTTGCGAGATTTTGCTTCTGCGCATCGTCGCTCTTGGGGGCCTCAGATGTTTGGTACCTATGCCTGCTACCGCTGTCGGTTAGGCGAACTCCGAGGTCTCCGGGTTGTCGTGGCGATCCACCCGCCACCTCCAGTACGTATACAATCCCGCCAGTTTACCTCTGGTCGCTGCCCAGAACTGTCGCGTTGCTGCCCACGGGCCCCTCGGCAGGACCATCAGATATTTCAAGAGTCCATAGCGAGTCCCCATACCTACACTTAGGGCATAGAGGAAGAAACATATTTGATAGATTGGCGACATATACTTTAGCATACAGTATACCCAATTATGACTATCGGAGTAAACCAGGCTGGGATCTGTGACCTTTCGCGTAGATTCACCAAAACGCTCAGCCGGATAGTGATCTACTACTATCCGCGGGTCGTAGATTAACTTGCCCCCCTGTTGCCGCACCCATAATGACATCTCGGTATCGTTTAGACAACTTGACCCGCCCGCGAGGTTCTCATCAAATTCGCGCAGCATAGTCCGCCGAAAACTCATATTAGCGCCCTTGAGATGGTCCACTTCTTGCGCGGCGCCCTCAAATTCACAGTGATGATTGCCAATAATCCGTCCCCACCAGGTAATCCGGCCCACCACAGTTGCCGACACCGCGTATACCTGGTTGCCATAGTGGATGACGTCGTGCCCTCCTACGCCGCCAACGGCTTCATCGGCATAGTAGGCCGCCAATCTTTCCAACCAATCAGGGCGCGGCACACAGTCATCGTCTGTGAAGCACACTATATCGCCACTGGCCACTTGCAGTCCCCGGTTCATAGCCGCTATCTGGCCCGGCCGGGAGACTACAGCCATCCTCACGGCTACGGTCGGCTGATTATCATCAAGCCACTGCTGTAATTCCCGCTGGCTTTTCCTATCAACGTCGCGCAGCACTACTACTATCTCATCAGGCGGCCGACTGCCAGCCAGCAATCCCTGTAGACAACGCAATAAGTCCTGAGGTCGCCGGTAACTGGGCACCAACACTGTAAAAGTCAGTTTCCTGGGCAAGTGGGGCATGATTTCTTAAGCGGCCGTCGCTAATTGAGAATCCGTCTCAGATATTGTCCGGTATATGAAGCCGAGCAGTTGGCCACTTCCTCGGGAGTACCTGTGGCTACCACATCTCCACCATGCTCGCCACCTTCCGGACCTAAGTCAATGATGTAGTCAGCGTTCTTAACTACGTCCAGGTTATGCTCAATTATGATCACTGTATTGCCGGCCTCGACCAAGCGCTGCAATACGGCCAGTAGTTTCTCAATATCAGCGAAGTGCAGACCAGTAGTAGGTTCATCTAATAAGTATACGGTCTCACCAGTGCCGACTTTAGCCAGTTCCCGGGCTAATTTGACTCGTTGGGCCTCGCCGCCCGATAGAGTGGTAGCGGCCTGGCCGAGTTTGATGTAGTCCAATCCTACATCACATAATGTATCCAAGATGCGGGCAATGGGGCGCACATTCTGAAAGTGCTCCAGAGCCTCGGCGACAGTCAATGCCAAGATATCGGCAATATTTTTGCCTTTGTAGCGAATTTCCAGAGTCTCACGATTATAACGGCTGCCGCCACATTCGTCACACTGAACGTAGACATCAGGCAGAAAGTGCATCGCCACCCGCTTCACACCTTGGCCCTTGCAGGCTTCGCAGCGTCCACCGGCCACGTTAAAACTGAACCGCCCCGCCTGGTAGCCCCGCAGCCGCGCCTGGGGAACATTAGCATACAACTCACGGATGGGCCCAAAGGCCCGCACATAGGTGGCAGGATTGGACCGCGGCGTGCGCCCGATCGGCTTTTGGTCTATGGACACTACCTTGTCCACCATTTCAATCCCTTCCACTTTCTGATGAGTGCCTGGAAGTTGGGATGAATCGTACAGATGTCGCCGTAGCGTCCGATACAGAATGTCATCCACCAAGGTACTCTTGCCTGATCCGGAAACTCCGGTTACACAGATCAGTAGCCCCAGGGGGAAGCTAATGGTTATGTTTTTTAGATTGTGCTGTCGGGCACCCATAACCCGTAAGTACCTGTCCGAAGGTTCCCGCCGGTGGTCGGGCACAGGCACTTGGCGAACCCCACTGAGATACTGACCGGTTAAAGAGTCAGGATTACTCTGCAACGACTCCACTGAACCGGCGTGAATTATCTCTCCCCCGGCTATCCCCGCGCCGGGACCGAACTCAACAACATAGTCGGCACCGCGAATAGTCGCTGGATCATGCTCGACCACTAACACAGTGTTGCCCAGGTCTCGCAGCCGCAATAAAACTTCTAATAGTCGGCTCTGGTCGCGAGGATGCAAACCAATAGTAGGTTCATCCAGAATGTACAATATTCCAGCTAACCCAGCGCCTATCTGAGTAGCCAAGCGAATGCGCTGCGCTTCACCTCCCGCCAAAGTAGGGGCAGAGCGGTTCAGGGTCAAGTAGTTTAGGCCTACTTGTTGCATAAAGTGTAGTCGGCTGCGAATCCCAGTCAACAGCTCTGCGGCGATAGCCGCGTCACTGCCTTCAAAGGAGAGTTCAGCAAAGAACTGGTCCGCTTCTTCTACATTCATTGCTGTAATCTCGGCGATGCTCTTGTTGCCGATCTTCACTGATCTGCTTTCGGGGCGCAACCGGTCCCCGTGGCATACAGGACAAGGTTGGGGAGCGAAAAATCGCCCAGCGCCTTGCTCATATCCGCGCACACAGTTTTGCGCCCCTCGACCGCCAGAGCCTGTAGTAACCCGCGATCCATGGCGTCGCCAGGCGGACACCAGGCCCTCGTATTCCTTGGTATAGGTAAACTCATGTCCACTCTGGGTTACATAGCAAAAAGTTATCTGCTCCCCGTTGGAACCCAAGAGAATTACATCTTGTACTTCGGCCGGTAGTTCCCTCCACGGAGTGTGCAGGTTAAACTGGTAGTGCTCGGCCAGTCCCTCCAGAGCGTGGCGCACATGGCGGGTAGTTATGTCGCCGATTATCTCTACGGCCCCGTCAAGAATGGACTTGTTAGGGTCAACCACCAACAGTTCGGGGTCCATTGCTGTCACCATGCCCAGGCCCTGGCATTCCGGACACATCCCTGCCGGACTATTGAAAGAGAACATCGACGGAGTAAGTTCCGGGTAGACGATGTCACAGTGGGGACAGGCAAAACGGCTGGAAAAGATGCGCTCTACGCCGTCTTCTCGCTGGGCAATCATTATTCCCCTGCCCTCGGCCAAGGCCGTCTCTACTGATTCCGCCAGCCGGGCGCGACCCGTATTCTCTATTACTACGCGGTCAATAACCAACTCAATTGCGTGGGAGATGGTTTCGTCTACTTCAATATGTTCAGCCAGGTCACGCACCTGGCCATCCACTCGCACCCGGGCAAAGCCCCGCCCGCGAGCTCTCTTGAAAATATCCTGGTAACCATTTGCTCGGCTAAAATCCACTGGGGCTAATAACTGCACCCGTGCCTGGTTCCAGCCCAGCAGTTTGTCCACAATCTGTTGGGGGGTATACGCACTGATGGGCTGCCCACATTTATAGCAGTAGGGTTGTCCAACTTTGGCAAACAATACGCGCAAATAGTCATATATATCCGTCAAGGTTCCTACAGTGGAGCGAGGATTACTACTCGCCGATTTCTGGTCAATAGCGATGGCGGGAGATAATCCATCAATATGATCTACCTGAGGACGGGTTATCTCCCCCAGAAATTGACGGGCGCCCGCCGAGAGCGACTCGACATAGCGGCGTTGGCCCTCGGCATAGATTGTGTCAAGAGCCAGTGAAGACTTGCCCGAACCGCTCACGCCGCAGAAGACAATAAGGCGCTGGCGCGGCAATTCCAGATCCAAGTCCTTCAGGTTATGCTCGCGGGCGCCGAATATTTGTATTAGGTCTTCAGACATTTAGATCCCTTGCCATCCACTGATTTAAGCCACCCCCCAAGTGGCGACGACTAAACAGGGGTAACTTTTTAGTATATCATTGCGGTCAGAAGCCGTCAAGGTACTGTCGCTTTTCTTCTGCCTATGCCTTTACAAATGCAGCCCAATGTGTTATAATGATACAAGTTAGTAGTTAGCACAATGGCGCGGGGTGGAGCAGTCAGGTAGCTCGCAAGGCTCATAACCTTGAGGTCGCGGGTTCGAATCCCGCCCCCGCTACCAATGATACCTAGTCGGCTCACGTCCAGCGAGTCGGCTTTTCCACTACTGGCGACCGCCTCTTCACTGAACTTTGATGGGTTTTGGGGGCAATAATGACTCTGGGGGTATTTGCAGGCGGGGGAGGATTTTGCCGGGTTATGGCGTATCTATCTATCGGGTAGAGTGCAAATGAGTAACGAACCGGACAGTGACATTTCCACAAAGCAGCGTTTCGTGGGCTGTTTAGTAGGTCTGGCCTTAGGCGACTGCTTGGGGGCCTACTGGGAGGGATACCCCGGCACTGAGTTAGCCGAAGCCTACTATGACGGCCGCTTTGACCCGGCCAATTTGCGGATGAGCCAGTGGACTGATGATACGGCCATGGCCATGGCAACGGCCCAATCCATAGTGGAGTGCGGAGCAGTAGACGGGGCCGATATGGCCGCCAAGTATTTGCGTTGGTTTGAGTCCGGGGGGCGGGGTATTGGCCGAGCCACCTATCACTCTATGAAGCGCTTGCAAGCCGGCACGCCCTGGGATGAGGCGGGGCACCAGGGCAAATATGCCGCGGGCAACGGCGTGGCAATGCGTATCGCTCCCGTAGGATTGTGGCACACTTTTGATCAAGAGGGGCTGCCGGAGGATTGTCGGATCTGTGGAGTAATCACCCATCGCAATGAAGAGGCCCTCGCCGCCGCCGTGGCCGTAGCCCGTGCCGTGGCTTGGGCCGCCGCCGGCGAACTTGACTTTGATACTTTGGCGGTCAGATTGGTCTCACAACTGCCCCCTACTCGTACCGCCGACAGCATCATAAAGGCCGGTCAACTAATAGAGTCAAAAGTGCCACCCCTGCAGGCTCTTCCTCAATTAGGTTTGGGGGGCTCTTCCTTCGAGACGGTCGCCACGGTGCTCTATTGCCTTATGCACTGGCCCAACGAGCCGGTCAAGGGACTGGTTTCGGCTATAGTCAACGGTGGCGACACTGACACCCGTGCCGCTATTGTCGGTGCCATCTACGGTGCCCACTTTGGCGAGCAAGTCTGGCCGCAGCGATGGACATCCCAACTACCCGGGGCCGAGGGTATCTATCAACTGGCCATCCAACTCTACGAAGTAACCACCCGGTAAGCAGTCCTCTGGCATTGGGCAAATTGAAAGTCAATTACGTTAGCCCTAACCGAGTGGCAAAGTCCTCATCTACCGCTACCCGCAGTATCTGGCCAAAGTAGACGCGGTGAAAGTCGCCCCCCGTATAGAACTCGCTAATGACCTCAGGAGCAAAGTTTTCTGGAACGACATCGGTGTACTGCACTACCTTGCATTCGTACACCAGGCCGCACTCCTCTATGTAGGGAGACGCCACTGTAGCCGACTCCGCCGCAGTCAGGCCGCGCTCGGCGAACTTGTCGTGGTCACGGCCCGAAACTGTCCCACAAAACTCCACATCGTCTGCCATCTGTGGATAAGGGACATTGACCGTGAAGTCGCCGGTAGCATCAATGCACTCATGGGTGTAGCGCGAATGGCGCACCAACACCACGAACATAGGCCGACTCCACACGCTACCCACCGTCCCCCAGCCGATAGCCATAGTATTAGGCCGCCCGCCGGCATCCCGCGAGGCCAGTAATACTCCTTTACCTATCGCTCGGATAGTCTCCTGAGCATACTGGTCATAGGCTACTTCTATCTTAGCCATACGAATCTGCCTCCTTATGCCAGTTGATCAATCACTGGCACGAAATAGTTACTACTATCAGGTGTGTTTACACTACTTACCGGGCCTGCTTGTGTTCTATTGTGCCATCGGCGCGCACTAATATCAGTTCCTTTACTTCCGTCTTAGCCCGACGAAGTCGGTCCGGCTCAAAGGGGTCCGGCTCGTATTCAGTCTCTGATTGGTAGGCAATGACGCCGACCACGGGATTGCGAATCGGTGGTGACACTACCTCAGCAGTCGGGGCCTGCTCGCCTTCTTCATCAGCCCAAGCCTGCACTGCCAGCCACGCACCGCTTCCCGCCAGTATCATCATTACCACAACTAACAATATTAACAGCCATCTGCTTGCCATATTCATACCTCCTTGGTAGTCCTAATAGATTGGGCTTCATTTGCTCGGCCTGTCCCACCCGCTGCCCCCCTGCGCAGCAAAAACAGAATAAACCTTTATAAGCTCGCTCGTGCCAGCGTTAGGCCACCCTTGTCGCGTAGGCGAGGTTCTCCGACCTCGCCCCACGGGCCCGCGCAGGTTGAGAACCTGCGCTACGCGGTTGCTTTATGTGTGGCCATCAAGGATTCCGCTACTATTTTATCTCATAAAGGGGCGCTTGCCAAGTCGCCGGCCTCTAAAACGGGCCGCCCAACAAGGAATATGCCAACCACAGCGGGAAAGTAGGTATGCTGTGAGATTATAAAGGAGCCGGAACTACTATATTGAGATTTCTCCGTATCGGTGCAGTTGCCTTCATAACTGGCCTGTCCGGGGCAATGATGCCCGGGCCACTGCTGGCCTTGGTCATCGGTCAGACCGCAGCCCAGGGCTTTGCCGCTGTGATAGGCTTGCTGGTCGGCCACGCCCTGTTAGAATTGATTACTGTGGCCCTGATCATAGCCGGCCTCCAGATGGTGTTGCAGCGGCGAGCCGTCAGAGGCGTCATAGGTCTGGTGGGCGGGGCAGCGCTGGCCTGGATGGGGGTGGATATGATTAGACAGGCCTCAGTAGTAGCGCTGGACTTCGGCAGTTCCCAGGCTGCCTTTGGCTGGTGGAAATTAGTAATTGCCGGCGCCGCCGTATGTGCCGCCAATCCTTATTTTATCGGCTGGTGGGCCACTATTGGCGCCGGCGGCCTGGCCCACGTGGCCCCCGAAACTGCCGCCGAATATCTTACCTTCTACCTGGGCCACGAATTGTCCGACTTCGCCTGGTACGCGGTGGTCGGGCTGGTCATTATTACCAGTCAGCAGCTTCTCCAGCCCTCAGTCTACCGCATCTTGGTGCTGGCCTGCGGGGTGATTATAGTAGCCCTGGCGGGCTGGTTCATCTACATCGGATACCGGTTTGTGTTCAGCAAGTAACCCCCCGTACCGTGGGAGGGGCTTCATAGCCCGGATACTAGTCGCGGCAGGGATGCCGCTCCTACAGAATGGGGTTTTGTCGCGGAAAGGCTGATGCTACGTAGATACTCTCTACTCTACTGTAGGAGGGGCTCCCTCACCCCGGCCGACGTCGTGACGGCTGGACAGGCGTCGCGCCTGTCCAGAAACCCGACGGGCGGGACGCCCGTCGTACCGAAACGAACGGTGACGAAGGCAGGTAGACTGTTCTATGTTATCCTACCATAATGCCCAGCAGGGCTACTGGTATTATGCCAGCAGCCCCACCAAAATACAAATTCCCGGCCACGACTTACTCTCCCAGACAGTCACCCGTGCAGTACCATCGGGGCAGGGATGTCTCTCCCATAATCCCTATGGGGCCAAGCGTGGGACCTATTTCGAATACAAATTGACGATGGTCTCGGGGCCTTTGGAGTTGGGGGTAACCACTTGGGCGTGAATTTCGTAGCGAACGCGCGTGTCTTTATCGCCAAAGGCTACCCGGGGAGTGGCGATGCGGAAGTGGAAGTCGCCATTCTCCTTGGCCTTGTGGCGGATGCCAGGGACGTTCCTGACTACCTCGTTGGTATCGGTACGGTAGACTATCGTCCAGATAACCACCAGGGCTTCGGGGTCAGTATGACCTATTACCTCGGTCGCCGGCCCGGCAATATCACCCTCTTGGGGCGAGGTGATGGTCACTGCGCCCTGGGCTGCTATGCCGGTTTGGCCGCTGGCGGCCGCGCCCATAGCCGCGCTCAGTTGGCCAGTATCAGAGGCAGTAAAATAGCCGCCGCTGCCGATTTGGGCAACCTGCTGGAGGTATAACTCGGCTTCGGAGCCCGCGGGTATATCAAAACCCACCGTGCTTATGGTTATCTGCATATTACTATTCTGCACGGCTTGCTGGGCCTCAGTCTTTGCACTTTCTACTGTATCATTAGGATCACTGAGCATCCTACGGGCTTCACCGGCAGTGCCGCTCAGCAGCACCGTCACCGTCATCAAACTTATTATCAACGCATAGATAACTTTCATCACGGGTTGCCTCCTGGAGGCTGAGGTAGGGAGCGGGTATTGACGATGGTCTTGAGGCCTGCCATGGCCTCCGGTTGGCTGGTGGAGCCTCGTTCCGGGCAGTTGTCTTGGCCATCGCAGAGAACAATAAGCCGGCCGGTTTGCCCGTGACCATTCTTACTCAGATAGGACAAAGCCTTATAGGTTGAATAGGTCAGGGGGGTATCGCCGCCGGTGCCCAAACCATCCACGGCTGCTGCTGCTACACCAGCGCCTTGAGTGAATCCGCATTCCTCCCAGCACTGGCAGCCCCCGAAGCCTAATACCGCCCACTCGGTCTTACCATCGTTGGTCTGGGTTATTGATGACTTGACCGCTGCTTTGGCCGAGGCTATCTTACTGCCGCTCATACTGCCACTGCAATCCACCAGAAAACAGATGGACAGACTAACCGGTCCCGGCGGGGGTTGCTGGCCTGGCGGCTGATCGGCTGGTGGTTGGTCAGTCGGCGGCTGGTCAGCCGGCGGTTGATCGGCCGGTGGTTGGTCAGCAGGGGGCTGGTCAGCCGGCGGTTCTTCTGGCTGAGGTAGGGACACGCCGTGGTCCTGAGCCCATTTCTCTAAAGCCTTAGCAGAGTCATCAGCCCCTTGCTGGTTGAATTCGCTGTACAGATCACCCAGGGCCTGATTAATGCGTCTTTTGAAGGCAGCATCATAGGCATACTTAGCCCGGAATTCTTGGGGGTGCTCTGCCCACCAACTCAGGTCATAGTCATATTTCTGGTTAACTTTGTAAAAGGCATCGGCGGCGGGTCCCAGTAACAGATTGCGCAGGCGGCCAAACATATCCTTAATATCGTCAGCGGTTTGCAGGCGCTGCTGGCCACTGTCCCAATGCTCGCTAAGTGCTTTTAGCTCCCAGGGTTCACGGCGGCGACCAGCCAGCAGGTTCATCTTGAAGATGTCCCCAACCGGCGCTCCACTGTCAATCTTGTACCATTCCTTGCTATCGGAGTCCCAAATGAGCGTGGGGCCTTGGTCAAAGGCGGGCTCGTAGACCCAGGGGGGCGATCCGGGCACAAAGCGGGTAGTTTGGGCAAAATCCTGCCCGAACTGCTCGACCATCTTGTCATACAACTCTTTGGAGGCGCCGGTAGCGTAGTATCCCTGTCCTCCTACCGCGCCCTGGTTACGATTTTGGTCTACGGTCTGCGCCAATCTGTCGGTAGCATCAAGAATGCCGGTGGTAATCTTGCCGTAGGCCTCAATAGCCGAACCCAGAATGGGCACCTTGCCCCCGTACTTTTCCATCAGGGTAGCGACCACCTGCAATTGCCCGGCCAGCGGACCACCTTGGCGGGCCGCCGCCTTAGCCTTAAGGTCTTTGATCTCGTTGTAGACGTCAAAGGCTGAGACGGCAGGGCCGGCGTACTTAGAGAAGGTCTTTAGCGGCCCGGTATAGGTACCCAGACTGTTCTTAGCCTCCTCAATCTTTTCCAATAACTGGCGCTTGGTTGGTGCGTCAATATTCGTCGCGTTCCTGACAAACTGTTCCGCCTTGTATAGGCCATCGCCAACCTGGTCCAGTTTCTCAGTAGCCTGGTCCACACTTTCCTTTAGTATCTTGAAGTCCTCACCGGTCTGCTGAATCGCCTCATCCAACGGCTCGGCGCTGGCGGCACAGGTGACCACTAATAACGCCAGCAGACTCATTAGCAGATACTGCATGGTATTTCTCATTGGACTTGTCCTCCTGGCCTGACTTACCACCGTATTATTAGGTACAATGTAAATGGAAATTGGCGTACTTGTCAATAGTTTAGGAACCACATTGTGTTATAAGTGCCGCCGGTGGCGCAAATATGCTTCCTCCATCCCCACCTGCTCCAACAACTCCACGCAAGCCCGGTGTAGCCGCTCGGCCACGGCCTGGTTTTCGTCAATTACGTTCTTCTGCTGCCCGGGGTCAGAAGGCAAATGGTAAAGTATCGGTTCCTCTGCCATCTCTTCTAACGCCCGCAGGGAGAGGCTGATGTTATCCACTGCCTTGGTGTGGTGCGAGACCCGAGGGGCATCCGGGGATCCGCTGTAAATCAGGCTCCATTCCCCGTCGCTGATAGTGGTAGGGATGCCCGCGTTGGGGTCGTGAGCTAAGGAGGGGCTGGTAATAGCGATGGGCCGGATTTGCTGTATATCGCCCTGCATAATGCTTCTGAGGCCGGTGCCGTGCATAGTTCCTGGGTTCTCGGCATCCATCAAGTCTATAATTGTGGGCATAATGTCGGGAGGCTGCACCAGAGCCGCAATTCTCTCTCCTTGAGTCTGTCCGGGTACGCGAATCATAAGAGGAATATGGGCTATTTCCTCCCACAGCGGACACCACCCATGCCAATCCTCACTTCGGATGGCCTTACCGATAATGCCGTGTTCGCCGTGCAAGTAGCCGTGGTCGGCGGTAAAGATAATGGCGGTGTTCTCCGCCAGGCCTAACGTTTCAACTCTCTCTAACAGGTATCCTACCCACGTGTCCACCAGGCTGACCTCACCGGCGTACAGGGCGCGGCAGTGCTGCAACTCACGGTCAGTCAGGTAGTCGGTGAAGTAGTACCGGGGATAGATAACCTCCTCGCCTTCGTAGCCCGGATCATACAAATCTACATACCACTGCGGCGGGTCCCAGGGCTCGTGAGGGTCAAAGGTGTCAACATACAGGAAAAAATCCTGATTGTGATTCTCCTCCAACCAGGCGGCGGCCTGACGCATCGTCTGGGCGACAAAGTAGTCCTCTTCGCGGCGCCGGACCGCCACGTTGCGCAAGTACTGTTTCACCGTGGCATAGGGCTCGCGCAGTTTGTCCGGGGAGCAAGGTAGAGGGGGATCGGCCGGGGCGGTGCGCCACAGGTCGTTCTCCTGGCCGCGAATCAGACTATAGCCCCCGAAGCCGCGCTGAAAGTGGTATCCGTAGCGAAACGGATGAGGTGTATCGGCAATGAGCATAGTGGTATAGTCTGCTTCATTGAGTACCTCGGCCATTACGGTATAATCAGTCGGCAACGGCCCCCAACCAAATTCAATGAAGGTGTAACGGCCCGTCATTATGTCACACCGATTCTCCACCGTGGGAAAGGAAGCCGTGTAAGCGTTCTCGAAGACATAGGACTGCTGGGCCAACTGGTCCAGGTGGGGCGTGTGAATCCAGTCATTGCCGTAGGCGCCCAGATGGTCGCGGCGCATAGTATCGGAGACTACCAATATAACATTCATATTGTCTACCTCTTGATGGGGCACTTTGCCGAGTTGGGGTAGACTTCTGGCACCGCGTAGTGAATTCCTTCATCACCGGCTAAGGGCTTACAGGAGGCTGCCCGTGACCAGGACGTGCGTCGTGCCGCTAAGCGGAGGCAAGGGGGCGGCCCTTGACCTGCTTGGCCCGGTACATCGCCTCATCGGCGCGGGCTATCACCTCTTCAACGGCTCGTTCTTCGCCAGGTTGGTACGAGGCGACGCCCATACTAAAGCCCACCTGTGCCAGTACATCGGGCTGAAGCGCACCTATCTTGACTTGCTCGGTCAACCAGTCGGCCAAGTTCTGCTCAATGCGACTGGCGGCCGCTTGGGCTTGATCCTCAGGGGTCTCAGGCATTACCACCAGAAATTCATCCCCACCGTAGCGGATGACCATATCAGCCGCGCGCACCGACCTCTCCAACACACCGGCTATTCCCTGGAGTATCTGGTCGCCCACCAGGTGACCAAAGTTGTCATTGACCGCTTTCAAGCCATCCATGTCACCCATTACGAAGCTGGTATGATGTTCATAGCGATCAGCACGCTTTATCTCTTGAATAATCGTCTCGTTGAAGTAGCGGCGGTTGTAGACACCGGTCAGTGAGTCGTGCAGCAGTTGCCGGTTAAGCTCTTCCCACAGCCGCCGGATCTCGGTAACATCGCGGCCCGTCACCAAAACGGCCGGCTCACCTTGATACTGAATCCGGACAGCTCGTAGCTCGTGCGACTTGGTCTGCCCATCCTTAGTCAGCGTGCGTACGGTTTGCTCAAACTTTTCAAGGCCGCCGCGGGCCAGCTCCCTCAGCCCCTTCCCCACCTGCTCTCTATCTTCGGGAGCTATGAAGTCCAGGGGATTGCGGCCCAGCATCTCCTCGCTGTCCTCATACCCGACTGACTGGGTACAGGCGGGATTGGCGTACTTTATTTCTCCGTCCGGGACACCGATAATAGTTATTCCCTCCGTAGCGGCCTCGGCCAGGGTGCGATACTTTTCCTCCGATTCGGCCAGCGCCTCCTCCATCCGCTTGCGGGCGGTGATGTCGGTATAGTGTTCAATCCGACCTCCCGCGTACAGCCCGGAGCGGATGGGCTGGCTCCAGTGCTCCAGCCAACGTTCTTCGCGACCCTGACTAGCAAGGACATGACACTCAAAGTTTTCAATATAGGTGTTATTGTCATACGTGGAAAACACTTTTTCGGCAAAGCCTTCTCCATCCTCAAAGATGCCCTTGATGTTTTCACGGATGAGTGTCCGTTTGTCTTTGCCGATAATGTGCTGCCGGCTTAGGCCGAAGTAGCGCTCCAAGGCACGGTTTATCCAGGCTACTTTGAAGTCAGCGTCAAGAATAAAGATACCAACGGCTGAGCTGTCCAGCACATCATTGGTTAATGAACGAAATCGTTCTTCGCTCTCGCGCAGCCTCTCCTCAGCCTGCTTGCGGGTGGTGAGCAGATGGTCGTAGCGCAGCAGCAAATAGCCGACGAGGGCAAACAGGATGACGATAGTTAAGCGCACAGCTAACACGAAAGGGGAAAATTCAGATATATAGTGAAGAATACCAGAGGGAGTAAACGCGCCAGCTACAATAAGACTCACCAGGTTTACGGCAAGCCCAGCCAGGGCAATGAAACAGTAAGCAATGCGTCGCAGTCGCATCTCAATTACCTTTCTGCTTCAGTAGGTCCGGCCACAGCAGGCTGGCCAGCACACTTGGCCTGCTTGACCCGGTACATCTCTTCATCAGCGCGGTTGAGCACCTCTTCAACGGCTACTTCGTCGCCCGGCGGACAAGAGGCGATGCCCATACTAAAGCCCACCTGGGCCGGCACGTCACAGTCCAACGAACCCATCTGTACTTGTTCGGCCAGCCAATCGGCGAAGTTGTCCTGAATACGGCTGACCACTGCTTGGGCCTGGTCTTCGCCTGTCTGGGGCAATACCACCAGGAATTCATCGCCACCATAGCGCACGACCATATCGGCCGCGCGTACTGACGACTCGAGCGCCTGCGCCACTCCCTGTAATACCTGATCGCCCACCAGGTGCCCGTAAGTGTCATTGATTATCTTCAGGTGATCCACGTCACCCATTATGAAGCTCGTATGATGTCCGTAGCGGTCGGCCCGCTTTATTTCCTGCATGATAGTTTCGTTGAAGTAGCGGCGGTTGTAGACGCCAGTGAGCGCATCGCGCAGGAGTTGCTGGCTAATCTCCTCCAGCAACGTCTTCGTCTTGGTGATATCTTGGCCGGCGATGAGCAGAGCGGCATGATTCTTGTAGCGGATGTCAGTCGCCTGGACCTCATACCAGCGCATCTGGCCTGTTTTGGTAAGGAGCCGGAGGGTGCGACGGCTAATCCCGTCAGGGTCAATGCAACCTGAGAGCCACCACTGCTGGGCACGGTCTTCGGGTACGACGAGGTCAAGGAATTTGCATCCGATGAGTTCATTTGTGTCATCGTATCTCAGACTTGTAGCAAACGCGGGATTAACATATTGAATCTTACCAACCTGGACGACGGCAACCGGCTGAACCGAGCTTTCAATCAGCACGCGGTATTTCTCTTCGGACTCAGCCAGCCTTGCCTCGGCCTGCTTGCGGTCGGTGATGTCTCTGATTATGCCAATTGAGCCCTGTATGGTTCCGTCGGCGTCCCTCAAAATGCTTAATGATATATCTACGTCAATC
Organism: Candidatus Zipacnadia bacterium; assembly: GCA_029820565.1. Classification (GTDB taxonomy): domain Bacteria; phylum Armatimonadota; class Zipacnadia; order Zipacnadales; family Zipacnadaceae; genus JALGTV01. Next base: position 84,063 of record JALGUR010000001.1, read on the forward strand.
AGTTCCCCGTTTCCCTTGACCATCCTGGTCTCCAGATGATGCTGCATTCCTCGCCGGCGGACGTTGTAGAGCCGTATCTTGGCCCACTCCTCAGGAGGATAAAGCGAGCGGACTGGCCTCATAAGCAGATCATCGGCAGTCATATCCAGGAGTTGTTCAGTGTATCTGTTCCACGATATCAGGTGTTCATTGGTGTCAGCCACCGTTATTCCTACCGCCGAGTTCTCGAAGACCATACGATATTGTGGTTCGGCGCTTTGAGTCTCTGATGATAACCGTGCATCTCTCCACCCATCTCGAATCAACCCCCACACAAACAATCCCAACGCGATTACATACACTGCTCGCTGAGTATTCACCGGCACCGGCGCTATCAGGTTAATACAATACAACACCAAGCCGCCCAATATTGGCACTGAATGATACTGGAAACTCCAATATGCCATCAACACGGCGAGGAAGAATAGGCTGCTTATGCCCAGCACATTGTTAGCAACTACCGTTCGGTCCGCCAGCGAAAAGGTTAGCATGACCACCGAGACTGCAGCAATGATTAGCGCCGCAACAACCAGCAGGTACTTGGTGCGAGTCATGCCGCCTTTGCCTTCCTTGGCTCGATGAGTTCAATGAAAAGCGAGGCCGCCTCGGGGTCGAATTGGCTGCCGGTGCCCTCCCGCAATTCTTGCACGGCCTGAGCCTCAGTGAGCGCGGGGCGGTAGGGGCGGTCGCTGCGCATCGCATCATAGGCATCTACCACCTGAAGAATGCGGGCCTCCAGGCAAATGTCGGTGCCGCTCAACTGCTGCGGATAGCCCTGCCCGTCCCAGTGCTCGTGGTGCTGGAGGATGATGACTGCCACCTGATGGAGGGCCGAGATACTGCCGTCCCACAGTTCCTGGCCCAGAGCAGGGTGAGTATAGATTATCTGCCATTCGAGATGGTCCAGAGGGCCACGTTTGTTCAGGGTCCGCGCCAACACCCCCACCTTGCCGATGTCATGAAAGGCCGCCGCTACGAGTAGGTTTTGCAGTCGCCGCTCCTCGAGGCCCACGGCCCGGCCCAGAATTTGCGCATAATCCCGCACGCGCTGGCAGTGGCCTAGAGTATAGCCGTCTTTGTGTTCCACCACATCATTGAGCAACTTCATACTCCACAGGCGGGAAGGGGGAATGCGGTCCATCTCCAGCTGGCTATACTCCCAGGCCCGAAGACCTAATCCGCCGCCATTACCACCGACAATAGAAGGCTGTTTCGGCATAATTCCACTCCCTGATTGTCCCAAGTTAGGTCCTAATATCTCGTTAGTGCGATTATCGGTTATTCGGGGCGGCTGCTTTAAGAAGAGATAAGCCACAAGTGTGACACAAGTGCTAACAGCGCAAGAAGGGATATTGCTCGCCATTCACGAAATGATTTGTGGGCTAACTGCAG
>JALGUR010000025.1 GCA_029820565.1 Candidatus Zipacnadia bacterium
CTTCTGCTCGGCGCAGTTGGGCGATGACGCTAAACAACTGAGCGTGATGGTCAGTGATCGGATATACCGGGCGATCATTGGCCCGAACGTCGTAGGCGAAAGCTTGATTGGCCTCTTCAATGACCGCGATTTCATTATTGAGCCGTTGGCGCAAATCGTCCTCAATATCCGCCGTTGCTATCACCGCTCGAGTCTCAGCAATATCGAATGCGATGCGGATGTATTGGGACACGAAAGCCCTAAGATCAGTGACGATGGGGCCGTCCAGGGGCACGTCCAGCATCTCGTTGAGCCCCTGATAGACCTCGATGTCGTCGCAGAATATGTAGCGGATAATATCGTGGCAGGTGCCGGCCACAATACCCAAACGTACGAAGCGCCCGTGGGTGCTCAACTCGTCGGTAGTGAAGCGGTGTTCCTGATAACCCGCGGGCGCCGGCACCCCGAACCCGGCAGATAGCGAGCGAAGCTCGCCGACACAGTGGAAATCCTGGCCATCATCACTGACCAATACCACAATCGCCCAGGGCCAGCCCACGCCCGCTGCTCCCCCGGCGGTGCTAAAGGATAGGCCGGCAATCGGTACAATCTCGCCCAGGTCAATAGTGGCGGTGACTAACTGGTGGTGGGCCCAACCGACACAGCCGGGCTGGCCCCAAAGACTGTGGCCGGGCCGGCTCGCGTACTCTCCATCCGTCAACTGCTCGCTGTCGCCGGGGTCAGCGCAGCCGCCATAGTTCGGTCCAGGGTCCAGCACATATGGCTTACCCAGAGCCACATTGGGTCCCGGTGGGGAAAATGCCTCCGGCTCGCGAGCAGTGGCGGGCGGGATAATTGCTACTGATAGTAACCCGATCGCGCAAGCCCTTATGAGCCAAGTGTAGATAAATGCGCTCCGTCGCTTCATTGGACGGCCCCCCTTAATGAGACTGTTGCGAAAGGTACTGATACACTATATCAGCGGACGGATTTGGAGTCAATGGGATATTCTATGAGGTAAAATATACAAGGCGAACACGGCAATCAAAGCAGTTTCTTTGGCATGGTCTACGGAGAGTTGATCCCCACCGACCATCTGCTGCGCAAACTGCCGGCAGCCGTTGCCTGTGCGCCATAGCTTCGGCGCCGGGGGGTGGTTCTGGGAAGTATTTGGGAAGGTCTTAGCGGAGAGAGAAAACTGGGGTTGACAAAGTTGAGCGGGTGTGTTATAATAGTGTAATAACATCGTCATCTCATTCTAATAGCGCCTACCCTAAAATTGTAGATTAGTTACAGGAGGAGTGAGCTTAGCAGAATCATGCCGCAATCATCAATGGTAACCAGGGTCCTTACCTTCGTCGAACACAACTTGATACTGGGCCGGTGGTCGCCTGGCGAGCAGTTAAGTCTGCGGCCGGTAGCAAAGGAGTTGGATGTGAGCCTAACGCCGGTACGGGATGCGTTTAGCATCCTGGCAACTCAGGGAGTTTTGGAGCAGGACTCGAGCGGCACCCGCGTCCCCCGTTATTCACCACGACAGTTAGAGCGTCTAATTGAGCTCCGGGCCACCTTGGAGGGCCTGGCTGCGCGGTGGTTGGCCATTGGGAGCAGTCAAGCCTCTGCGATGATTCTGGCACCGAAAGCAGAAGAAGTGGAGGAACTTGTGGAGCGGGAACTGGGACAGCTTTCTGGATCTGAGGCTAATATAGAGAATGATAGCTTCTGGGTCAAAGCCGCGGACGCAGAAGAGCAGTTTCACCGCCAGTTGGTGGAGTGCACCGGTGTCCGGGCATTGGTAGTTGCGTGCCGGGCGTGTTCTCCTATGGTTCTGCAGGCAATAGTAGTCCCTCATTTGGGAGAGCGGCGATATCTTCTGGCTGAACACCACTATTCTCATTTCAAAGTTGTGGACGCAATAGCCAGCGGCGATGCTGATATTGCCGAAGCCACCGCGCGCGAGCATGTCATGAGTGGATGGCGTCAAGCGGTGACCACTACCGAAGCGGTGGACCATCCTGTACCGGGCGCAACGGCGAGTGGCGGAGAAAAGTGCTAAGAGCAGCAAAGCGCTGTACTCTAAATACGGTTATGAGGAGGTGGTTAGAACTTGAACGGTTGGTCTGCAGCCCAGTAAGCTCCTGACCGAAAGGGATAGCTCCGGGCTATCTCGAAGCTGAAAGGTCCGTTGTAGAGAGTATGGAATCCAAAGAAACAAACTAAGGAGGATACAGACAATGTTAGTGAGCAAGCGAGAAGGCTTCACTTTGATAGAATTGCTGGTCGTGATTGCGATTATCGCAATCCTGGCGGCAATTCTGTTCCCCGTGTTCGCGAGGGCGCGGGAGAAAGCCCGGCAGACCGCCTGCTTGAGCAACATCAAGCAAGTCACTCTGGCCGGGCTGATGTACGGCAGCGACTGGGATGGCCACCTGCCGGTCCACCACAACCCGCTGAACCCGGGGGAGGAGTGCGACTGGGGCAATAGTCTGGCCTGTACTATTTACGGGGCGCTCAAACCGTATGGGACGTCTGAGCAGCTGTACCAGTGTCCGAGCGCAAGCACCGACCTGTGTACGGTTCATTATATGCGCCAGTACTACGACTACAGGTCTCGGTACTTCCCTGAGGGCACAGGAGCCACCTACAAATTCGATGAGTACAAAACCCCCGCCCAGACGGCGTGGCTATTTGAGGTGTGCAACGTGTTCATGAGCTATCGGGCCGATTCTATAGTGATTTGCCCGTTCTGCCAGCCCACCTGGACCAACTATCATAATGCCAAGCGCCACAACGACGGCGGCCACGTGGGCTATATTGACGGTCATGCCAAGTGGCATAGCTCGCACGCCATGGACGACCCCGGCCACGCCTGGAGCGCGGGAGCGGACATGAATGACCCCGAGATAAAGGCTTGTGCCATCCTCTGGGGCCATGCCCACCACCACGACTGGTACGACTTAGGTCCGTAGCGGTAAGCGCAAAGACCTGCCGGACACGGAGGCGAGGTAGCCAATGCTTATTGCAAGATTGAAGGTTAAACCCCGGGCCCTCGCCTCCTTTTTTTCTTTTCTGGTGTGCTTTGGGCACATCAGCCCATGGTAGTATTATTGCTAACGCAAACGCTTGATAAGGAGGTTGCAAAATGCGCAAGTTTTCTCTGCTGTCGCTTGTACTGGTTATGCTGCTGTTGTCAGCTTGCACTGGGTCGGTCCCCGACTACCAGGAACTGAGTAGAAAGGAACATACATCGTATCCCCCGGGGGGGAAACCGATCCAGGCGCTACAAGTTGCGGTCAGTACTTCAAATCTCGGCGAGGCAAAGGCTATAGCAAATGATATCGTCAAGAAATCGGACGGCGCCTACGATTTGATAACAGTTGGCTTTTATTCGGCGGGTGCTAGCCCCGGCGCTCCGGCCGAGCAGGTATTTATGTGGTCCAAAGGCGAGGGCCTCAGAAAGATCCACTAACTTCATCGGGGGGGCTGCCTTCACCCGTGGGGCTGGTGCGTTGCGCAAATTCACCGCGCTCGTGAGGGCAAAATGCAGATGTAGGTCAAAAATTTCGAACAGGAGAGGTGAGTAAGATGTCTGAAATGTCAGGTTTGCCGGTGTGGACGTTGGTGCTCTTAGTAATGGTTTCTTCGTGGACGATGTGGAGTGGGTGTGCTCAGCCTGCAGAGGGCCAAGGTTGGCAAGAACATCAGATCAAGCAGGGGGATGGGAAGGGGGGCTGGATAGTGAAGGCTGCTCAGAAGCAAATGCTGAAGGGTGGTGGTGGCTTCGGCCTGGCCCAGATGGACAATGGGGATATCGTCTGTATGGGCACTCAGGGGAAGACCGAGGAGGGAAAAGAGATAACGGTTATCGCCTTCAGCCGCGACCGGGGCGAGACTTGGACTGACCCTGAGCCGATCTCTGACATCACCAATCGGCCTCAGATGCTGACTTATCTGGGCGGGGGTAACCTTACATTTGCGGTGGAAGAAACTCAGATCCGCTACTTCAGCAGCGACTACGGACGCACCTGGCCCGAGCGCATACCGTTCCTGCGGCCCAGCAACGGGGGTCCCTGGTATCTTGAAGGCAAGCCGTTGGTCGAGCGGGATGCGCAGGGGATAGTGACGCGGATGGCCGAGATTGGGTACAATTATGGAGAGAATGTCCCAATCACGCCGATGAATGGGTTTTTGCGCTGGTCATATGACGGCGGCCGGACCTGGACTGACGAAGTCAAGCCGGAGGCCTGGTGGTGGCAGGAGACACACAACGGGAAGACCTATACGCGCGGCACCTGCGAAGGGTCGCTGACCCGGGCTCAGAATGGCTGGCTCATCGCGGCTTTGCGCACCGATATGCCGCCCCGATATTTCCACGGGCCGCACAATGACAACCTCATGGGCACAGGTGTATCAATCTCCAAGGATGATGGGAAAACCTGGTCGCCGGTCAAGGTGCTGTATGACGCCGGACGCATGCACGCAACCCTGTTGACGCTGCCCAACGGCGACATCGTTATGACTATGGTGGTGCGTCACGACATCCGGGGAGGCGAATTGGCCAGCCACCGTAAGGGCTGTGAGGCCCTTATCAGCCATGACAATGGGTTGACCTGGAATCTGGACCACAGTTACATCCTTGATGAGTTTCAATTCTTTGATGAGCAGGACATCTACAAGACTGTATGCGGCCACCAATATTCCATCCTGCTGGACGATGGCTTCATCCTGACCACCTATCTCAACTACAACAAGGGACCGATCCTAATCCGCTGGCGACCGTAGGGGCCGCCTGGAGATTAGGGCACAAACACATAAACTTTCATCCCAGGCCGCTCTCGCATATTAGTATGCCCCGCTGAATCAGACCTGCTTGCGCCGCGTGAGGGCGCTGGAGTCTCCGTGAACTGAAAGGCGTACAGCTTTGTGTTGCGCATTGTGGTCTGCAACCGCACCGGTTTGCCGGCTAAGGCGCTGACATTGCTGCCGCTCTTCCAGGCTACTTCGTAATCAATGTAATTGCCGTTGATGGCCACACACTCGTCGGTGGTGAAGGTGGGGATAGGCTGGGAATCCTCGTCCAGGATAGCGACCTTCGCCCACCCACTGGCGGCCGTGTTGATATTCAGCAGCAGGCGATTGCCTCGGAAGACGACGGGCTTGGTAACCAGAACGCCGCCCGTGTAGGCCGCATCCATGGACAGGAAGCCGTCCAGGCGCTGTACCGCCAGGTATATGCCCCCCAGGTCCTTGTCGGCCCACTCCTGTGCATTTTGGGGGTCTTCTGGCCAAACGTGGTGCTGCCCGTGGCTTCGGGCCAGCCCGCAAAAGTACTGGTACAGAATGGGGCCGCGACGCACCATGCCGACCGCCGTGCAGATCATGCGCAGGTCGAGTCCTTCGTAGAAGTCGGGGGCGATATAGGGCTGCCGGACGCGCTCCCATTGAATGCCGTCGCGACTCACAGCAATCTGGCATTCGAAGGGGCCGTCGCTGGAATTGACGGTACGAGACTGCCACTCGTCGCCGGTGTAGTGGAAGTAGACACCTGGAAAGGCCAGGTACACGCTGGGCGCAAAGGGATATTTGACCACCGCATTGGTGTATATGTGGAGGTTCTCTGGGTCTTGGTCATCCCTGGCCAAGACCGTGGGAAGCTCCTTGCTGGGCACCGGGATCTTGTCCTCCCCCCATATGTGGAAAGGCTGGACCGATTCGTCGTATGCCCAGAGGGCCTCAATATCCGCCATCTCGGCCCGCACAACGACACGCCCCGGATTCCACCCCCGCATGTAGACCACGTACTTCTGAATCTCGTCGTCCCAGAAGGCCACATTCTGACTATCCGGAGTAAAGGGGAAAACGCGTTGCTTGGGAATCTGCCAGCGCAGGCCATCGGCCGACCAGGCGACATAAACCCCGCCGTCATCTGGGTCGGGCCACTCACGATTATGCACAAACTTGTAACGCTTCTCTGCCGTCGGCCGCGGATCGATGAACACTGTTCCCTCCGCTGCAGAAATTGGCAGGATGTTGCTGTACGTGTTGTGCTTAGACGGCGGGTAGTCCACCAGCCCCAGATCGGGTTTCTCCCAATTGATACCATCGTGGGAAGTAGCAAGACAGCAATGCAGCGACCCGTCCAAGTCCATGCTCAGGTAGTAGAGCTTGTACACCGTCCCTTCGTCAAGGACGGTGCTATATCCCCCGATTCCCAGGGCTTCCCACGGTCGGTCGCCCTTAACTACCCGTCTAATCTCCCTGGGCGGGTTAACAACGCGAGTGACGTTCTCACTCTGCTGGGTGTCAACCAGTTGGTAGTCCAGGAAGAGTTGGCGGCCCGTGCCCACATTTAGGGGCGTTGACCCATCCTGGGCAGAGAAAGCCTGTGGCATAGTCATCACACTTCTTCCTTGCCGAGGGCTGAACGCGATCACTATCCCCACAATTCCCAGGGCTGCGCAAAAAAGTCGCCCCAGGCTGATTTTATGTTGCCCACGGTGCATCGCCAACTACCTCTCTGACGCCCTCGCCCGGGGTGTCTACTTCATCCGGGATTCCCCATTTGCCTGTGCTCGACTGACACATTCTTCGAATCTGTCATCAATTCCTTGTTATGGCGGCGACGTAAGCCCAAGAAACAATAATCCCCAGCCTTCCCAGAGCCTACCGGCGGGCAATTGAGCAACTCTGAGAGCGCTTGACCAGCCAACAGGCACAGCTTGGCAAGCGCCCGCGACGCGTTCAAGGGGCAGCCCGTTGACTGTCCACAGAAAATCCGTGCGAAGTTGCTGACGAACGCTGGACAGAAGTAGAGAACAGGAGTATCATTATAACAATACCGTCAGTACATATTTTTCATCGGAGGATTTGCCACAGAACTTTTCGCAGAAAACAGATGTTTAGCCCTAATGTGATTGGTGCTTCATGAGGCCAAAGACTGTGTGGATGGGGGCACTGCAAGTGAATCAACGGAATTCGGTTAGGCTACTATTAGGCTCGGGCATCCGCGCGACAGCAGCGCGTGGGGGCCTGAGTTTTTTGTTTTGGTCAGGGAGTAAGGCCACAAAAACAAAGGAGTGAGTCAATGATGCGAAAAGTTGTGATATTGTTATGCTTGCTGTTGCTAAGTAGTGCGGCTGTGGGTGACGAATGGGAAGACCTGGCCGCCACACTGACGGGGGAGGAGTCGATGTCGCCAAAGAGGATCGAGGCGAGCCAAGCTCTGCTAAACAAGTATCCTCCTAATGCCCAGATGGCGGGTGATCCACGGATTGAGGAAATCTATGCCCAAGCCGCCGTGACGGTCGCAATTCAAGTGGGAGAGAAGCAACACCGATATGATGAGGCGGTCGGGGCGACCAGCACGTTTCTCGCTGCGTTCCCGTCGCCCATTACCGCCTGGGGAGGGGCCGTAGATCTGTTCCACGTTCGCTACCTGGTGCAGGCCAATCCCTCTTCGGAACAAGCGCTGCAGGCTGCCCAGGCCGCCGTCCAGCGACTGAGAAAGGGGGGTCCGGTCTTCCACAACCCGGGTTGGTACATGAGCCTGGCCAACTATGTTGGCCCCATTGTAGATCTCTGTAAGCGTGCTGGTCAGCTTGAAGAAGCAGCCAAGTTCCTGCAGGATCTGCCCTTGTTGCGGCCCGATATTGACATCCAGGAGTTGTGGTATTGGCAGCGGCGAGTGGAGATGCACACTCTTCTGGGGCAAGCCGAGGAGGCCCAACAAGCCGCGATGTTAGCCTTTCGGCTGGGCGCGTTTGATGAGAGCCAGGTTAATAAAAGCCTGAAGCTGCTCTTGAAGGCCCTGGCCCTCAGCGGCAGTAGCTCCCAGGTGGGGGCGTTTCTCCAGTATCTGAAGACCGGGCAGGGGGACAACCCCCTCGCCGATATCCCGATGCCCGAGTTCAGCGACGAACAGTTGAACCAGCTACTGTTGCAAACAGGCGGGCGGTTCCCTAAGCTGGTTACCGCCAATCTGTACGCTGGGCGGTTTGACCGGGCCTTAAAGGCTGCTCAGTATGAAGTAGTGGGCGTCGGTGACAGTGCCGCTGCGGGGATAGCCGACATTGCTCGCTGCTTCAAGGCGAAAGATATGCACCTGCTGCGCGCCAACCAGTTTATCCAATGGGTCAAGACCGGCGAAGGTACAAATCCTCTGGAGGACTTCTAATGACCAACAAAAGGTGGTATTTAGGCTTGATTGTACTACTGGGCGGCCTACCGGCGGGGGCTGCCGACTACTCTGCCGACTTTGACCGCACCCAGTTGCCTCCGGAGGTGGTGGAGCAGTTATCTACCATACCTCTATTGGAGGGGTGGGATGCTCTGGCAGGTGTGCCTGGCCCGATTGACGCCTATGCCATCGGTATGGTGCACTGGTGGGCACAGCTAAGAGAACAGGGCCAACTTGACGAAGAGAGTCTCCGCGAGTGGGTCGCCGAGCACGACATTGGCACCGACATGCTCATCAGGCTGCTCAGCAGCGTATCGCCCAAGTCACTGGCGGACGAGGCCCACCAGCCGATGTGTGCGGTCGTCTATGAGAACTTGGGGGCTGATATCAACACCTATATTGACTTGCCCCCGAAGGTCCGCCTGATAATGGCCATCTACTTGGAGGGGCTGGGACGGGTGGCGGGCACGAAGACGCTACTCTCCTCCGTATCGGAGCTCGGCCAGGAGGCAGTGTCGGGCATCCTCTTCGCCACTATAGGCTATGAGCTATGGAAGCAGCGCACAGGGCAGCACACTGCGATCTGGGCGTTGAAAGAAGCAGTGCAGCGAGAGGAGCCGTCATCACGCGCCACAACTCGCTGCTACGAGATAATGCTGGCCTGCAGGCAGTTGGGCGATCCTGATGTAGTTCGCGAGGAACTCATACCGTGGGCCGAAGAGGCGCTGGCCAGGCCGGGTTCAGAGGCCTATTTGGAACGGGCGCTGCCCGCACTGCTCTGGGCCTACGACTATGTAGGTGAGCCAGAGAAAGCGATAGAGCGGGGCCAGTATTGGTTCCAGCAAGCCGAGCAGCGCGATGTCCCGCCGGAGAAGTTGGTCGCGGCCAAGCGGCAGTTGGCTGACGTCCTGACCAAAACCGACCAATTCGAGCAGGCGGCAAAGATTTTCACCCCTGCGCTCCAAACGGTGCGCCCCGAGCAACTCGGGGCCTGGCAGCAGGTCAGTGAGCAGACCACCAGGACGGTGCTGGTCAGCGGCAACTTGACCTTTAGCATAACGGCGGCAACTTGTGAGTTGCCCTCAGTTACGGCTGTTCTGGGCGAACGGCAGTCAGATGAGCGGGAGCGGCAGAGCCACTATGTAATTGAGGTTACCTTTGGCCCCAAGGGCAAAGTGGGCACCTACGAAACAACATTGGTCATTGAGACCAACGACCCGGAAAACGGTGTAATAACGGTGCCGATTAAGGTGAGAGTACTGGCGAAGTAATTGTCCGGCGGGGACAGTGGTCATCTTATATCGGGTGCTTTAGCACAACCCATCTGAATAGGAGTGAGTGTGATGATTCAGCGGTACGCGCAAGTTGTGATGATGTTTCTCTTATTTGTCTGTCTGCCTTGGCCGGCTAATGCCGAGCAGATTACCATCAGCGGCCAGGTGCTGGGGCCTGATGACCAGCCGGTGGCGCATTGCCGCGTCCTCGCGTTCTACTACACGCCTGAGCGGGAGTCGGAAACTGCTGAAGTCGTCTCTGATGCCACTGGTAGCTTCTCCTTCACTCTTAACGTCTGGGATGTTGTCCGCTCTGTTAGCGTAGTGGCGGCGAAGGAACCGCTGGCTCTTGATTGGGCCAGTGGCGGCGACGGCGAGGAGGTGACCTTGAGGCTGGACGATAGCCCGGCAACCTGCACTGGCACCGTACTTGGCAGCGAGGGCAACGCAGTTGTGGCGGCCGAGGTCTCAGTACGCACGCTGATGCGCCCCGATGAGAGCAGCAACTTGCCCCGTTCCCTGCACCTTCGGGAAGAGAGTTTTCTCAGTGATACTACGGACGAAGAAGGACGCTTTGAAATCGCTGGCCTGCCGGCTGAGACTCAGGTCGGCCTTACGGTAGCGGCCGAGGGCTGGGCTCGCCTGACGTCCTACCGACAGCCCATAACCAAGCGCGGACTTCGGTTCGTTGTGATGCCCGAGAGTACTATCTCCGGGCAGATAACCCACAACGGCCAGCCCGTGGCGGACGTGAAAGTGCACTGCTTCAGACAAGGTCCCTATGGTAGCGGTGCCGAGGCGGCTTCGGCTGAAGATGGCACTTACCACCTCAAACAACTTGATTATGGACTATACTACGTCCGGGTAGAGCCGCCCGAGGGACTTACAGCGAAGCCACTTGAGCGGATCAAAGTAAATATGGGAGAGCACATCATGGGCGCGGACATAGAATTGAGTCCCGGAGGCCTGGTCCAGGGCATAGTCACAGAAGCCGAGACCGGCCGCGCCATTTCTGGCGTACGCATGGGAGCGCAAAACCTGTTCGGGCCCGTGATCACTGATGAGACCGGCGTTTACAGTATGCGCCTCCCTACTGGCAAGACAAAAGTCTATTGTTTGGGCGGCGGAAGTCCAGTAATGGAACCGGTTGGGGAGAGGCAGCGGGAGGTAGAGGTCGTAGCGGGCGAGACGGTGACGGGCGTAGACTTCGCCCTGCGCGAACGCCAGCCGGAGATGCTGCGCGGGCAAGTGCTGTTGCCTGATGGTCAGCCGGCAGCGGGCGTACAGATTGCCGTTATGGGTGGCTATTGGGGGCCGCCAATGGGTGGCCCTTTGAAAGTCAGCACTGATGCCGAAGGCCGGTTCGAGTTAGAAAAGGGCCCCCCGCCCCCGGGACCACCTTTCTCTGTTCCCGGGTTGCACCTGCTCGGGCGTGATGTGGACCGGGGGTTGGTGGGGTTGGCTACGGCCTCAGACGCCGAAGAGGCGGTGCAGATTCGTTTGGCGCAAGGGGCCTATCTACTGGGTGAGATAGTGGACGCGGAAGGTAAGACCGTGCCTGACGTCGCCGTGCGTGTATCGGTGAGCGTAACGCGCGACGGCGGGCACATCATGATGATAAGCCTGCCGATGCGGGCCGCCACTGATGATCAGGGTCGGCTGCGCGTCGGTCCGCTGCCGCCGGGAGTGGCGCTGATGGTACGTCCGGGGGAGGCAATTGAGCCGCTGGTCACCGAGGATACGTGGCAAGAGGTGCGGGAGATTACCCTGGACCCAGGGGAGGAGCGGGAACTGCCGACCCTAACGGTCAATTTAGAGGGGCGCAGCGTGCGCGGCTGGGTGGGGGATGAGGAGCAGCAGCCGGTTGAGGGCGCTATCGTCTTTGGCGTCGGCGAGCAGCAATACCGCGAGTTCGGAGAGCCAGTTTACGCCGATGAGCGCGGATACTTCCAGCTTACCGGCTTACCAATGCAAGGTAAGGTCACCATCGTGGCCGTGCACCCCACTAAGCCGCTGTTCGCCGCTACCGAGACTGATCCAGACTGGGGCTTCCGGCCCGGCCTTATATTGCGCCCTGTGGGCAGTGCCAGCGGCCAGGTACTGGATGAGCAGGGCCAACCCGTATCGGATGTCTACGTGGACGTCTCGGGCTGGTTTGGGAGTCGTTGGATGCCAGAAGAGTTGCGTCTGCGACTGCATGCGGCGGGCTTCACGACGGAGACCTATACCGACGACGACGGCAAGTGGGGCCTCAAGGGTCTCATAGGCGGTATTGAGTACCGCATCTCTGCCCACGTCCAGACCGCCGCGGGCACTTACGGTGGTACTACCTTCACCGCGCAGGCCGGCGAGACGGTGCCGGTAGAAGACATAGTGCTGAAACCGAGGGAATAGAAACCCGCTGAGTATCCGCAGTGTCAATGTAAGCGAAAACTAATCGCGGAACTGACTGGATCATCCATAAGGGCTCAGGGATGGCGGATGACAGGGCCTGTTTAGCACGATTTATGGATTTTCACCCAAATGGGGCTGGTGTAGGCGCGGAAGCCGGCCGCCTGGGCAATGTTATGCGGGTATTGCTTGATTTCCCCCTGTTCCTTGGCCTCCACCCGGTAAAAGTGCCAGCCTGGGTGGGCTTCCCGGTCGGCGTACTGCCATTCGACGGTCTGCGTACCAGGCGACAGTTCCGCGATGACCTCTTCATCGCGCAGCACACTGATGTGTTGAATCTGCCGGTGGCTGCTGATATTCAGTTGCAGGCGCGGGGCCCCGAGGCTCTCCAGACAACTGCCCATAAGGTGGCCGTTGATCCGGAAGTCCATTAGCAGGCGCGTCCCGGTGGTAGCGTAGCAGCGACGGGCTTTCAGGGCCTCGATGACCCCTTCCCGGCTGTGCTCGCGAACGTATAACCCGGTCACGCCACCGCCCATACCCGGGCAGATGCGGTGGTTGTCGCTGGCCCCGGTCAAGCCAAACCGATAGCCGGCTGTCAAGTGGCGCGGGGTGACATCGGTGGTCTGCATGTAATCGTACCATCCTGCGCAGACTTCGACACACTCCTCCTGGCCATGGCCGAACAAATCCCATTCCTCGTGGTGCGCGTGCCACAAGGAGGCACTGCCAGCCATGGTCGCCACGAACTTGTCCGCTGTAGCGCCGTCAGGATGGCTGCGCCGAGCCAGGGGCTGGTCGCGCTCATAGTATATTACCGCACGGTGGTTCTTGGGGCGTTTGGGGTCTTCGGGCGGGTGATAAGTATATTCATAGCCCCAAAAGGCTGCAAATTCGCTGTCATTAAAGCAGTGGGCCACCGCGTACAGGTATTCCACGGCGCTGCGGGTCATAACTATGTCGGAGTAATAGTCGTTGTCTATTATGCAGCAGGCGGCCAGGCCGCCGCGATCCCGAGCGTACAGAAATAGTTCAAGGGGCTCGCCCTCGGCATCGGGCGAATAATAAGAATGGCAATGTAGATCAGTCCAGAGGAGTTGGTACTCACAGCCACTGCACCGGATTGTGTGGGTGGGCAAAGGCCCGGTTACCTGCTGGGGTAGGTCAACCGGCTTCCATCCTGCCCATAGTTCATCTGGATATTCTTCCAGTGGCTCCAGGTCGCCGCGGGGCTGCTCCATTAGCGCGATATCAACTCCGGGCTCCCCAGGACCAGTCTTGCATCCCCACATGACCACGTCTTCAGGCTGGGAGGTATTGCTGTCCACAGTAAAGCAGCAATGGCCATCGTGGACCAGATAGCCTTGTGACCAGCCCCGACCGTCGTGATACTTGGCGCACAACCGGCCATTGTGTACATTACCAGACATGGTTTGCTCGTCGCGGTGTCTTTCCCAAAACACCCATACGCCCTGCTCATCGCGGGCCAGCATGGGCCGCCGCCGCAAGCCGTCATAGCCCCAGTAGGTCTTCACTGGTAGCATTCCCCAGTCCAGGCGGGTGACTGCAAACCCGTCGCTGCCCGCCGGCGGCGTCCACTCTGACCCACTCCACCAGGCGCAGTTGAGGGTGTGTTGGCGGCCCACTACACCATCGCGGGCCACGTCCACACAGGTTGTCCACGCCACCCAAGGAGTACCAGCGCTGTCCACGCAAAGACTGGGAAACAGGTCCCACGCTCTGGGCTGCTGGGCGGGTACTACCGTGAATTCGGGGTTGTGCTCCTCGCGTGACAAAGAGGCCGTAATAACTCGAAACGCCCCGTCCAGGTAAGCATTGAAAGCAATCCAGGCTGAGCCCTCGCCAGTGGCTAACCGGGGGCGCATTTGGAAGCCCTTCACACCGGGGAATTCTATCGGCGCCGACCACTCGCCGTCGGCAAAGGTACGAACGCTAACCTTGGGGGCCTCGCCATAGTCCCAGCTACAGTAGGCTAACCACAGACGGCCTTGATGGTCGCAGCTGCCCGCTACGTGGAAAGCGAAGGTCTTCTCGGTGGGTACCGTGACTGGTGGGGACCATTCCCCATCGTAGCGGCGGGCCACTATCTCCCACCGCTCCTCGCGGCGCTGTGACCAGGCACACCATATTGCGCCATCGGGCCCAGCCACTAACGTCGGTTCGAAGCACAAGCCAGTCGGCGAGATAATCTCCGTCTCCGGGCAGACTTGAGGCGAGTAGACACGGATGGCTTCCAGGTCCCCCTCGTTTGAGTGCCAAGCAGCCCACCGGGGGCCCCGGCTGTCTCGGCTGACGGCAAAATGACGGGGGGAGTAGGGCGCGCCTTTTCCCACAGAATGAAAATCGGCGCCATAGACAGTATCTCGCACATTACACCTCCTGTGTGTGCATACTCGGACTGTGCAACTACCTCCCCAGCAACTCCTTTCTGGCTACTTCTGCAATGTGGCCTTACTTCCTCCACGAACCCTGGCGGCGTCAGAGCAGGTAGACACTGGACAGCGTGAGAGGCATGCAATAGCCCCAATCGCCCGGAAAGCCCGTAGACGGCCTGTGTTGCCCCAGGGAAGGGTAAACGGAGAAACAGCCCCTCTTATTGGTGAAGGTTACCGGTTGTTTCCGGTTTCTGTCCTATGGTTGCAGGATCAAGGGGCGCAGGCAACTGGCATGCTGGCCATCTTCAGTACAGGCCGTGATGACGCACAGGTATCTGCCCGCCGGCACGCGACTGCCGCTGGCATTGGTCAGATTCCAGGGGGCCGTGTTGCCTCCGGCAGGCCGAAGGGTATCGGCTTGTACCTGGTGGATAACCCGCCCGGCGATGTTGCGAACCTGAATATCTACCTGCGCGGCTGCCGAGAGGGTATAAGTTATCGCCGCCTGCTGGCCGTTGACCTGTTGGGTTGTAACACCAGTGACCAATAGACTGGCTTCAGATTGGGGTGCGGCGGTTATACGGAAGTGACGCACACCGCTCTGCAGCCCGGAATTGTAAGTGTAGCCGGCAGTAGTACGCATATAGGTGGACTTGTCGGCGTCCAGGTCGGTCAGGGTCAGCCGGTAATCGTTGGGCACAACGCTGAGGTCCGGGTAGCCGACGATGACTTCAGTATCGGCCAAGTCGGTGCGCACCTCAAAATCCCAAGTAAGTTTCTCTGCACTTGTTGAACGAATATCGGTCGCCATCGGCCCAGCCTGGTTAGGGAAGTACAGGTCTACCGAGCCGCTGGCCGGCGGCGGATTGGCGATACTCAGCGCCTGTGCGGTTTGCTCATCAGCCACGCCCGCCTGCGCGGTCAATTGTATCTGCCAGCCGCCCTGTGCCGCATCGGCGTGGCCCATCTGCAGCAGTTCAACATTCTGGGCGCTGGGACTGGTCTGGCTCCAGGTGATAGTCCCGTCGCCGTCCGACAGTACCCAGTAGCCCCACCAGGGCTGAAGCGCGTGGTGAATTACATTCAGGCTGTCAGTAATCGGTGCCACTAATTCATAACCATTGCCCTGGTCGGTCCAGGCAAAGGGCCACAGACTTGGAGCATTGAGTATCGAATCCAATGCTATCTCCGACAAATACGGACTGCACACAATATTCCAGCCATCCTGCACGTCACAAGTAGATTCACCAGTAACCTCAGTGCCGAGGATCTCTACCTGGGTCTCCTGGCTAAACTGCGCCCAGTAGCCCCGCCCCAACACATAGGGCGTTGGCTCACCGAGAGTGATATAGCCCGGTCCCCGCGGATTCCACCACACTGCGTCAGTTCCATTCAGCAAATCTTCCATCATCGGCGACCCCGGCACCTCCACTGGTATCCCTATCATCCTCTGCCCGGATGAGAAGGTGCGCTCATGCAGTGGAACGGCCGAAAGCACCTGCTGGGTATAACTTTCCGTAGCCTCCTGCCCCTGGGCACAAGTGATAGTTACCGTGATTTCGTACTCGGCTACGCTGCCGGTGGTATTCTGTGGCGCCGTCCAGATGGGACTCTGCTCAGTGGCATCGTCAAAGCTGCCCGCATCACCTTCCGCACTCCACTGATAGCTCAAAGCATGCCCCATACTGTCCTCCGCCGTCACGCTGCATTGGACTTGGCCGCCCGATGCTACCGGGTTAGGGTCACCAGCCGGCCCCGCGGTGACTGTTACTTCGTGCCCCACCGGATTAACCTGTTGCGTATAAGCTATACTGGCCAAGTGTCCTTCGCTGCAAGTCGCAGTGACTCTTATCTTATACTCGGCCACGCTGCCAGCAGTGTTTGCGGGAGCCGTCCAGGTCGGATTCTGCTTAGTATCATCGTCAAAACTGCCGGCATCACCTTGCGCACTCCATTCATAGGTCAACTGGTGGCCCCGGCTATCCTGGGCTTCTACACTACACTGCACTTCTCCGCCCGAGGCTACTGGATTCGGATCGCCAGAAGGCCCATCGGTGATTGTCACTTCATGGGCTGCTGGATTGACCTGCTGCGTATATGAATCCGTTGCTGACTCGCCCTCACTACAAGTTGCTGTCACGCTGATTTCATATTCAGTTACGCTATCGGTAGCATTTTCAGGGGCCGTCCAGATGGGATTCTGGTTAGTAGCATCGTCAAAGTTACCGGCCTCGGCGCTCCACTGATAACTCAGAGTATGTCCCAGGCTGTCCTCGGCTTCCACGCTGCATTGCACTTGCCCACCCGAGGCTACTGGATTGGGAATGCCACTCGGCCCAGCGGGGATTATGACCTCATGAGTCGCGGCCCCCCACCAATTCGGAACATAGTCACCCGCGGGATGATTAGTAAGGTTCACCCGGCTGGTGCCATCGGCGTTCATCACGTAGATCTCCCGGTTTCCGTCACGCTCGGTCTCAAAGCACATCCGTGTGCCGTCTGGCGACCACGCGGCATGGTAGTCATTGGCGGTGTGCGTCGTCAGCTGATGCACGCCAGTACCGCTCGAGCTCATCACGTAGATATCGAAATTCGTGAAATCGGAGCGCAGGGATCGCGTAAAGGCTATTTTGGTGCCGTCAGGGCACCATGCCGGCTGCTCATCCCATAGCGAATTGTGAGTTAGTCTCGTCTGGTTCGAGCCGTCCGCGTGCATGGTCCATATCTCCATCCCCCCGTTGGTACCCCGCACAAAGGCAAGCTTCGTCCCATCCGGCGACCAGTCAGGCTGCCAATCTTCGTCAGAGTTGTTGGTCAGGTTGGTCTGGCCCGAACCATCGGCGTTCATGACATAGATTTCTCGGTTGCCGTCCCGTTCGGTCGCGAATGCAATCTTCTGCCCGTCCGGTGACCAGGACGGCCGGTAGTCCAGAGCGGAATGATAAGTCAGCCTGACCGGTCCGGCACTTCCCTCCCGAAGCACAAATATGTTCCAATTGCCATCCCGGTTACTGGCAAAGGCCAGGGCCGTTCCATCGGAGGTCATGTCGGGAACCCGCTCGCCGTAGGGGTCATTTGTCAATTGCGTTGGGTCGGAGCCATCCTCGTTCATAACATAGACGTCGTAGCTGCCGGCCCGATTGCTGTCGAAGACTATACCACCTGTCATTTGCGCCCCACCGACGGTCGCAATGACGTTGGCGTCGCCGGTGACGCGATGAGGGGTAATGTGGACCGTCGTGGTCTGACCCCTGGGGATGTCCCCACTCCCTGAGCCGGTGTACGCAACCTGACCAAAGTCATCCAGTACGTTGATTGTGGATGTGGGTCTGGGGGTGATGGGGATGCTCAGATAAGTCCGCCAATTCTGGGGCAATACTGGCAGTAATTCCCCTACCCTAGCGGCTTGAGATGGAGTAACCAGGCCTGCAGTCAAAATGAGGAACGCCAGGGCAATCAACCTTGCTTTCGCCCACATCGCCATCATCCTCCTCGTACCATTTACTGACTATTCACTATCAACCGCTAATTAGTTTTCGCCGCCGGTGCATAAATCCCTCTACTGGGGATAAGGAGAGACTGCTTTCGAAACCCCATACTATCATAGCACGGGGGGCAGTAGAGGTCAAGGGGTAAATTAAAGTCTTTTACAATACTGCCGATATACTAAGATTTCCCTGGTTGCATCAAATGTCGGGCCGGCGCAACAATTTGCCGCTACCAGTTCTGGGCCAGCAACGACGGCGTCTCTCGCGGCCAATTCGCTCGAGCCGGAGCCGCCCGGCTGCGGGGGCTCGATAGTTTACGGGCCAAAGATTACCCCGCTACCCAGGCCACGAAGTCGTCAAAGCCCTCCGAGAAACCTTTGAGGGTGCGCACGACGGGCAGATAGTCGTCAAACTCATCTACGGTCATCCCGTCCGGCTCGTAGGACTGGCGGAAGAGCTTGCTCTTAAGTAGTTTCTCTAAGATGTCTTTGGGCACTGGTGTCCACATTCCGTCAGGGTTCAGTTCGCGCGGCTCGCTGTCAAATTCCTCCTGGCGGTTGGGGAAGACGGTGATGAAAGTGGAAGCTTCCGGCTCGCGGTGGATGGAGCGCAGGATGTTCCAGGGCCCCCGGCCTGAGGCAGGCAGCATCCGCGTCTTGGTAAAGCCTACCCCGCCCCGCTGCGGCGACATACACAGTATCCGGTAGTCACGCTGGCGGATGGCGGTGGTGCACCAGGTCTTTACTTCCTCCCAGTCGCTGACACCTAACTCCTCCAATTCTTCACCCACCGGGTCATCTACCCGGCCATCCATCTGAGTGCGGAAACTGACCGGGGCCGTACTATTCTTCTCAATGACTCCGGCGAAAGCAATCTGCTGGGGTAGTGAATAGTTGACTGTGATATTTACGCCCATTGCATTACTGGTAAGTTCGGCGGCGGCGTCAATACCGGCCTTGGTGCCCGGCACCTTGAATACGCAGTTGGGCGTCCCGCCCAGTGCTTCGGTCAGCCGGGGCCAGACCCAGTTGGCCTGCTCGACCATCGCCTCGGTGTCGTCAGCGTTCTTGGGATTCAGTTGCAGGCTGACGTAGCCGATTTGGCCATCGGTCAACTCCCAGATGGGCCGCAGTAGTTTGGCATTGGCTACTACGACCTGGACAGTCATCGCTGAGGCCAGGTCTAAGGCACTGTAATCGGGATGTTCTTCGCGCAACTGATCGCGCACGGGGGTCCAATATTCGGGGTCTTCCTCGCGGGCAATGTTAACTAACTGAGGATTGGTAGTTACCAGGCAGGCGCCCTTGCGCATCGCGCGGCGCAGATTGGCGGCATAGTCGTTGCCCCAGAAGGTGTTCACCTCACCTTGCAAGGCCATCCGGGCCAGGCGGGCAAGGTTACTGGTGGCAAACTCCTCGGCTACCGCCTTGGCCTGGTCCACCAAATCCTGCCGCGCCCACTGCTGGAGCAGCGCATAATTCTGGGCGACCTCCTCGCCTAACGCTGCGTCACTGACTGGCACATAGGACTCACCACGGGTGACGACCGTATTATTCTTCAAATTCCAATCAGCCAGTACCGATTGCAAATCAATAGCGTTCTCGTGCAGTAACTCTGCTATCTCCTGTTGCCGCTGGTCAGAGGCTCTGGCATATTCAGCAGCCAGCTTTTGGCGCCAGGTATCCAGGCGTTGCGACAACTCTTCGGGAACAGTCTTGAATATCAGGTCTTGCAGAGTCTCTATGCTTTGTTCAGTCACAGTAGATGCTCTCCTTTATATGCCGGACCTGCTACAGTATAAAGCCGCCCGGCTTCAGTAAGTATGGGTCCGAATCAGTAGAGTCCTGACCAGAAGGGGACTCGCCGTTAGCCACTGAGCACTTTATCAACTTGTGGCCCTATCTGGTAACTGCCGGTGTTCTGGTAACGCTCAACTACTGACTCGTAGACGCCCTGCAGATAGACATGAGTCTCGACATTAGTGCCGCACATGTTCTTATCGCCCGCGCGCACCAAATCTGCGTTGGCATCGAAGTATTCAAAGCGCGCCTGCGAACCGGCCACCAGGAAGCAGGTGTTTAGGTTAGTTTTCCCAATCAGGCCGCGCGGCACATCGGCGGCACCGGTGCCCCCGTGTTGAGCAAACGCCGCGTAGACGCCAGTCTGCTCAATGATGGTGCGCTGTACTACTTCCAGTTTGTGGACATCGGTCCGGTGTTTCTCAGCGCTCAAGGCGGAGTGCTTCATGCCAATGTCGTAGGCAACACCTTCAGCACCGGTATAGTCCACGAACGCGGCAGCCAGGTGGGCAAAGTCTGCCAACTCCTCCTCCGATGGTGCCTGATATTCTACCTCGTCGCCGCTGGTACCGGTCGCGCCTAACTCCGCTTCCAGCATCATGTCATTATTGTTCAGGTCTACGCGCACGCCGGTGGAGATGTCCTGTGTAATGATGAAGTCAAGCACCGGGGGAATACCTTCGGTGTCAATCATGCCCCACGCTGGTTGCATCACCGAAACAGTGTCCAGGAAATCAGCCCGGAACTGCTGGTAGTCAACACTCGTCAGGTAACCAATATAGGCATCGGCGTCGAATTCCTCGACTGCCCCACCTAAGCCTTTGCTCGCCAGGTAGGCAACAGCCGCGTCAATCTTGGCCTGATAGTCCAATGGCGTGGACCGTCGCTCATAATCTTTCGCGGCATCAAACTTGGGAACCTTGAAATGGTCCAGGGAGATGGCGACATAATCTGCACCCCACGCCTCGGCCTCCATAGATATCCAGTCAACATTGGCCTTGGCGCCATTGACCACGGGATTGGCATGATACCTGACTCCCTCCGGCACAAAGATGCCCGTAGGGTCTCCGCCAACTTTGCGGTTGGAGTTATACGAGAATTGTACGATGATGGGTGACTGATCGCCCTGCGCGGCCGCCTGGACAAATGCCCGGGTCTCCCACCAATTATTGGAATTGGCGGCCACCAGCGTCACCCGCTGGTCTTCTGGTTTGAGATTGCCATCATCATCAAAGGGGCAATAGTGGTCAAAAATTGCCCGTAATTGTCGGCCTGTTAACAGTTTGCCCATAGTGTATTTATCCTCCAAATAATAGTATTACTACAGTATATCCCCTTACGACAAATTGGGGAGGGCCGTACACAGCGGATCCCGATCTTCACTAACGTGGTTGAGGGATAGCGGTTAAGTTGTCCCGAACAGATACTACGCAAGCGCGAGTAGATGGGACAAATATTACTATCATTATCTATCGGGCGTACTTCTCGTTTTGCATAATCTGGGCAACTGCCTCAGCCAATTCCAGACCTTCTTCAATCGGGATACCCCAGAAGTTTCTACCGATGATTCTGCCTTCCCCACCCGCTTCCATTATTACTTCCGTAGTCTGTTGCAACGCGGCCTTGGCGTCACCAGTTAACCGTGGCCCCCCGGAATATATCACAAAGGTTCTGGTTCCGGCGCCCGTGACTATCTTAGCTCTCTCAATGTGCTGCTCCTTGCTCAGCAGCGAGTCGTAGTTGGCTTTCTCGCCTTCCTTGAGCTGCGCCTGATATTGCGCAAGCTGCTCCCGGGGCGGCTCATAGTCCAGATACCGCATTGCTTCCGCTATTTTTCCACTGTATTCCCCTTTTATGAAGTCATCATAGGCGTCACGATGCTTGGGATCTACCACCGAGGGGAATTTGGTCTTGACTATATCGGCCCCCAATGATTCGGCAGCCGAAACAGCGTAATGGCACCACAGCAGACTGTCCGCTTTGGTGGCGCTCGGTGCTGGCCCTCGCGGATAACTCCACAACACCAGCGGCAACCCAGCCTGGTGGGCTTCTTCCCTTATCTTGCCTGTCCTCTCGACGTCTGCCCCGGTTTCCTGTGAACCCAGATAAAAGGTCAACCCGATGGCGTCAGCGCCCAACTCTACTGCCTCGTCCACCGAGCCGAACATAGTGTGTCGCGGGTAGTTGGCATCATTGGCCTTACCCGTATAGAAATGGCCGTCCAACTTAACAATCAGAGGTATCTCGATATCGTGCTGATACTTCTGCGCCTGACCAATGGACAATACCAAAGCCGAGAAAGGCCCAGTATTGCCTAATTCTATTACCGAGGCCGGCTTCGCTGCGCGCTCCCATTTGAACTCGTGCACGGCCCCGTGTTCCACCAGTTGGTCAAAAGGCAATCCCAGAAAAGTTCCGTTAGCCGGGCCGTGCTCATACAGCATTTCGTGCAGTTTCTCAGCGATAGCCCCGCTCAAGTGCGTCAGGTCGGTAAGTTTTGGTCTGTCTACAATTGCCAAGGCAATCTCTCCTCATAAAACCATCATACGGATTTGTTGGTATAATAATACTATAATAACATATTGTTTTGGCTGCGTCAAGTTGACTACTGGCGGTGGCTATTGAGGAATTCTTCGACCTGTTGGCGGGTAGGTAGCGAGGGAATTACTCCGCTGCCAGTAGCGGTCAGTGCGGCCGTAGCATTGGCGAAGGTGGCAATTTTGCCCAGAGTGTACAGGTCCACTTCTGCTTCGCTTTGCCCGGATTCCAGCAGACCCAGCAACATACCCGCGACAAAGGCATCGCCACAGCCGACGGTGTCAGCCACCGTTACCTGGAAGCCGGGCACGTGCTGCCCATCGTCGCCATTATAGATGTATGCCCCTTCCGCGCCCATAGTTACTGCCACCAACTCTGGCCCCATATCATAGAGCGTTCGCACTCCCTCTTCCAGTACGCTGGTGCCGGTAGCAAATTCCATCTCCTCCTGGCTTAATTTCAACACATCGCAGTCATGTATAGCCTCCGACATCCAGCGAAACGCCTCATTCATGTCCGGCCACAGCGAGGGGCGCAAGTTGGGGTCCAGGCTGACTATGATGCCGGCTTCGGCCGCTATCCTGACCCCT
Organism: Candidatus Zipacnadia bacterium; assembly: GCA_029820565.1. Lineage (GTDB taxonomy): Bacteria > Armatimonadota > Zipacnadia > Zipacnadales > Zipacnadaceae > JALGTV01. The sequence continues at coordinate 22,632 of JALGUR010000025.1, forward strand.
TCCCGGGTAGTGTCGCGGAAGGGCTGGTTTATCAGGCTAATAGTGCCGAAATGAAATACCTGGGCATCCCTAATGTAATTTTCGTCTATCTCGCTGGGCCACAGCATCTGGCAAGCACTGTGCTTGACGTGGAAAGAGAAGTCGGGCACACCATCTTCATCCACGGCAACGAAAGCCAGTTGCGTGGCATATTCAGGGTCCTGGAGGAAATAGGTGACATCCACCCCACACTCCTCCAGACTCTGACGGATGTAGTCGCCAAAGTGGTCACCACCGGCCTTGCCGATGACGCCCGAGGAGCCCCCGAGGCGAGCGACACCCGTGGCGACATTCAACGGCGCCCCACCGGCTGCCTTGGTAAACTCCGTGGCCTCCAGCAGGCTACGGCTGGGTTGGGTCGCGACCATATCTACTATCGGTTCGCCCAGGCATACTATGTCAGGCACGGCTGTATCCTCCTGGCAAGTGATACCGACTCACGCCGGCAAGGGACACTCATCAAAATGCACCATCCCCCGCAGGGTCTCATAGCGCCGGTACAGATGGGTGACTGTCAGGCGCTGTAGGCCCTCTACCGAGAAATCTTCTACACAGGCCGAAGCAGTAACTGTGCCGATAGCCATTGCCTGGCGCAACTGCTCCTCTTCAGCCTGCCCCGACCAGGCCAGAAAGCCAATGAACCCCCCGGCGAAACTATCACCGGCCCCGGTCGGGTCTATCACCGCGGGCAGCGGATAGGAGGGCAGGCAGAACTGCCCCCACCTTGCAACTAACGCCGCCCCGTATTCGCCCTTCTTTATCAGCACATACTTGGGCCCCATTCCCAGAACCTGCTGGGCTGCCTGGGCCAGATTAGGCTCCTCGGTGAGTTGCCTGATTTCGGCGTCATTCATCGCCGCCACGTCTACCCGGCTCAGCACCTCCAGTAGTTCATCCCGCGCGTTTTCTATCCAGAAATTCATAGTATCACTCACGGTCAGCATCGGCGAGTTTATCTGGTCAAGGACCTTGAGTTGCAGCGAGGGCTGAATGTTGGCCAAAAACACATAGCCGCAATCCTGCCAGCCGGCCGGTAGGACAGGGTCAAAATCAGCAAACACGTTCAGTTGAGTGTCTAAGGTATCAGCCTCGCCCATGTCATACTCGTACTGCCCTGACCACTGGAACGACTGCGCTTCGGCTACCTGTTGCACTCCAGTCAGGTCCACGCCGCGCTCCTGCAAATCATCAAGCGCTTCGGAAGGAAAGTCATCACCAATAACACCTACCAGACAAACCGGTGCCAACAAACTGGCCGCAGTGGCAGCATATACTCCGGCTCCCCCCACCGCATCCTCCACGCGGCCAAACGGAGTCTGCACTGTATCAAGCGCCATTGACCCGACAATGAGTACTTTGTTGTTCATCCTAGGCTTTTCCCGGCCTTATCTTTCACTCCGAATATTCATATGCATTGCTTGTGAGCTACAAGATGGTTGTACCCTTTACCATCTGTCCGCCCAATACAACACTTCGTTACGACGTGAATTAATTGCGATGCCGTAGGCTCCGCCATGGTTTTCTCCGTATCCGCCCGCCACCTGCTCATCGAGGCTATCGGCGTCTATCTGCGAGGGCCCATAGTGGTCCTTGCGTAAGCTGAACTCTGATGTTGTGCTCAAGTCCTTATTCTCATACATAGACTCGCGGACCCGGGCAAGGTCAGCCTTCGGGAGAACATAGCGCATTTCAAAGGGGTAAGAACCCTGCATGAATGTCCGCTCATAGTAGAGATTTACCTTACTTGCGGTCTGCGGGATGCTTGGCGGGAAGTGGGCTATCCATTTGGTCTCCGGATACCTGTGTTTCTCCAGAAGCTCCTCATAACGGGCGGGATTGCGGATCGGCGTAGAGAGCGTTGCCATTCCATTTGTTATGAGGAGAAAGAAGATGCCGAGCACCACAATCGGTATGCCCGCGCCAACTTTGGTCCAGGCTAAATCGGGGAATCGGGACCCAAGCCAACAAACGAGTAGCGCCAGCAGTCCCGGAGCGACATTGACGATGTGAAACGACCAAAGGATAGGTACCCAGTAACGCGCAATCCACAGCAAACTTGCCACCAAGCCGCCGGTGAGGAGTAAGGCTCCCGCAACCCACAGGCCCTTGTTGGTTTGCAAGGGGAACCTCCGCGCCAGCCACCACGTAGAGAGTAACAGAAGCCCCGGTACGAGATTAGAGAGTAGAATTGGCCATAAGAGCCAAGGCGTGGGATACTGGATAGCCAACCGCACAGAGCCCACCAACCCACCGCCTAGGAATAACAGTGCAATAATCAGCAATATCGGGGTGCCTTTGGAATATGTTTTTCCCATACATTCACCCGCCGGTTCCTGTGCAGTGTCTTAGTTATCCTCTTCGGCTACCTTGGGCACTTGCTCTGCCAGTGCCAGTAACTGAAAGGATGCGGGGCCAGGTCGGCATAGCGACGCATCAGATCCAGACCATCCTTGACCACTGCCGACTGCTTACCCGTGGGACAGGGCAACCATTCAACTAACCCGAACAGTCGGCAGATCAGCGGCCTGATCGGGTAGATGGTACACAGTCGGCTATCTTCATCCAGGAAGCGGCACGGAGCCATCATCTGTCCCCAACGCCGCTGCCGCCGCGGGGGAACCGGCCGGCCCTGATTGTCAAGATACTGTCGTATGGCTTGATATTCAGCCGCCACCATCGGCACTTCTCCTGCGCAGCGCAAGGCACAATCAGTGCAGCCATCGCAGATACCTACCGGAAGCCGTTCATATACTGAATGCAGCCACTCGGTCACCTGCTGACAGCCAGGCGAGGCGCTGGGGCGGGGTTGGAGAACCCCGCCTGCGCGATAAGATAGATCAGGGTTCATTGGTCTGTTGCTCAACTGCGGTAATACGTTTGCGGATAAGGCGCACAAACCGCGAGCGGCGCATCATCATAATCCGCCCACAGCCGGTGCAGCGCGCCTTGATGTCATTGCCCAGTTTGATTACCTCCCACTGGTTACTCCCGCACGGGTGGGTTTTTTTGAGTTGTACTATCTCGCCGAGCCGCAACTTCGTCATAGGGAGCATAACCCAACTTACCTTTCACCAGCCGTATCGTCCACTGGGACGGTAAAACTGAACGTCGAGCCCTGCCCGGGTTCGCTATCCACCCAGATTTGTCCGCCGTGAGACTCAATCAGATGTTTACATAGATACAAGCCCAGGCCGGTTCCGGGCACACGTACGGTGCCTTCCTCGCGTACGCGCTGGAATTTCTGAAATAGATGCTTCATCTGGTCAGGAGCAATTCCGACGCCCTCATCGCTGACCGAAAATTTTACCATCCCGTCCTCGGGCTGTGCGGCAATGTTTACTTGCCCGCCGTCCGGGGAAAACTTCACGGCATTGTTTATCAGGTTAGTGAGCACCTGCTGCAACTTGCGCCGGTCGGCGCGCAGTGGCGGCAGATCCGCCGGAATATCCCGGACGAATTGATGCACCTCCGTTCGCTGCTCTTCCATTTCAACAATGTCCGCCACCATCTGGTCAGCGTCTTCTATCCGCATGAGCTCAACGTCCAGGCCCTGACCGGCCTCAATACGGGACAGGTTTAGGAAGTCCTGCACTAAATCCTGCATGCGCAGAGAGAGTTGATTAACATATTCAATGTATTGTCGCGAGCGCTCGTCGGGCGGTGCGGCGTGGCGTTGCAGCAGGCTAACAAAGCCTTGCATGGAAGCCAGCGGATTTTTCAACTCATGAGAGACAAACGAGATAAGGTCAGTCTTCATTCGGTCCAGTTCGATGAATTGAGTGACATCGGTCAGCAACAGACAGCGGCCAATGATCTCGCCGTGGTCTTCGACCAGGGCAATGTGGGCGCGGACAATCGTGCCACTGCCGGATGGCAGTTCCAACTCTTCGGCGTGACTCCCACCCTCCAGGGATAGAGGCCGGGCGAATAAGTCTACCAGCCGCTGGTCATCAACGAGGGCCAATATAGGCTCACCCACTGCCGGGGTCCCGTCCAGGCCCAGCATGTGCTGGGCCGTATCGTTTATCAGCACCACACGGTCTGCTGCGTCGGTAGCTACTATCCCCGAGGCCATCTCTCGGATCAGTGTTTCAATGCGGGCCTTTTCAAAAGTCAGTTGCTGATTGGCCCCCCGCAACTCCTGATTGGCGAAGTCTACTCGTTGCTGCAATTCAGTGTACAGTCGGGCGTTATCCATAAACAAGGCTGCTTCTTGGGCGATTACCGCCAGCAAGGAGGCATCATCCTCGGTAAACAACGCCCCAGCGCGCTTGTTGATGGCCTCTACCACTCCCACTACTTGACCGTGGAGGGTCATAGGCACAGCCAGCACTGACCGGGCTGGGAAGTCAATGGCTACGGGAATGTCATGAGCCTGACGGGGGTCACTTCCAGCATCGTTGACGATGAGCGCCTCGCCGGTGGCCGCCGCTATTCCCGCAATGCCTTCGCCCAACTGGATGGTGAAGTCTTTGATCTCATCGGCCTTGTCGCCGGAGGCCGCCTCAAAGCGCAACTCACGACTCTTTTGGTCTAACATCAGCACCGAAGCCGCCTCTACATCCAGTTCGGTCTCTATCCACTGCAGTATCTGCTCTAACAATTGCTGGTGGTCCAAACTGGAGTTTATTAGCCTACCTATTCCCAGGATCGTCTGAATTCGCGTCTGTAGTTGAGCCTCAACCTGGCTCTTCTCGCGCTCTGCCGCCGTCGCCGCTCGTATCACCAGAATGGCTCCCGTGGTTGCTATCGTCAACAGGGGTAGGGCGGTGGGCAATATTATCAGTCGCGCAAAACACAACACCGACAGCCCGGCATAGACCACGGTTGCCACCAGGAGCACCAGCAGGCCCTGCCACGCGTTAAGAGGGGCTAACCACCAGCCAATTAGCACACTACTAATGCCCGCCAGTACCCAGGCCAGCCATATCGGTAGCACTCGCAGTCCCCAACCCGTGAGAATGTTGTCAATAGCGTTAGCCGTTATTTCTACCCCAGGCATTAAAGGGCAAGTAGGCGTGCGGTGCAGGTTAGTCAATCCTACGGCGGTGGGGCCTATAAGGGCTATCTTACCGGCTATCTCGGACTCCAGTTGTTGGGAATCTGTGGATAGTATATGCGCTCCGGAGATAGTTGGATAACTCTCATAACCGCCGGCATAGTTGAGATATACCTCACCCGCACTGTCAACAGCGACCGGCACCTGGGCTATCTGCACGAAGTCATCAGTCACCGATATGCTCTGCTCGCCGGCGGGCCGGCCCAGGAACACCCGCACTACCTCAGCACAAAAGGCTGGATAGAGGTGGCCGTGATCAGAAACAACTACCGGCACCCGGCGCAGCACCCCGTCAACTTCGGGGGTGACATTTACTGCCCCTAACCCGGCCGCCACCTGGCTCAGCGGGCCAAGAGGCCCGCACAGACGCCCGGTTTCCAGCCCTCGCGGTCGGGGCAGTTCCCCGGTGCCTATCGCAAACCGTTGCAGTTGGGCTTGGGCTGACTGGTCCTGGGGCGTGGGGTGGATAACTGCGGGTAGCACCACTCGCCCGCAATTTCGCACCGCCTCGGCCAAGCGCTCCGCGCCCGCCGGGGAGCCGGGTAGCATGCGGTAGGTGACCAACCCCGGAAGGTCAAGGGCGATGACCTGAGCGCCGGCCTCACTAAGCCGGTTGACCAGATCCGCCAATGGCCCGTAAGACCAGGGCCATAGATTGAACTGAGCCAGGCTCTGCTCGTCAATAGCGACCAGCACAATATCCGAACTGAAGGGCCGGTCGCCCCGCAGCATAAAGCGCAGGTCAGTCAGGGCGAATTCCAGGCCCGCCAGTCGCCCCGACAGCACTACCAGGGCTAACCACACCATCAGTGCTATGCCTATACTCCGGTGCCGTTGTGCTCTCAGAGTTTTCACCTGCTTTTTGTCGTCTGTAGGGCCGGAAGTTGCTCGCAACTTCCGCCCGCTCTGGCCTGCGAAGGCGGGCGTGCTTCCACCTTCGCTGCACAAGGGTAGCTACGGCGGACAAGTGCGCCCATTCACTCTTACATTAATAACATATTCCGCAAAAAGTCCGGCAAGTTCACTACAAGTAATTGGATACTTCGCTTGTATGGTCAGTGGCCGTTCCTGGCAACTGTCCACTGACGACTGTCCACTGTCGACTGTCCGTTAACTAAGTATACCAGAAAATCAATCGGTGTGCAGCCTTTCACAAAGAATTGTCTTAGAAACTTGACAGTATTGCCGCAAATGAGTATAATATATATTAGTAAGGGTATGTGCTGTGTGTGTTTGCCCCAATAAACTAAAGCAAGGAGGTGAGAGACAGCGGTAAGGAGAATAACACAAGCCGTAAGACGTACCAAACTTCTCTGCTTCAGACGAGGCAGAGGACAATCTCAAGGAGGTAAGAACAATGATTAGCAGGCGACGTGGATTTACCTTGATAGAATTGCTGGTGGTGATTGCGATAATTGCAATCCTGGCGGCGATTCTGTTCCCGGTCTTCGCGAGGGCCCGGGAGAAAGCCCGGCAGACCACCTGTTTGAGCAATGTCAAGCAGATTACGCTGGCGGGCCTTATGTACGCTAGCGACTGGGATGGCCACATGCCGTATCACCACTCCGGCTACGGGACGAACGGACTGTTCGAGTCACTTGACCCTTATATCAAGAACGCGCAGATTTGGCTATGTCCGTCGTCTTCCGACAGGGTCCCCGATAATCACTACGGGAGGCAGTACTACGACTACCAGGCCCGCGCGGCAAGCCAGGGGCCTACCTACAAATTCGACCAGTACCAAACCCCCGCTGAGACCGCCTGGCTATTTGAAGCATCTAACGCCTACTTGAATCTGAACCGGACATATACTATCGTGATGTGTCCATTCTGCAACGATTCGGCGACCTACAGAATCGGCAGCCGCCACAACGAGGGCAGCAACCTAGGCTACATTGATGGCCATGCCAAGTGGGCGAGTACCGACTCTCTGAGGGATGGATACCTGCTGTATGCTGGCGGAACATCCAGGGACGACCCGGAGGTAAGGGCTGACGCCATCCTGTGGGGCCATGCCCACGCCAACAACTGGTACGGCTTGGGGCCGTAGTTCAGGGAACTGGGAACGGCAGGCTACACTTCCTATATTGTAGGAGGGGCATCCCTGCCCCGATATAATCGCAACTACAACGATGATGGACAGCCGTAAGGAGAATAAGACAAGCCGTAAGACGTACCAAACTTCTCTGCTTCAGACGAGGCAGAGGACAATCTCAAGGAGGTAAGAACAATGATTAGCAAGCGACGTGGATTTACCTTGATAGAATTGCTGGTGGTGATTGCGATAATCGCAATCCTGGCGGCGATTCTGTTCCCAGTCTTCGCGAGGGCCCGGGAGAAAGCCCGGCAGACCAGTTGTCTGAGTAACTGCAAGCAGTTGACACTGGCGGGGATTATGTACGGGAGCGACTGGGATGGCCACATGCCTTACCACCACTCGTCGGACGGGACACTGAAGGGCGGAATACTCCCGTACGTTAGGAGCGATGACCTCTTTCGTTGTCCCTCGCTGGGTGAGATGGGTCCGACTCATTTCGAGAGACAGTACTACGACTACTTGAACCGGAGTGTAGGTGCTGGGCCTACCTACAAATTCGACCAGTACCAAACTCCGGCCGAGACTGCGTGGCTATTCGAAGGCGCTAGCGAGCATATTAAGGCCGGCCGGTATGCCGGTAGCGTGGTCTGCTCGTTCTGCTACGATTGGTATCCGTACTACTCTGTGGGCCAGCGCCACAATGGGGGCCACAATATGGGCTTCATTGACGGCCACGTCAAGTGGGCCAGTTATGACTCTATGGTGGACCCAGCCGCAGCGTGGCGGGCCGGAACCCTGCCCCAGGATGACCCCTCAGTGAGGGCTTGTGCCATCCTGTGGGGCCACGCCCATCACCGCAACTGGTACGGCTTGGGGGCGCTGCCGTAGCCGTAAGTTCAGGGAACTGGGAACGGTAGGCTACATTTCCTATATTGTAGGAGGGGCATCCCTGCCCCGATATAATCGCGACAAGAATGTCGCTCCTACAACAACCGCACGTGCTGAAGCCGGACCGTAGGTTGCAGCACTGAATGGATGGTTCGGCAGGCTACATGTTCTATATTGTGGGAGGGGCATCCACTGTGCCCTAAGTGTGCCGAGGGGTGCCCCGATATAATCGCGCTTGCGCTGCCGATCCGGCCGCCGTAGCCATAGGCTGCTATGGCGAAGGCGGCGTGGGAACGGGGAACGGTACAGACTGGCACTAACTACAGCGACCCAGCGGTGGCTGGGTTGGGGGTTATGTGGCTATGGCGTATAAAGGAGGTGAGAGACAGCCGTAAGGGGAATAACACAAGTCGTAAGTCGTACCAAACTTCTCTGCCTCAGACGAGGCAGAGGACAATCTCAAGGAGGTAAGGACAATGATTAGCAGGCGACGTGGATTTACCTTGATAGAATTGCTGGTGGTGATTGCGATTATCGCGATCCTGGCCGCGATTCTATTCCCGGTGTTCGCGAGAGCCCGGGAGAAAGCCCGGCAGACCGCATGCCTGAGTAACGTCAAGCAGTTGACGCTGGCGGGGATTATGTACGGTAGTGACTGGGATGGCCACATGCCATACCACTACACAAAGGCCAACTCTGGCCAGGGCCTCCTCTACTGCTTTGGGGGTTGCCTAATGCCGTATGTCCAGAGTGTTGACTTGTTTTCCTGTCCGTCGCTACAGTCGGGAAATATGGCCTACGGCCGGCAGATGTATGACTATCGGTGCCGGATGACAGAGGATTGCCTCACGTACAAGTTCGACGAGTACAAGACCGCGACTGAGACCGCGTGGCTATTCGAAGCCAGTCGCTATGGCTCAACGAGCCGGTGTGGCGATACCACCGTCTGCCCGTTCTGCTACGACTGGGGGGAACGCTACGGCGTGGCGAAGCGCCACAACGGGGGCGCCAACCTGGGCTTTATTGATGGGCACGCCAAGTGGGTCAGTTATGACTCTGTGACGAACCCAGCCCTAGCGTGGCACGCCGGAGGAGACATGAACGACCCCGAGATAAAGGCGTGCGCCATCCTCTGGGGCCACGCCCATCACCGTAACTGGTACGGCTTGGGGCCGTAGGGAACTGGGAACTGGGAACGCCAGGCTACATTTCCTATATTGTAGGAGGGGCATTCTCTCTGTCCTGAGCCTGCCGAAGGGTGCCCCGATATAATCGCGACAAGAATGTCGCTCCTACAACAACTGCACGTGCCGAAGCCGGATCGTAGGTTGCAGCACTGAACAGATGGTTCGGCAAGCTACATTTTCTATATTGTAGGAGGGGCATCTCTGCCCCGATATAATCGCGACAAGAATGTCGCTCCTACAACAACCGCACGTGCTGAAGCCGAATCATAGGTTGCAGCACTGAATGGATGGTTCGGCAGGCTACATGTTCTATATTGTGGGAGGGGCATCTCTGCCCCGATATAATCGGGACAAGAATGTGGCTCCTACAACAACGGCACGTGCTGAAGCCGGGCCGTAGGTTGCAGCACTGAACGGATGGTTCGACAGGCTCACCACAAGTACCAAGGGCTGGGCTAAGGCCCAGCCCTTGACGTATATTACGCGTCTGAGATGGCTAATGTTCCTCTGGTCTGGGGCCAGGGCGTAAATCTGTAACTATTAGTAGACATCCAGAGTCGCAGCGAGCAGGAATTTATGTCTCTATCAAAGAATACTACGACCGCTAAGAAGTCACCCGACAAATTTCGCAGGAGGCGCAAGCAACAAATGAAGAGTAGATCAGTTTTGCTATGGGTAGTACTGGCAGTTATTGTAGCCGTAGCGGGCTGTGGCCGACGCCCTGTGCCCCTGGAGGACCAGCGCAATCCCGAGGATCTCGCCTTGCCAGATCTCATGAGTATGGACTATAGTGGCCAGCTTCCGCCAATGGAGGCGGTGGGGCAGTACCAGGCCCTGGTGAATGGTCTGGCCGCCAACACCTCCTCTGCCCCCCGTGAAGTGGTAACCACCACAGCCCGGATTAGGTTCATGCTGAAAGAAGACCATGGCATTGAGACATCTTGCTGGGACATTATGCAAGGAGTCTATGGAAGTATTTCAGCAAGTGCGCCCCGGGCACCCTATGAGCAATGGGCCGAAGCGTGGGTCAGTAGTCTCCCCAGTAATTAGGGCCGGCCGCGCTAAGTTCCTCGCCGGACCTACGGCCGTCAGCACGGATTACAGCCCATAATGGAGTAATTAGCCGGGCACGGGCGGGTGCCTGGCTTGTGCTATACTCGTACCCCCCGCGCGGTTAAGTGCAGGAGTTTATGCGCCACAGGCGCATTAATACTTGTGTTAGAGAATAGTCCTGGCAACTAAGAACCTACAGGAAGATGATTGTTATGCTGCCAATGCTTAGTCGGTTAGGTTTGGGTGTTCTGTTAGTCCTCGTAGTTGCCGCCGTAGCCAGGGCGGAGAGCAAGCTGCTGCCGGAACTCCAGCAGATTACAGCCGCACCGGGCGAAATCTCACTTACTTCCGCCACCATCATAGTAGACGACGCCGCTACCGGCCGGCAACTGACTGGCCCGGAAATGCTGGCCGACAGGTTGGAGAAGATTACCGGCCATCGTCCGGCAATAGTCAAAGCCGGCGAAGTACCACCGGCCGCAGGAGTTATTGTTGTGGGCGAACGAGGCAAAAACTCGGCCCTGGTTCAGGAGCCGGCGGCCGCGGCCCTGGATGGATTGGAGATGGTTACGGCCGCGGAAGGCTATGCTATGGCAATAACGCCGGAAGTAGTTGCGATTGTTGGGGCGGACGAAGCAGGTAGCTTTTACGGTTGTATGACCCTGCTGCAACTAATCCAGGACGAGGGCCCGGTGCGGTGCCAGCGAATTCGGGACTGGCCGGATATGCCCATCCGGGGCGTGTGTAACATTCCTCCCCCGGGCATACCCTACCTGGCCCAGATGAAGATTAACCTGGTGGCGCTTTATGAGTCCTGGTATAACCTGGAGGATGCTAAGGTGGGAGCCCGGATCAAGGCCACAGCCGAGGAGTGCCGCAACCACTTTATTAACCTGACGCCCACGTTCGGGAGCTGGAGCCATACCCCGGAGGTGTTGAGGCGCGACCCGTACACGGCCGAGGGGATGGTGGTTACCGAGGAATTAGAACTCACCGACCAGTGGCAGCACCTCAAATACCGCAATGTTGTTGACTTGCCCAACTGTCCTATCCTGGTGTCTTCGGCGGACGGTAAGACTCAGTTTGACCGGGACGCCGATTTCGCCATCCAGCCAGGCGAGTTTGAGTATGGTTACAGTGCCGATAATGAACCCTGGCAGATTCGTCGGCTGCCCGCGGGTAGAATCGCGGAGGGCCAGTTAGTAAAGGTGCGCTACAACTATATACCGCCGGAGAGCACCGATTACTGCATCTCCGAGCCCCGTACCTATGTCATTATGAAGAGAATTATCCAGGATATCGTGCGTTTGCTGCACCCCCGCTACATACATATCGGCCACGACGAGGCGGTACGGTTCGGCACTGACTTCCGCGACCTGCTCCGGGGTAAGACACCAGCCGAATTGCTGGCTGAGGATATCACTCGCCTCAATGACTATGCCCACGAAGTAGACCCAGACGTCCAGCTTATGATGTGGGCTGACCAGGTCAATCCTTATCACGAACGAACGGATGCTTGTCAATTCTATCTAAACCAGCCGCTGAGCGTGGTCAATCTGCTGCCCAAAGATGTCATTCAGTGCGTCTGGATTTACAGTGACGCTGAGCCGCGCGTTTATCCCAGCGGTTCTGTTGCTATCCAGGTGGAGACCAAAAGTATTGACCACTTCACCCGCTATGGCCTACCCACAGTAGGCTGCCCGTGGTTCAATCCCCTTAATGCTTATCAGTGGGCGGAGGCGGTAGCCAAGGGGCGGGCAGAATCTGAACTGGTCCAGGGAATATTATGTACTACCTGGGGAGCGAAGAAAGATGAACCGTTCGACCCCTTCGGTGGCCTGGAGACAACCGCCCAGTATACTTGGAAAGCCACAGCCTCCCGCCCCGTTTGGCTGGGCGGCCTGAACACTTACTTTATGTCTAACATTGCCTATCCTACCGTAACCGAGTTGCACGCGGAAATGGCCAGAGACCTAAACGGGGTGGTACGACGTAATGCCTCCGTGGACGAGGAAGTGCAGCGTTTTATGAATGCGCTGCGAGCGGCCGCCGGAGGCGCTCCCGACGCGGATACGGGAGCCAGTGCCCTTCAGGCCCGACGGGCCTACGAGAGACTGATGTTAGGGGTGCAGGCCGAGCGAGATGACTACGAGGGTAACCGCAACCGCGCGGCAACGAATTTGCGGCAACTTGAACATTTAGGCCAGCATCTCTTCTCTGAAGACCAATCGGAGGCGGTATCTCAGAGTGTCGCGGATTACGCAGCCGGTGGCCAGTTCCCCAGCGCTCAGGATTTGCTGGGCGTGGAGTTGGCTCGTCAGCGGCCGGGTAAAGAGTATCAGGGCTGGGTACTGCCCATTCCCAACCTGAGTACGTCTTCGCCTACGCCAGGGACGGTGCGCGTTGACCTGGGTTTCCCTTACCCGCGAATTGTGCGTTTGGAGTTTGAAGCTCAGAACCTGGGTGAGTTAGAGGTCAAAGCCTCGGTAGACGGGGAGAAGTTTAAGAGTATTACCACGGTTCAGGGCCAGCCGCTGACCGGACCGGTTCTGCTCCCCGAGACCCCAGCCCGCTATCTGGAGTTAGTCGCCAGCCCTTGGCAGTCGGAGGCAGCCAGTATTAACTCCCTGCGCGTCTATGAGCACAAGCTGTCCACGGTCCTGGTCTGTCCGGAGGTCAGCAATCCGCCTGAGATTGACGGGCGGCTTGATGATGAGGTCTGGAGTCAGGCAGCGGTGGCGGACGACTTTGTGAGTTGCTTTAGGCCCTACAATCAGTTGGTGCCGCACCAGGTGCAAGCCTATCTGCTCCGCTGCGGGGATTGTCTGTATGTGGGCTGGCGCGCCCAAGAACCGAATACCGATAGGTTGGTCACTGGCCACTTCACCGAGGACCTCCCGCGCTACTACAATGAAGATTGCTTCAGCCTATTCATTAAGCCCCAATGGAGCGCCGACGAATATATAACACTCAGTGTTAATAGCAAAGGCGACACGCTAAGTAACCACTGGCGCAGCGTAGGATGGAAACCGCCGGGACCACCGTGGAAGGCGGCGGCGGAAACAGGGCAGGGAGTATGGACCGCTGAGATGCAGATTCCCCTCACCACGCTGCTGGCCGATACCTTCGCCGGCACCTGGGGTGTTAACTTCTTGCAGGGCTTCTATAAAGGGCCTGCGTGGAATTGTACCTATGGAGGAGTAGTAAGCTTTGGCGCGGGGGCCGCCCCCTTCTTCTATGGCAAGCTCACTTTCCGCTAAAGCAGCCGGGCTACCGGCTCGGCGTTAAGCCTAACTGAGCGCTGAGGTCAGGAAGGTATACCTAACCTCGGCTGTAGTTAGCCGGCTATTTGTTAGTAGGCACCCGTTTGTGTTATAATCCTCGTGATGCTTGAACCTTCAGTAGTGAGATGCAAGCTGACTCTTTGCCGTGTGTGTTTCCTATTGGCTATGGCGTCGGCAGTTGCTCTCCTCGGCTGGGGAGAGGTGCACGCCGCCGAAACTCCGCCCCGCCGCCTTATTGTCACTGTATCGGGCGACCGGGTGCAGTACAGTGACGAGATGAAGGCGGCGGAGATTGTTGGCAATGTCCGTATCTATCTGCAGATAGAGGGAGAGCCGGCCCAGCGGGCCGTAATCCACGCCCAGCGGGCCGCAGCTAACTTCCAATCCGGCGAGATTGAAGCCCAGAAAGGCATCACTGTCGGTACACCCCAGGGCGCACTTACCGGCGAGTATCTACGCCTTGATGCTCACACCGAAGAGTTTTGCCTGAAGAATGCCCGTAGTGTAGTGAATATAGATGCCCCAACGTCGGCGACGGCCACCCGCGCTTATCTGTTCGGCGAAGAGATCGTTGGGCACAACGAACTCGTCTACATAATACAGGGAGCCATCACCACCTGTAACCGCGCTCATCCGCACTACGCCTTGCGGGCTAAGCGCATTGAGTACTATCCTGACCAGCAGCGCTTCAAAGTCAAGGGCGCTTCGCTCTCCCTGTACGGTATCAAAATCCCCCTGGTTCCCAGCTTTTCTTTCAGCGTAGCCGAGGGGGAGCGGGAAACTCCTGACCTGCTGCCGATGCCCGGCTACTCGTCCTATGACAAAATATACCTGCCGTATCGCTTCCGGTTTAATTCGTCGGATTCACCATGGCGCAGCGATTTGAGCCTGCGGCTCACTCAAAGGCGGGGCATACGGCTGCTATCCACCAACAAATACACTAAAGGCCGCTGGCAGGCCGCGGGCTATCTGTCCCAGACCGAGGACATCTATGACGACCTCGGCCACCACCTCACCCTGGACCGGCGGCCCGAGTTGACCTTCACTAAATCCTCCACCGGTCCTGACCAGGACAACGGGTGGCGCGGCTCAGTGAGCCTGGGCAATATTGTCGAAGACTGCGGCCACGACACACGTGCAAGCAGCACGCCCCGCGTAGCGCAGGTCCTTAACCTGCGCGGTGGAGATCAGCGGGGTTGGAGAATCCCGCCTACGGGACAAGACTTTATTGACTCCGCACCTAAGACTCGCGAACAGTACGCCGCCCTAACTCTTCGCTATGATCGTCATACTGACCAGCACCGCCGCGGGGAGGGCCAATGGTATGGCCTATCGGCCCGTCAGGCTTTCTACAGTACGGGGGATAACTATCGAGACCTGGCCGTCACTGCCGGCGCTGGCGGACCCCTGGGTAAAGACCTGACCGGCTCGCTGACCCTGACCCATCACATCACCGGCGGCCATACCCCGTTTTTGATGGACCGGGCGAATATTAAGACCGAACTGGAACCTACTCTCCAGGCGCAACTCTCGCGGCGCTGGGCGGTGAAGGCTATGGGTCGCTACGATGTTGATGGGGGAAGACTACGGGACTACGAAGTGGAACTGCGCCGCCGCGCTCACTGTTTGACCTGGGGTTTGTATTATCACTTTGTGGGAGAGCGCATTGGCCTGCGGGTAGATATCAACGGCCTCACCGGCGATACGGCCCCGCCCGGCCAGCAGTCCGACTTAGACACGGTTTTCCAGCAAACTCAGGACGAACTTGCCGCCGGTCCTAATAACGAATGAAGCAAACCCGGATGACACGCTGCCCCAGCGACAACAGCAGTGAATGGAACTCGCCGGCCAATGAACCGTAACTTTGGCACATTGCTGGCCGTCTCCCTATTGTTTGGCCTGGGCTTTGGTGTCTATGAGTTCGCGCTGCCCTACTTCCTGGATAGCCGTGGTATCTCCGTACCCCGTATGGGCCTCATCTACGCCGTCGGCGCTTTGTTTGTGTTCGTGGTACGAATCTACGCCGGACACCTCTCGGACCGCTTGGGCCGCAAGACCCTCTACGGTGGCGCGGTGTTGATTAGTGCCGTGGTGAGCGCGGCGACGCCCGCCGCTGTCGTAGTATGGTTCCAGACTATCCTCAAAGGCGCTCGCGACGCCGGGGCAATGGTCTTTGACAGTATGTATCAGTTGGCCCTCCACGACGAGGGTCGGGCCAAGTATATGGACCGGGTCGGCAAGACGAGAGGCCTGCAGTACCTCGCCGAGGCCCTCGGCACCTTTGGCACTGGTCTGCTGCTGGCCCGGCAGGTCTACACCGGCTCGTTTGGCCTCTCCTCGCTGCTGTTGTTCGCTGGTTTCCTGATTTTCCTGCTGCTGTATCGGGCCAGCAACAACAGCACTCAATCAGCCCCCCATCAATCCCTACGCGCCATCTTTGCCTTTGACTTGCCTCGCCCCTTGATGGTGCTGGCGCTCTTCGGGTTTGTTTTCACTGTCGGTCTATCCATCAGCCACTGCTTTGTTATGCAACTGTTTTGGGTGCGGCAATTCGGCGCTTCTAAACCAATCATTGGCACCATCCTGATGCTGCACCGGCTTACCATCGGACTTCCCCTGCTGTTTGTCGGCCATGTAGTAAGAAAGCACCTGAAGCAAGTCTTCATTGTATTTGTAATACTGGAGGGCCTGGCGATGCTGGCCGCCGGACTAATCCCTGCCTTCCTTCCTGCTACCGTAGTCTGGCTTACCCACGACCTGTTTGGCGCCGGAGTGTGGATTCCTATTCGCAGTGCCCTCATTCAGAAGCATGCCCGGGAAGAAACCCGGGGCCGCGATGTGAGCAAGGTTCTTGCCCTGGGCTCGCTGGGCTGGATCTTTGGCCCGCTTATCGCGGGGGCCATCTTTGACCACTGGTACGGCGGCCCCTTCGTGCTCAGCGGGATTATCGGCGTAATGTCCGCCTTTGTCCTGTTGGCACTTAGAGACGAGGACGCTTGAGGGCCGATGGCGGCCCAATAAATCGCCGCATCCGTTCTGATGTGTCTATTCAATAGGGTCGGGTGCCGCGGCGGCGACCGATGGCACGGGCAACGGGGCTTGGCATAGCAACACGCATTCTATCTGTTCCGGTCGCGCCCAGTAAGTTGTGGAGGCCAGCTTGTTATCGCCACATAAGTAGACCCAGCCCTGGCGGAACTCGCCCACCCGTTTGACCACCGGGGCGTCCTCGTCCACGTCAGCCAATACGATGCTCCCTACCCGCCATGGCCAGCGGATAAATAGCAGCCTATCACCAGCCCGCAACGTAGGCTCCATAGAATCGCCGGTGACCTGCACCAAGCGAACCACGGGCCGCTTAGAGTCCCAACAGATCAGGTGCAACATGGCCGCCAGCGCCGCTACGGCCACTAATATCTTCACCAGATTAACGACAATCCGCATATCCTCTGCTCCGTCCGCACACGCTCACTTATGGCATAGATGCCGTCTTCACTGATTAGTCTCGGCATTTGCCCAATCACACTTGAACTATGCTGAGGCTATGACTCACTGTTTGGGAATGTGGTGCGGAGGGCAGTATTATCAGTCGCGTAGGCGGGATTCTCTAACCCCGACTACGGGGCCGCGCAGGTTGAGAACCGGCGCTACGCGCAGGGAGGTCGGGCTGTTAATCGGGGAGTATACTCAGGCCGACGCCGGAGAGGAAACCTACCACTGTCCAGCTCGCCCCCGATAGGCAATCACCGGCAGTCAGTACGGAATTCACCGCCATCCTAAAGATATATCCTTATACTCGCGGTAGGCTTACTCCACGGTAACGGTCTTAGCCAGGTTGCGGGGTTGGTCAATATCCTCGCCGCGCATATCGGCTATATGATAAGCCAGAAGTTGCAGAGGAATGGCTATGGTAATAGGGGAGACCAGTTCGGGACAGGGCGGCACCCACAGCATATCATCACATTGATCAGCGATGACATTGTCACCATCGTTGGCTACGCCAATGACCGGTCCTTGTCGGGCCTTGATTTCCTGGATATTACCGATCATCTTCTCATATACCAGACCCTTAACGACAATGGCGACGGTGAATAGGTCAGGCTCTACCAGGGCAATAGGGCCGTGTTTCATCTCGCCAGCCGAGTAACCTTCAGCGTGAATGTAGGAAATCTCCTTGAGTTTAAGCGCCCCCTCCAGGGCTGAGGCCAGATTCACGCCCCGGCCCAAGAACAGAGAATTAGGCGAGTGATAGTAGTGCGTTGCTACTTGCTTAACATCGTCTTCACGAGCGAGCAGTTCTGCAACCTGGTCGGGCAGCGCCAGCAGCGCTTCTTTGAGGGTGCGTATTTGGTCGGGGGCAGCGCTCTGCCGGACCTCGGCGAAGTATAAGGCCATCAACTGCGTAGTCAGCACTTGTAGAGTATAGGCCTTGGTGGAGGCCACGCCGATTTCGGGCCCGGCTTGGATGTAGATTACTCCATCGGACTCTCGGGCAATGGAACTGTCCACTACATTAAGCAGCGAAACTATCTTAGCACCTTTGGATTTCATATCGCGCAGCGCCAGTAGGCTATCGGCGGTCTCGCCACTTTGCGATACTACCACGGCCAGGGTATTGTCTAACATCACCGGATCGCGCACCTGCAACTCCGCCGCCAAGTCTACTTCACTGGGAACGCGGGCCCAGGCTTCGGTGACAGAGCGGCCGACCATCCCCGCATGATAGGCCGTCCCGCACGCGGTGAAGACCACTTTGCGCAGGTCGCGAATCTCCTGATCGCTAAGCCCCAGGCCTTCCAGCACTATCGGCTTATCGGGACTGGAGAGCCGGCCGGCCAGACAATTGTGTATCGCCTCGGCCTGCTCGTGGATCTCCTTGTGCATGAAGTGCTTGTGACCGCCCTTCTCGGCGGCTTCCGGCGGCCAGGGAATGGTGAAGATCTCGCGTTCAATGGGATTCAGTGCCAAGTCGGTGAGTTCAATGTCGTCAGTAGTGATGAGCGCCAACTCATCATCACCAATGACGTAAACCTTATCAGTCTTGGGGCGGATGGCGCCCATGTCTGAGGCAATGTAATTCTCCCCCTCCCCGATGCCTACTACCAGCGGCGAGAAGCGGCGCGCGGCTACTAACTGCTCCGGGCTATCAGCGCAGATCACGCCGAAAGCAAAAGCGCCCTCCAGGTCTTCTATGGCCTGGGCCACTGCCTGGCGCAGGTCGCCTTCGTAGTACTTCTCCACCAGATGGGGCATAACCTCAGTATCAGTTTCCGACTGGAAGCGATGTCCCTCCGCCTGTAGTTGCTCGCGGAGTTGACTGTAGTTTTCGATGATGCCATTGTGCACCACGGCTATCCGACCGTCACAACTCAGATGCGGATGAGAATTAGCGACTGATGGTTTGCCATGGGTAGCCCAGCGAGTGTGGCCAATGGCGACGTTGCCCAGCAAAGGCGCCTCCTCCAGAGCTGCCGTCAAGTTGACTAATTTGCCCACTACCTTGCGCACTTCCAATTGCCCGTCGCGTATCGCGGCGATCCCCGCTGAATCATAGCCACGATACTCCAAGCGCCGCAGCCCTTCCA
This sequence comes from Candidatus Zipacnadia bacterium, assembly GCA_029820565.1. Taxonomy (GTDB): domain Bacteria; phylum Armatimonadota; class Zipacnadia; order Zipacnadales; family Zipacnadaceae; genus JALGTV01. The sequence continues at coordinate 41,765 of JALGUR010000025.1, forward strand.
GACATATTTCTGAGGCCTGACGCTTGCCTATGTATCCGACGATGCCACACATATTCTATTATTACTCCTTTTCATCCTTGATGCTGCAAACATAACAGAGGCCCCCAACCGGGGCACGGCTCCATTATACCACCTGCATATACTTAATACAAGCACCCTAAATTGCCCAAATGCAGGAAGGGCTACAGTAGTAGCGAGAAGAATCATATCATCCGAGCGTAGTATGTCCTGAGGGCATCCATTCCCTAATACGCAAGAGATGACAGATGAACTTGCAGTAGGCTTCCAGAAAGCGCCATATATGGAGGCTTGGGCTGGGACGCGAGTAGATAGTTGGACAACAGGTGAGGGCAACGGCAGAGCAATTGGCGTGGGTTTTACACAGTATGCACATAGTTTTCCACATTTTGGGCATAAAACCTGCACAAAGTTACCAAAACAGACCATAACTGACGCAGTTTGTCCGGCTAATTACGGTCATTATGAGGAGTTAACCGCCTGTGTGCTTGGATAGTGCCGTTGTAGACGCGACGATCTGAATGATATATCACTCATAATGACACGCCAATGGCCAGTGGGCGAACTGCAAAGGAAGGAGAAGTGACATTGACTAATTCAGAGGCTCGAAAGTTTGACATCGCTGTTATCGGGGGAGGACCGGCGGGGTATGTGGCCGCCATCCGCGCCGCGCAACTGGGGGCACACATCGCCCTCGTAGAGGAAAGAGACCTGGGCGGTACGTGCCTTAACCGGGGGTGCATTCCTTCTAAGGCTCTTCTCAAATGTGCCGAGATACTGGAAGTGCCTCGGATGGCAAAGCGCTTTGGCATAAGCCTCGCGGAGCCCGACGTAAATCTGGAGCGTGTCCGCGCCCACAAAGACCGGGCGGTCAAGCAACTGGTCTCTGGCGTGGCGAGTTTGATGAAGAGTAATGGTGTGGAGGTCTTTGCCGGCCGGGGCACCCTGGCCGGTACTGATCAGATATGTGTTTCCTCCGACGGTGAAGTCGAGGAGATCGGGGCTGAGAACATCATATTGGCCACCGGCTCTTTGCCCCTACAACTGCCTATACCGGGGGCCGATGGCGAGAACATATTCGACAGTGACCAGGCCGTGGACTTGCTCGGTCCCCCCACGAATCTGGTCATAGTGGGAGGCGGGTATGTAGGCTGCGAGTTTGCCTGCATCTACTCGGCCTTCGGCACCAAAGTGACTATTATCGAGATGTTGGAGCGGATTGTGCCCGGTGAGGACCCGGATGCCTCTGAATTGCTGACCCGGAGCCTGCAGAAGCGGGGTGTGCAGATAAACTGCAACTCAAAAGTGGTCAGCATTGGTGACGCGAGCGGCCGCAAGCGCGTTGAATATGAGCAGGCTGGGGAAGGCGATGTAGTGGAGGCGGATATGGTCCTGATGGCCGCCGGCCGGCGAGCGTACACCGAAGGTCTGGGACTGGAGGAGTTGGGAATTAACACTGAGCGGGGCCGCATACGAGTGGACGAAAACTTGCAGACCAATGTGCCCAACATTTATGCTGCCGGCGACTGTCTGCGGGGAATTGGCCTGGCTCACCTGGCCTCCCATGAGGGTATCGCGGCGGCGGAAAATGCCCTGGGCGAGAGCGGCGAAGTGAATTATGACGCGGTGCCCGGTTGCATCTTTACTCATCCGGAAATCGCCTCCGTTGGGGTTAAGGAACATCAGGCTGATGAGGAAGGTATGGATATAACTGTGGGCAAGTTTCCCTACTCAGCTCTGGGCAAGGCTGCCGCGGTCGGCGAGCGGGAAGGCTTTGTAAAACTTGTCGCCGAGGCTGGCTCCAAGCGGGTAATCGGCGGCACTATTGTTGGGCCTGCCGCGACTGATCTGATTGCTGAGGTTACGCTGGCAGTGCAAGCAGAGATGACACTCGACGAGGTGGCCGCGACCATCCACAGCCATCCCACCTTTGCCGAGGGCGTAATGGAAGCCGCCCTGGCCGGCCTGGGCCGCGCCATTCACTTTCCGCCGGCAGTTCGCTAGGTAGGAGCACTTAAGGCAAAACGCCCCTGGCGGTAGGGCTCATAAAGATTGGGAGTGTTGCCAATGGTCCAGAAGCAAGTTAGGCAGGGGATGGTAGCCCGGATGTGCCGAATAATCATTGCTGTGGTGTCACTCTTGAATGCCGTTGCGGTGGGTGCCGAATGGCAAATGACGGAGTTTATGATTTCGCTTTGGGATTCGGCGGAGGATGAGGCGTCAGCGCAGGCCATTATCGATGCCAATTTCAACACAGCTATGTGCGATATAGGGAACTTAGACCTGTGCCGCAGATACGGCCTCAAGGCTATTGTTATGGGTGCTACTCCAGAAATGGCCGCTGACCGAGTCGAAGATTCGGCGGTATGGGGATACTATGTGAAGGACGAACCTACCGCCGACGAATTCCCTGCCGTTGGCCAACAAGTGGCAGTCTTGCATCGGGCGGACCCAAGCCACCCGGCTTACGTAAACCTTATGGCGTGGATGGACCTGGATCAGTACCTCCAGATAGTGGCCCCGAAGGTGCTTAGTTACGATTATTACCAGTGGTGGTGGGGTACTCAGAATCACTTCAGCCGACTGGCAGCGCACCGGCGGGCCGCACTCGGCGCCAACATTCCGCTCATCTGCTGGCTAGAAGCTAATGCTGATCCACGCTGGGAATGGGGTGAGCCAGGGTGTACGTATCTACCCGACAATGCAGTCAAACTGCGGCAAAGCGTCTATACAGCTATTGCGTATGGCGTCAAGGGGATTCAATGGTTTAATGAACTGCTGATGTTTAGCGACCACCAACTGACCCAGGCAGGGGAAGACGTTGCCGCTCTTAATGCTGAGTTACGGCGAGTGGGGCCAAATCTGATACGACTGGAATCGGTTGACGTATTTCACACTCTGCCGCTCCCTACGGATACGAAGGAACTCCCAACTGATCATTGGGTTCAAACCACAACACCCGATTTAGTCCTGGGAACATTCAAGGCTGAGCTACACAATGACTTTATGATAGTAGCTAATCGCCTGATTGACCACAGACGCTGGGCAGTTTTACAATTTCGCCGGTCGGTGAGTGAAGTGACAAAATTTGACAAACAGGAAGGTAGGTGGGTGAGCCTACCTTTAAGCAGGTGGGGTAGGCAATCGACTGTGGAATTCATCCTCGCTCCTGGAGATGGAGAACTACTGAAGATCCGCTGAGAAGTCAGTGAACTGGAGTCCCTGCCAAGAGAGGAGGGTGGCGAGTTTTCGGCCACCCAACTGCATGTAGATTGTAGCCAGTCCTTTGTGCGTGCTATAGTTGGCAGGGCCCCGGTCAATCAGTGTCTGCTCCCGGGCAATGTAGTAGTTAGAAGATAGTCGTAGCGGCAAACAGACAATGGTCCAGTACTAACCCTGCCGCCAACAACACTCCGGCCAGCAGGTGCAGCGCTACGGTTGAGGCATTGGCGGGAAGGAGTAAGGGCAACTTGTCGTAGTAGCGCAGTGCCGTCCTGATGGTAAATACTGCCAGGGGAAGCGCGATCACCGGCAGTATTGCTGTCGGGGGCAGCCCGCCGCCAAAAACACCCACCAGCAGGCTGAAATAAGCACAAATGACCATCCCGGTATATACGTAACTGGCGCGCCGCCGGCCCAGACGCACCACCCAGTGGCGTTTGCCCACCGACCTGTCAGCGACCAAATCCTGGAACTGGTTTATCCACAACACGGCCATAATCAGGAAGGTCACGGGCAGGGACGCGAGCAGCGCCGGTAAAGAGAAATGTTGTACCTGGACATAGTAAGTGCCCAGCACCGGCAGTATTCCGAAATCCAGCGCGATGAAGATTTCCCCGAGGCCACGATAGCCCAGTTGCAATGGGCGGGCTGTGTAGAAGAAGCCCGACAGACCGCCGACTACGCCTAATGCCAGTATTGGCCAGCCCCGTGTCCAGACCAGATACAAGCCCAGCAAGGCACCGGTAGACAGACAGAGGAGTGAAGCCAGAAGAATATGATGGGGAGCC
>JALGUR010000162.1 GCA_029820565.1 Candidatus Zipacnadia bacterium
TGCGATCGCGCAGGATATGAGCAAACTCCCGCGCTTCTTTACCTGTTATCCACCGGGCATCCCCGTTGCGCGTGGCAATCTTCCCATCCAAGGTACAGGCCAGTTTGACAGTTATAAAAGGATACCCAGTGCTGTTATGTTTGAAGAAGGCTTCATTTAACTGGCGCGCTTCCTGCTCAAGCACTCCAGTCAGCGTCTCGATTCCCGCAGCAGCGAGGATCGCCGCGGCACGGCCAGCATTGGAAGGATCACAGTCCTGGCAGGCGTAAACCACGCGGCTGATGCCGGCAGCAACTATTGCCTCGGTACACGGGGGAGTTCGGCCCTCAGTTGAGCAGGGCTCCAGTGTGATGTACAGTTCGGCCCCCGTCGCCCGCTGGCCCGCGTCCTCGAGGGCCACAATCTCGGCGTGCGGCTCTCCCGCTGCCCGATGGCAGCCCTCTCCTACTATCTGGTCATCCGCGACAACAACCGCGCCAACTGCCGGATTAGGGGAAGTCCGGCCCAGACCGCGCTCGGCCAGCTCCAAAGCCCGCTTCATATGTTTCAGATCGCGGGCAGTGGTAGTCACGACTCAGTCTCGGGGTCCTGTTCGGTTTTATCCTGGCTCTGTCTGGCTTTGCTGGTGAGCTCTTCTATCTCCTGGCGCATATCGGCCAGACGCTCATACAACTCAGCCCGCGCCCGGTGTTGAGCAGACATGACCTGCCGCAAATCCACCAGTGCCAGCACCACTACCGCAACAATCATCACAATCCCCAGGCCGATTCCGACGGCCACCGTCATCGGATCCGGGCTTCTGGTCAGATAGAGCTGCCCCCAAAAGCCGAGGCCGATAATGGCGAGCAACAGCAATGCCATGACCAGGCGCAGCAGAAGCTGGCGACCAGAGATTATCGTCTGGCCCCGGAAGTATTTGCTCACCTCGACAAGCGCAGCGATAATCACGGCAACTGCAGCTATGGACAGCACGACACCGACTGTGTACATAGTAGCCACCAGCATCATAGTACCACAAGCCCGCGCTACAGGCAAGCCAGGGAGGGCGGATAGGGGCCCTTGACTTCGCGCGCCAAGTATGCTACAGTCAACAAAATTGAAGATGGTAGCTTGCGTATGCAGGAAGACGGTGAGAAGCCGTCGCTGCCCCGCAACTGTGAACGGTGACGAAATCCGCAAATAGCCACTGAGGGCCATCAGCCTTCGGGAAGGCGCGGAGACCTCAGGGAGCGGTGGTTTTTTCATTGGCACCCTCCCGCTCGGAGGCAGAGTCGTGCCAACCCATTCCAAGCAGGGAGGTCCTATTATGCTCAAAGCCACAGCCAGGGACGGTTTCACGCTCATTGAACTACTCGTGGTCATTGCCATTATCGCAATTCTGGCCGCGATACTCTTTCCGGTGTTTGCCCAGGCGAAGGAAAAGGCCCGCCAGACGTGCTGTCTGTCCAACGTCAAGCAGCTTGCGTTGGCTTTTGCTATGTATGCCAGTGACTACGACGCCAGGATGCCGTTCGCCTACGACTATGCGGACGACTGGAGTTATGAGTCCGCGTGGGACTACTTCATTGACTATGTCAATGGCACCTACCGCCTGGGCCTCATCGGCCCTTACACGCAGAATGAGCAGATCAACGCGTGTCCGACCGCACAAGGGCTGGAATCGTGGGGGCGCCCCTACAGTGGTTATGCCTACAATGCTTCTTATGTGGGCGGCTCACCTGACGAAGGCCTTACCCCGGCCGCAATGGGAGACATCGCGCGCCCTACCGAAACTGTGCTGCTGTGCGACAGCGCCGTCTGGATAGACGGCATGGGCGTGTGTCTGAATAACTACCTGCGCGCGCCGGGTGACGCGTTCCGAGTTATGTGGAACACTGGCCCCAACGGCCATTTCCGCCATAATGGGACGGCAAATGTGGCTTATTGCGATGGTCACGCCAAAGCGGCGGGGCAGAAGTTCAATGTCAGCGCCAATGACGACTCGTTGGCCGACCTGTCGGCCGATGATAGTGCCTATGACTTAGAGTAGGCAAATAGCCGGCTGGCAGCGGGAAGGTGCGTTCACAGTGAAAAGATCAACCCACAAACAGCTAGGGCTTGTAGGTCTGGTCGTTATTGGGCTGGTAGGTGGGTGCCAAACCTCCAGGCAACCTTCTGATGAGCCACCAACGGCGCATCTTCCCACTGTAACTGTTACGGCGACCAGTAAGCCCTGGCCTCGCTCATTCACCGATGACCTGGGAAATACAGTGATACTGAACAAGCCTCCCCAGCGCATTATCAGCCTCTCGCCCAACTTAACCGAGATACTCTTTCTGGTCGGTGCCGGCCAGCAACTGGCCGGGCGTACCGATTTCTGTGACTATCCAGCGGAGGCGCAAGCCAAGCCGTCAATCGGCGGCATCATCAATCCCAGCCTGGAGAGGCTGGTCAGCCTTGAGCCTGACCTGGTACTGGCCGCCCGCGGGGTGGCCGCCGCCTTTCTGGACCGGCTCGAAGAGATGCAGATTCCCTTTCTGGGTTATGATCCGCAAACGCTGGACGATGTCATCGCCCTGGT
>JALGUR010000163.1 GCA_029820565.1 Candidatus Zipacnadia bacterium
AATCATAGAGGCACGCTGCCGATAGCGCTGGGGCGCGACATCGCCGGCGGGCCAGTAGTGACTGATCTTGCGCCTATGCCCCACCTGTTGATTGCCGGTGCGACGGGAGCGGGCAAAAGCGTCTGCCTGCATACCGTGATACTGAGCTTGATAATGACCCACGTGCCGCAGGAGTGTAAAATAATTCTCATCGACCCGAAGCGAGTGGAATTGACCATATACGATGGCATTCCGCATTTGATGTCGCCTGTTGTCTATAGCGTCAGGGAAGCGGACGATGTGCTGAAAAAGGCCATAATGGAAATGGAGAAGCGCTACGATAAGTTTGCGCTGAAAGGGGTTAGCAATCTACCTGAATATAATGAATTGGCGCGGATGCCAAAGGAACACGCTGCTGACGAATTTAAGCCATTCGCCCGCGTGGTGATCATAATTGACGAACTGGCTGACTTGATGATGCAGGCACGGGCCGAATTCGAGTACTCCATCTGCCGCATAGCGCAGTTGGCGCGAGCTACGGGAATCCATCTGGTTGTTGCCACCCAGCGCCCGGCGGCGAACGTTATTACCGGCAATATCAAGGCCAATATGCCCTCGCGGATCGCCCTGGCAGTGGCTTCAAATGTTGACTCGCGAGTTATCCTGGATACCCAGGGCGCTGAGCGGCTGATCGGCTCGGGTGATATGCTATTTGCGCCTCTTGATGCTCCCAAGCCCCGCCGCATTCAGGGCGCATTTGTGCGGCGCGAAGATATCGCCAGTGTGGTTGACTATCTGTGCCGGCAAGGCGAGCCGGAGTTTGAGATCGAGCCAACTATTCTGTCTGAGGGAGACGACTACGCCGCCGAGTTGGAGGCCAGTGACGAGTTGTTGGAAGCCGCCGCGGAGTATGTCATCAGCGAGGATCAGGCTTCAGTATCAATGTTGCAACGGCGTTTCAAGATTGGATATGCGCGCGCGGGCCGGCTCATTGATATGCTGGAGCAAGCGGGCATCTGCGGGCCACATCAGGGCTCCAAACCACGCGAGGTTATCGGGACAATGGCGGTGTTGCGAGAGCGCCAGGCTACTCGCAATGGACAGGGCGCCTCCGATAGTCACGCGCATGTCTAAGTAAACTGACCCTCACCATAGGGAGTTACTGACTTTGTGTAGCCAGCCCAAAACTGCCAATCGGCCTGGCTCTGAGCCTGGCAAGAGTGGCCCAGTCCCGGAAAATACACTCAACGATCTGACGGGTAAAGAGTGGATCAAGCGGACAAAGTCGTGGTTTGTCTGTGACTCGCCGCGCTATCACCGCAACCGCGACACCGAGCTGCATCCGGCCCGCTTTCCTGAGGAGATGGTCGCCCAGTTCATCACATTCTTCACCAAAGCGGGCCAGTGGGTGTTTGATCCGTTCTGCGGCAGCGGCGCGACGCTGGCCGGCGGGCGGTAGGTGTGGAGTTGGCATCCCGATATGCCGAGGTAACCCGCCAGCGGCTGGCCGACCTTGACACCAACGGAGATGCCCAGGTTATTCAGGGCGATGCTACGGAATTGGTGAAGCCGGATTTGTGGCAGGATTGTATTGCTTGCTCTGACGGGCGGTTACCGCAATTTGACTTTATCATCACCTCGCCGCCGTACTGGAATATGCTCCGCCACAGCCGAGGTGGCGTCAATTCAGCACATAAGCAGCGCGCTGAGGCGGGATTGGATACACACTATTCGGACAGCGGTCAGGATTTGGGCAACATCGAAGATTACGACGAGTTTATTGAGGCTGTCGGCAGTGTATTTGACCAGTGTCGGCAGCTTCTGAAGCCGGAGAAGTATATGGTTGTGGTGGTGCAGAACCTGCGTGTGCCGGGGGGATACGTGGTACCGCTGGCCTGGGATCTGGCCCGGCGCATCAGCGCCTCGTTCAGCTTCCAGGGCGAGCGCATCTGGTGCCAGGACTCCAAGCAGCTTGGCATCTGGGGCTATCCCAAGGTCTTCGTCCCCAACTACCACCACCACTACTGCCTGATATTTCGG
>JALGUR010000026.1 GCA_029820565.1 Candidatus Zipacnadia bacterium
TATTCTTTCTCAGTTGGGACGCTGTTTATTCCTGCGTAGGCGGGGTTCTCTAACCCCGCCTCGACCGCCACGCAGGTTGAGAACCTGCGCTGCACGGTGTTTGCTGGAAAGCGGCAAAGGTGTTACAGGATGTACAGGGTGTAGCCTAATACCACGCCTGGTAGTAGCCACCGAACAGCGGCATTCCCCATTGTAGGAGTTGGTCACGGGCGGCGCCGTTGAAAGTGCGGTCCAGGGCTGTGGCAAAGGCCGGCAGGCCTTGGCTACCAGCCGGCATTGTTCTCAGTTGAGCAAATAATTGACGGTACGGCTCACGGTCAATCAATTGGTCTGCGGTGTAGCCCTGGGCATCTAACAATGCGTAAAGCATACCCGCCACTACCCGCCCAGTCAGGTCCTGTTCCTGACGCTCCTCGCCGGCCCGCACATATTCCTCAAGTGCCTTCAGGGCCTGGTCCCGACTGCGCAGCACTGCCTCTTGGGGCAGTTTCACGGCTGAGGCACTACCGATGGCGTCACGGGTTTCGGTAACCAGTTCGTATTGCAGCGAAGCGGCGGCAAACTGACTTAGCCCGCGCATGATGTCCGATTGGTCGGCCAACTGGGGACCGGCTGCTTGCCTCACAGCATTGTGACTCAGTTGGCCCAGGCCTAACATCCAGTTGGGTGGGTCTTTAATCCCGGCGGCACTGACCCGCATGGGGTTGCCGGCCGACTGCCCGCCATTGGGGTCTACATAGATAATAGTCTTTTCATTTTGTTGTATGCCGCACCAGTCGGCCAGGATTTGCTGCGCTTGCTCCCAGATATTAGGCATATTGTACTGGCGCATAAGAGGCGACACCGTATAGGGAGCAAACACCACCACTCCCTGTCCTACATAGGTATCCAAATCAGCACCCGATACACTGAAAGCGTCAGCCAGCCGCTCAGTATAGTCGGCGCTGTCCGGCCCACCGCTATCAATCTCTTCCTTTATCCAGGCGGCATCATCGGCCAGCCCACTTTGCTGATAGGTGGTTTCTAACTCTTTCAGGGCGGCCAACGCCTGCTTGCTACGTCCGGTTTGCTGATAGCAGCGGGCTAACAGATACGTCGCGGGTGCGATGAAATCACCAGTTCTTGCCTGGACCAGTTCCTCAAGCAAACTCGCCGCTCGCTTAAACTTGCCCTGGGACATTAGCAGGGCCGATTGATAGTAGTAGGCGGCTTGGACCATATCCGGTGGCGTGATAACATACTTGATATGGTGAAAGTGGGCCTCAAACCAGGCGTGTTCGGTGTGCCGCTTGTACAGTTTCATCAGTTGCAGGAAAGTATCCTTATCGGCTATCAACCCCGGTGGGAGCAAATCAGGCATAGCGGCCGCTGCCTGTGGGTACATCTGCTGGGATATCTCGTAGTTCTGCGGGTCGGCGTAGAAGCGAATCAACTTGACCAAGGCCTCAAACTCATATTCGCTGCCCGGGAAGTGTATCAGCAACTCCTGGAGGGTGAAGGCGTTATCGGGACTGACTTCTTCAGGATCTTCGTACGGGGTATAGGCGATAGCTATCTGGTAGAGGGCATCGTCGCGCAGCGGACTGCCGTGGAACTCATTGATGATGGTCGCATAGGCACCGCTGGCGTCTTGAATTGCCATTGCCTCGTCGGCCACTGACGCTATCTGCGAGCCTCCGGTGGCATCGGCATAGTGGTCGCTGAGTCGAAACAGGTCCTCAGGGCCTTTGGCCTTGTTCACTTCTTCAAACAAAATCTTCATCTGCCGGTAGCATTCACCAATGTGAAAGAAGGCATCGTCAAAGTTGTCATGGCCCGGGAATTCGCGGATGAACTGCCGGTATAGATCAATGGCCTGAGCATAGCCGCGGTAGTTCTCGTGGTGCTGAGCCATGTCCCACAAGTCGGCGGCTTCCCGACCCGGATTCCACGCCAGCGGATCATACAGTTCCCCCGCAATTCTACGGCCGCTGCGGTTGGTGCGGCGGCGCAGGTTATTGGCCTCGCGCATGGCCGTGTTGGTATGGCTGCTACCGTACATATTGTGTATCAAGTACTCATAGGCTTCAATGGCCGGCAGCCACTTGCCCTGCAAGCGCAGCGAATTAGCGATCATCATCTGCGCGTCATCGGCGCAATCGGACACCGGGTACCAGCGCATCAGGTCCTCGGCCACCCGGATGGCCTCGTCATAGGCCTCCACCGAGAAGTACTTACGCATCAGCAAGCACAAAGCCTTCACACAGTAGTCGCTGGTCGGATGCTTATCGGCCAGAGCCTGGAGAGTGTCTATAGTAGCGAGTTCGTCATCTACTTCGTTGAATTCCTGTACCAGAAGTATATGGGCATCATCAGCCCATGTGCTGGTAGGAAACCTGGTGATTAGGAAGTTCAAGGTGTCAATAGCCGCCAGATGGTCCTTGTCCCGGGCGTACAGTTGACCTAAATGCCACGCGGCGTCGTCGGCCATGTGGCTGTCGGGGTAGCGTTGCAGCACCAAGTCATAGGCGGCCACTTGCGCCCGGAAATCCTTGCGCACCGAGGTTACCCATCCATAGTGCATCAGTGTATCATCAGCAAGATCACTGTCGGGGTAGGTATCCAGGAAGACCTCGTTGGCCTTGATGGCGTCCATAATCTCTTTGTGCTGATACGGCTTGCAGCAGGTATAACTGGCCGTGGCGGCGTCGTCATGCTGGTTATAGTAGGTCAGACGGCTGGGGAGCAAAGCGATGTCGTAGAAAGATGGCTGGAGGGTCCTGGAGATATCAAATTCTTCAGCCCACCCTATTGACCCCGCCACCAGGCACAACAGTACTGCGACAATCGCGGACTTGCGCATAATAACTCACCTCCGCAGGTTATCCATTACATCTATTACTCCAGCAGTCTCTCACCCAATACTTCCGCCCGAGTCGAGGCGATGTACACCTTTTAAGTTATTTTACCCTAACTGACGCAAAATATGCAGACGTCAGGCATATCTGTGACAGCAACATCTGGACCACCAGTGCCTCCGAAACGAAGGCCCCCCGCTATCAAGTCTTATAGACGTTGCCTTCCCAGGATAGGTTCAAAAGCAAACACGGCGCTACGGCATCCCGCGGCCAGCACTACTAAACTCAGACACACAACAGAGGTAAAACCAAGCACCTTTCTCATCACCGACCACCTCCTTCACTGTCATTATAGCACGATACCCGTCCCGGTACAACGAGATGCCCCGATTTGACAGGGCTGTTATGTTGTGATAGATTGTCCCCAGGTATTAACACGAGCCTGAATTGGCCCGCGAGGCTGAAGGGAGACAAAAATGAGGCAGATAACGCAGGTAGTGGTAATTCTATTGGCTGGTGCCATAGCAGCGGGGGCGCAGGGCGCGTGGTTCACCGAGGACTTTGAGGATATCTCGCGACTGCAAATGAGCGGATGGCTGGTTGAGCCCGGCCGCGGCCAGGTAGTCATAAAGCGTGGGGACAGCTGGCGGTTGCTGAAGATGAAATTCAACAGCGGCGAGTATACCACCATTCGCCCCTATCTGCGCATCCAGTGTGGCACAGGAACGGTCTTCTTTGACAATCTTAGAATAGACCGACTGCCCATTCAGAACCCGCGTTTTGGGCAGGCTGAAGGCAATCGGCTGCTCGGCTGGGAGCAGGACGATGTGGGCCGCACCGTATTCTGGGCGCCCGGTGTCGGCAGCGGTCGAGGCTGTCTTCGCATTACTCGCTCCACCAGCGGCATGAGCCGCGTATGGCAAGACGTACCTTGCCGGCCGAACACCGATTACGCGCTGCGCGTCTTGGCGCGCCCCCAGGACCTACAAGGCTCAGCCTACGCCGAGGTCTATGGGATCAATCCCGCCGGCGGCCTGGGCCGGCTTTTCGGCGGGACAGCTGGCGTCAGAACTCCCAGAAAACGTCTGGGAAGCCAGGTACTGGCTCTCCGGCCTCGCGGCGAGATACTCACAGCCTCGCGCTCTATTACGGTGCCCGGTGAGCGGCTACTGCGCATCCACGCTGACCTGAACGTCGAGAACCTGCCCGAGGGCCAACTGCGACTGGGCGTAGTGCATCAGATCTCAGGTGCTCAACTCGGTAGTATGTCAGTAGAGGGCGGTGAGGAAGGCTGGACGCGGCACGCAGCTCATTTCCTTTCCCCACCGGAAGGAAAGGTTGCGTTAGTGCTTGTAGCTGAGGCCCATAGGGGTCGTACTTGTGTGGATAACATATCCGTGACCGAGCCCCGCCTTACGATCAACCCGCAGAAGATACACCTGCAGCCCGCTTGCCAGTGGTTGCGCCTGAGCCCGGGCCAAGTGCCTGAGTTAGACATGCCGGACAGCAAGCTATTGGCGCGCGGCCGCAAAATGGTAACCGAGGCCCTGGGGCGCAAGTGGGACCAGGTCCCGCCGCAAGTAGACACCACAGGACCACCCATTCACATAAAAATATCAGGCGAAAAGGTGTCCTGGCCAGCTACAGAGAGTTATCGTCTCAGAGTTAGCCTGGATGGTGCGCGCATTGAAGCCGCGACCGAACGCGGCGCCTTTTTGGGCCTGATGACGTTGGTTGACCTGATAAGCATAACTCCAGATATGCCGGATGGTACAGTGGCCATACCAGGATGTGAGATCGAAGATTGGCCCGCTATGCCTTTCCGCGCGACGTATATGGGTGGGTTGCCCAGGGACGAAGACTCGCGCTTGGCGTGGTGTCACCGGTTTGCCCGGCTGAAGTTGAATGCCGTGGTCATCGAGGATAGCATCTGGTTCCACCTTGACGACGCAGAGAACCGCCGTCTGGCCCAGGCGGCATCTGCCGACTTCCGCAGCTACGGCCTTGAGCCTATACCGGAATTGCAGAGCTTTGGATGGGCTGGCTGTCAGCTCGCCATTAACCCTAATGTAGTGGAAGGCACCTGGCAGCAGGACGAAAAAGTCACTCTCCACGGTCAGCAGCCGGCTGCTCTGGCTCACCCCAACGTCATCCGCACCCCCAGCACCGATATTGTTCTGACCAACGAACAAAAGACGGTCACCTACGAAGAAGCCCGCGATTATGTGGTCATCCCGGGTCAGATGAAGTATATCTTCCGCTCCGATGCCGAGCCGTTCAAGGTCCAGCGCACCCCCAATAGCCGCATACCCGACGGTACGACAGTGCTGGCCAACTATGATTGGGTCTCACGGGCAGACAGCGGCAACTGTCCGTACTGCCCTTCCGAGCCGCAGACCTACAAAATAATGATTCCGGCTATCCAGAACACCATCAAATATCTGCGCCCGAAGTATTTACACATCGGCCATGACGAGCCGGCCGTGCTCAACAGGTGCAGCCGCTGCCGCAAGCGCGATATGACCGGCGCCGAGTTAATAGCCGAGGACCTACACAAACTCAACAATGCCGCTCATGAGGTCGCCCCTGAGATTGTACTTATGATGTGGGCGGACGCCCTGAATCCCTATCACAATGGCACCTGGTTCCGGGGTGAACACGAGGAAGAATTGAATTTGGTGCCCAAGGACATTATCCAATGTGTGTGGTTCTACGGGGGCGGCGAGCCACTGTCCGCTGGCCGCCGCAGCTTTGAGCACTTTCAGAACTACGGGTTTGCCGTGACTGGCTCTCCCTGGTATGACCACGAGTGTTGCCGCAATTGGGGCCTGGTAGCCGGTGAAGCTCGGCGCGAACACATCAACTGCCTGGGACTGTTGTACACGAGTTGGGCCGGTCGTTGGGAGGCTCTGGAGACTCTGGCCGATGTTGCCTGGCGGGCTGTTGACGACGGGTAGAACAATACCCATCAGGACACAAAACGGCCCCAGGGCGTAGCGCAACCCTGGGGCCGGCCGTTCTATGGTCTCCAGCATCAGCCGGCTATGACGATGTTACACTAACCTCAGTGAGGAACCGAGAGCGGCTGCCTATTTCCCGCTTGTGCATCAACTCGAACGTGCCTTCTAACCTTATGTCCTCCGAGGAGCTGCCCACCATTACTTCAAACTCACCCGGCTCCACGACCAGATTCATATCTATGTCATAGTACGCCAGCAATTCAACCGGCATAACAAAGGTCACGGTCTTTTTCTCGCCTGGTTGCAGGGTCAGGCGCTGGAAGCCTTTTAGTTCCTTTCTGGGCCGGGTGACGCTGGCCACCAGGTCGTGGATATAGAGTTGGACTACCTCATCGCCGGTGCGATCACCGGTGTTTTGCACCTCACAGGTTATCCGTATCTCCTCTTCGCTGCCCACTTGCTGGGGAGTTATCTGCAAGTTGCCGTAGGCAAACTCGGTGTAACTGAGGCCGTGGCCGAAGGGATACAGGGGCTCGCGCTCCGTGAACACGTATTTGGCCCAAGAAGCCGTCGAGGAAGCCCGGCGATTATACGGCGTTGGTACCTGGCCCACCGTCCGCAGCAGAGAAACGGGAAGTTTTCCGCCCGGGTTGTAATCCCCGAATAGCACCTCAGCGACTGCGTTGCCGCTCTCTTCACCCGGCAGCCAGGCCTCGACTATGGCGGGTACATTCTCAGCCGCCCACGGGATGGTCAACGGGCGCCCATTTACCAGGACAACTATCACCGGCTTGCCCGTCTGGTGCAATTCCTTGAGCAGGTCTTCCTGAACGCCGGGCAAGTTCAGTTCGGCCCGGTCCAAGTTCTCCCCGGAAGTAGCATTCTCGTGTAACGCCGACTTGCCCCCCACTACCGCGATCACCACATCTGAATCGGCCGCCGCCCGGACGGCTTCGGCAAAGCCCTCGGTAGAGATGCCCGTTACATCGCAACCAGGCGCATAACGAACTTCGCACTCCGCTGACACGCAATTCCTTATGCCCTCCAGAACACTGACAATCTTCACCGCGTCTCCCTCCAGGCGCCTGTAGACAGTGTAGGCGTAATCCCCCAGCAGGGCGTGAGTGTCGTCCGCATTTGGTCCGACCACGGCGATAGACTTGATATTCTTATCCAGAGGCAGCAGATCGCCATCGTTCTTCAGCAGAGTAATGGAGCGACGCGCCGCCTCCAGAGCCACGGCGCGGTGTTCAGGCATATCAAACACCTTGCTTACTTCACCGGTAGGCACGTACGGATCGTCAAACAGCCCCAATAAGAATTTAAGCCGCAGGTGCCGCCGCACGGAGAGGTCCACTATCTCTTCGCGGAACTCCCCGCGCTTTGTGGCCTCTATGAAGCCCTCTGTGTAACAGTGGGCGCCAGGGTTTTCAATGTCCAGTCCCGCCGCCAGCGCCTGTTTGCCGGCCTCGGTGGCATCGGCGGCGGTGTAGTGGAAGCTATACAGCATTGCCACCACACCCCAGTCGGCCACCACAATCCCCTTAAATCCCCACTCGCCGCGGAGAATATCAGTCAGCAATTCCTTGGAGGCCGCGCAAGGCACTCCATCTATGTCATGATAAGCGGCCATCACCGATTCGGCGCCGCCCTCCTTCACTGCTACCTGGAAGGGCAACAGAAATACTTCGCGCAGCACCCGCGGGCCGATGTGGGCTGGCGCACAGTTGCGGCCGCCCTCGGTGAGACTGTAGCCAACGTAGTGCTTTAGGGTGGCTACTATTCCTTGGCGCCAGTCGTCGCCCCGCAAGCCCTGGACGAAGGCCGTAGCCATACGGGAGACCAGGTAGGGGTCCTCGCCCAGGGTCTCCTCGGTCCGCCCCCAACGAGGATCCCAGGCCACCTCCAGCACCGGCGAGTACATCAGATGACTGCCCGCGGCCCGGGCTTGCTGTCTGATTATCGTAGTCATCTGTCGGGATAATTCCGGCGACCAAGTGGCCGCCATTCCAATCGCCTGGGGGAAGGTAGTGGCACCCATGCAGGTGAAGCCACTGAGACACTCGTCATTTACAATCGCTGGAATCCCCAGTCGCGTCTCCTCGGCCAGAAACCGCTGAATACTATTGGCGTTTTCTGCCGTTCGTTCGGGCGGCAATTCAGTGGCCCCCGCCGATATAGAAATCTGCCCGATGCCTCCGCCCAAGTGCTCTACCATCTGGGTACGAGACAACTTTCCGTCTTCACCCAGAAGTGCTCCCACACCTACTCCTGTCAACTGCGCGACCTTCTCCTCCAATGTCATCCGGGCAAGTAATTCCTCAATCTGCTCTTGTTGTTGCTCGGTAATCTCCAGCAATGTAAGCACCTCCAAAGTTAAGCATCCATCTGGTTCATCGGATATGACTATTTTCGCGAGAAGTTTCTTATTCCCTCTTGAGCCATAGTAGTGAACTATAGGCACTACGGCCCATCAGTTTGGTCATCCTTGCCACTTGCTATTTATCTGCGGCCTATTGTAGAATGTCACTACCAAGACCACAAGTGTACACCTGCGCTCTGCTGAAAATCACCAATGGCTAACACAACTTCGGGCCAAATTAACCCCGGCCGAGGAGTTAGTTGGCGGGCCATAATTCTGGCCCTCATCCTCATTCCCTTCAACGCCTTATGGGTCCAGAGCATGGAATTGCTCTGGGACACCGGCTGGCCTGACGCCGTCTCCTTGTTGTTCAATACAATCTTTATACTGCTATTTCTGGCCTTGGGCAACCTGGTATTGCGTCGCTGGTTGCCCCAGTGGGCCCTGGAGCCTGGGGAGTTGGTCGTGGTCTATGTGATGCTGTGCCTGAGTACTGTCATATGCGGCCACGACTTCCTGCAGGTTCTGGTGATTATGCTCATTAGCCCCAGTTATTATGCCACCCCGGAGAATCAGTGGGAAGATTTATTCTTACGCCGACTGCCTCCTTCCCTGATAGTTAATGACCAGGGGGCGGCTAATAGTTTTTGGGAAGGCGGGGCCTATCTGTATTCCTGGTCAGCCTTGCGTCCCTGGGTAGTGCCCGCCGCTATGTGGATAGGTTTTACAATAGTGCTGCTGGGCGTGATGATGTGCATCAACATTGTAGTATGGCGGCGTTGGAATGACCAGGAGAG
This sequence comes from Candidatus Zipacnadia bacterium, assembly GCA_029820565.1. Classification (GTDB taxonomy): domain Bacteria; phylum Armatimonadota; class Zipacnadia; order Zipacnadales; family Zipacnadaceae; genus JALGTV01. Next base: position 8,957 of record JALGUR010000026.1, read on the forward strand.
GCTTACCTATCCGCTGCTCCAACTTCCCCTGCACTTGACCAAGCCCGGCTTTCAGTTGTTGGGCCGTGACCTGCTGGGTAATAAGTTGTTGTGGATAGGATTTGTCGCCACGGGCGCTATTGACCTGCTTAACGGCCTTGCCCATTTATATCCTCGTCTCCCCTCCCTGCACGTTACCCACACAGTTGTGACACCAACCACCTATCCTTGGCTAGCTATGGGCTGGACGGCCGTTGCTATTTATCCGTTTGCTATCGGCCTGGGGTATATGATGCCCCAGGACTTTTTGTTCTCTTGCTGGTTCTTTTACTGGTTGTGGAAGGCCGAAATGATTGTCGGTTATCTCATTGGTGCGGTTCAAGCGACCGCCTTCCCCTACGTGGACGAACAGACTTTCGGGGCCTACGCGGGCATTGGCATTTTCGCCTTATGGACGGGCCGTCACTATTTTGGCCGCGTTATCGGCGATTTGCTACGGGGTAGTTCGTCGTCACATGACCGGCCCCAGGCTCTTCTGCATCAAATTGGCTTTGGCGGTATGATCGTGGGTTTATTTATTCTGATTATCTTTGCCACTAACGTGATGGGCATCGGCCTTCCGGCGGCATTGCTCTTCTTAGGCGGCTATCTGCTCATTGCTTTCTCGATAACCCGGATGCGAGCGGAGTTTGGCCTACCTGTTCATGATTTCTGGACCAGCCCGCTGCAGATTGCTGTCAACATTGCCGGCGGTAGAGCCTTTGGCGCCCGTAACTTGACGGCACTTAGCCCGTTGCTATGGTTGGTCAGATCGCAGCGCAGTCAGCCTATGCCCCATGGCTTGGAGGGCTTGACCCTGGGCGAGCGGCGCGGGTTGGCTGGATTATCTGTGTTAGGAGCGCTGAGCCTGGCAATAATTGTGGGCACCATCGCCGGCTTCTGGAGTATGCTGCATCTGGGCTATAGGCACGGCTTTACCCTCAACCCGATGACCGATGCCACTTATCTGGCCACGGGCCACATTTTTCAGCGGGCTGCAGGTTGGCTGACCCTTCCCCCTCCTGTCCATTTGGAGCGACTGGCCGGCCTACTCGTAGGGGTCCTCTTTAGCATAGGACTACTACTGATGCGCCAGCGGTTTGTCTGGTGGCCCTTTCATCCGGCGGGCTATGCGGCTTCCAGCATGACATTTATGGGGCTGTTGTGGTTGCCGATGATGGTGGCGTGGGCGGTGAAAGTGTTAGTGCTTCGTTACGGGAGCCACAAACTGTACCGGCGCCTTCTCCCCTTGTTTTTGGGCCTGATTCTCGGAGAATTTGTGATGGGAGGCGTGTGGGGATTAGTCGGCGTTATTGGTACTTTTGACACTTATCGCTTCTGGCCATATTGAGGCTGCTACCGACGAGCGGCAATGCTCAGAGGGTGCCTTTGGCCTTCCAGCAGACTATCTTCCCCAGGTCCGCTGAGGGCAACCGTAATAAGGTCAGGATGGCACTGGCCCAAACAATACTGCTCGCCGGCCACTCGCAGGTATTCGGGGATTGAGTCCAGGGGCTCAGTCTCATTAGCCTGCTGGTTGCGCTTGGCTGCCAATATCCGGTAGCCCATAACATCCACGGCGACTGGATCGGTAGACAGCAGCAGTCCCCTATATTCCCAACGCGGTTCGGGCTCCTGGGGGGTAGGAAGGGCATAATACGGATGCAGGGCAGCCAACAAGTGCAGTCGAGTTCGCTGCCGGACTATCGGTTCAGCGGCTGCTGAGGGCAACTGCTGCGGGTCAGAAAGTAGATTAAGACGGCGAGTGTGAGGGACGCAGCTCAAATGATTAGCAATGGTCCCTCTCATCCCCACCTGCTCGTCAGGGCGCAGGCAGGCCACATTGATTATGCCGTCACACATATCCAGTACTATGCGGCTAATTCCGTGGCGGTAACCGGCTGATTCAGCGCCATAACACTTCACCCCGGTTCGGTTCCGGCGTAGGGAGAAGCCCGCCGCAAACAAATCTCGTTCATCGGTGGCAAATATCAGGATATTCTCCGCCCGCAGCCCTGTTGCCACAAGCCGAGCAATGATGGCATCCACCAGTACAATCGGCACGGGCGGCTGTTGCACATCAATCATCAATCCTACCCGGTCAGTGGGGACAAACATCTGCGACCAGAACTGCTGCGAGGACTGCCCGGAAAAAGCCGCCACGGCCCGATCGATCAAATCCTGGATAACTTCATAGTCTATCTTGCCCTCCGGATAGATGCCTGGGGGAGCAAAAACCGGACCAGGCAAGTACAGATGATCAGCGCGAGCCAGGCCCACCGTAGCCGGACCCGGCGGCCGTTGGGGGGCAGCCGCCACCGGTTCATACCACCCCAAGCCGATTGTGCTCATCATCACTAATACACCGATGATAGAATAGCACCGATAATTCACACTATTATCCTCATATACCAATTATTGACTCATTCAAATATATGGACAGGCCAGCCCCGATATGGTTGCGAGTTGGGGGAAGGATAGTCTTGTGTTACAATCAACCGAGGGTATTGGACAAATGGTCAGCGTAGCGTGGTGACGTTGAGCATAACTCATAGAAGGAACAGATCTATGAAGCAGACTACTATAATTGGCATCATCCTGGGGATCAGCCTCTGCGTATCGGCCGCCTCCGCCCCTCCGAGCATCCCGGCACTGCTGCTGAGAAATCCCGATGTCCGGGTCTACCGGCGCTCGCCGACTGAGTTGTGGGTCTATGATATGCGCCCTGAGTTGGGTATGGGGATGCACGGTATGCCTGACGAGCAGATTGATATGGTCAGCGCGTTGGGCATTCGTCTGGTCAGGCATACGATGTATTGGTACCTAATGGAGAACACTACCGACCCTGGAGTATATGACCCCAAGTACCTGGCACGCTGGGACGACCTGGTGCAGCGCTGCCAGCAGAAGGGCATTGAACTGGAAGTGGTGGTCCACGGCAACGCTCCGGGGCTGAGTTTTGAGAACCGCCACCAAGCCTACCGCCGCTTCGCCCAATTTGTGGCAGCGATGGTGGGCCGTTATCCCAGTATCCGCTTCTGGGAGTTGTGGAATGAGATGGACGTGGCTTTTACTGACTTGTTCGGCGCCGGGGTAGAAGGGCCCGAAGGCCAGCCTATCCCGATGCTGCAGCGCGGCCAGATGTACGCCGAGATGCTCAAGGTAGCCTACCCGGCTATCAAAGAAGCCAATCCCCGAGCCTGGGTACTGACCGGCGGGATGAGCGACTGCGGCGATTTCCCCCGTGGCATCTACGAAAGTGGCGGCAAAGACTACTTTGACATAATGAATATTCATACTTACGGCGTGCCCATCCAGTATAGTCTCGTCGCCCGCGGCCTGCGCGTCTACGAGGTGATGAAGGAGTTTGGCGACGAAAATCGCCCGCTATGGAACACCGAATGGGGTATTGACGCCGGCAATTTCGTCGCGGCCTGGGGCTGGCCTCATGAGCGCGGCGAAGACGATGCCCAATACTTTGATGAGGCTCACAAAGACCAGTGGCGTTCAGTGTTAGAGGACCACTGGAGGCGACGGCTGTATCAGAAGGTCCTCCCTTATCAATTCTCCGCTGATAATGAGCGCCAGGTCACCGGTGAGCCCCAACTCCCTGAGGCAATGACCCTAAATGACTTTGGCTTCGGCATCGTGCGCTCCGACGGCCTCACGCCCCGACCGACTTACCAGTGGCTCAAAGAGTTGCAGTATAACCGTTACATAAATCGCCAGCCAGTGCGGACAATGGATGTGGAGGTCTATCTGCCCGACGGCGCTCATCCGGTGGGCTATGAATACTCCAACAAATGGCGCGAAGGAATCCTGATCATCCGCAATGTAACGGTAGATAGTCTCTTCCCCACGGTCATCAGGCTTAGGCCGGGTGACTGAGAATATCGCGTGCTTCCGTTCGGCGCACTCGGCAAAACCATACCAGTTTCTCCTACAGAATCTCGAAAAAGCCTTTGACAGCAAGACGGCCATGATGTAACATCTGTAGCAACCACGGGACATAGAGCAGGGCAAATAAAGGAGGAAGGCAGAACGTGACCTGCGTTATCGAAGGTAAGTATTGCCGTTTGGATTATTCAGATTTCTCCTCCTGTGAACGTCGGGCAAAGCAATTAATAGACTACTTCGATATCAAATACCCCAGAATTCTCGAACTGGTCGGGCTTCGGTTTCGTGAACTCGTGAACATTCGCATGGATAAGACAGCGTGCGGGGCTGCTAAGGTTGGTGATAATGACATTGTATTCAATGCAAGCAAGATCCATGTCGAGGACAAAGGATTCCTAATCCACGAAGGAACGCACGTGGCGCAGAATTTCCGACAGTGTAGTGAATGGCTTATGGAGGCAATGGCTGAGTTTGTTCGTTTGAAGTTGGGCTGGGACTATCCGAAACGCTGCTACGACTTTCGGCCGAGTATGGTATGTAGGAGTTCGGGTCTACACAAACAACATTATTGGGTGTGGGCAGATTTCTACGAATGGCTCACAGAAAGATACGCTAACAAGGGAGACCTGCTGGTTGATTTCACAGCCGCCTTGAAGAAGGACCCGCCAGACAACGAAGAGCGGTTCCTAACGGAGGCGTTTGGCAAATCTAGTTGTCAGCTCTGGATGGAATATGTCGGCCTGCGTTTGGGTTAGATCGGAAGGTTCACCAATCGTGTTGCACGTGAGGTGGCGTGTATACCAAGAAGGGCGACTATTTGTCGCCCTCTCTGTTCTTCGCTCTGGCTCCGAGCCTAAACTTACAGGCTCAGACCGGCTTTGTTCCAGTCGGCCAAGAACCGCTCAACGCCCACGTCGGTCAGCGGGTGGTTGAACATCTTCTCTAACACCGCAAAGGGAATGGTGCAGATGTCCGCGCCAATCAACGCCGCCTCCACGACGTGCTGGGGATGACGGATACTGGCGACGATGATCTCTGTCTCAAAGTCGTAGTTGTCATAAATCCGGCCAATCTGCTCAACCAGGTCCATGCCCCGGTGGCCAATATCGTCTAACCGCCCGATAAACGGCGAGATGAACGTGGCTCCGACCTTAGCGGCCAGTAGGGCCTGATTCGGCGAGAAGCACAGAGTGCAGTTGGTCTGTATCCCTTCCAGGGACAGGACACTGATGGCCTTGATGCCCTCCTTAATCATGGGGATTTTCACTGCGATATTCGGCGCCCACGAGGAGACCTTACGGGCTTCCTGAATCATGCCCTCAGCCTCCAGACTGACCACCTCGGCGCTTACCGGCCCGGGACAGATCTCACAGATCTCCTTTACTACCTCCTCAAAGGGCCTGTTCTCGCGGGCCACCAGGCTGGGATTGGTGGTCACTCCATCTATTATGCCCCACGAGCAGGCGGTGCGAATATCCTCAACATTAGCGGTATCGGCAAATATCTTCACCGTACTGCCTCCTGTAACTGATTATTACTGACATTTGCCTGGGCTGCCCATCAGTCCACGGCCTCTACTGCCGCGATCTGGGGAATCTCCTCCTTGAGTACCCTCTCAATACCCATGCTCATAGTCTGTTGGGCCATCGGACAGCCCTTGCAGGCTCCTTGCAAGCGTACTTGTACAGTGCCATCCTCGCTCACTTCCACCAGTTCCACATCTCCCCCGTGGCTCTGCAGGTGCGCCCTGATCTTCTGTATTACTTCTTCTACTTGCTCTCTTAAAGTCATCTGATCGTCTCCTTTGCCTCAGACAATTGATCTCTCAGAATTCAATCATACCTTGGTGACTCACTCAAACATTCGGAATGTGCTGGGTCTTAGCCCGGCTTCGCGGAGTAGACTCTCAGCGGTCGTTATCAGTTTGTCTCGCTTGCTGACCGCGCCGGGCCCATTCGGGTTCGCTGCCTCGCGCAGATACCCCTCTATCTGCCAGCGCCCAGGATTGTTCGCTACCGCCCACACCGCCAGCTGGGCCGCCGGGTGTGGGGGCTTGCGGCGGGCAATTACCCGCGTCAGCCGCGCCATCCGCCTATTCGGACACGCTGTGGGAATCATCATATCCGCTGGGGTGGGAGTACGCAGCCCAATATTGGTGCAGGCCGCAGGTATCCGGATACTGGCAATCCGCCGCTGGCTCAGGTCAATGTTCAGTGAGCCGAATGTAGTCATGCCCTGCACCCCGGGGCGCTGGCTCTGAAACTGGGTGCCTGGTGTGACGCTCAAGTTTGCAGGTCCATAGGGGCTTCGTCCCACCGTTCCCTGAAGGGCAGTCGGGCCGGCGCCCCGAAATTGGGCCCATACCTGTCCGCTTTCCAGCGCCACCAGCAAATCCACCGGACCTTGTTCCGCCCACACCCCGCCTGACCCCAGTACTACCAGAACGACCACTATCAGGGCTGTCTTCGTTCGCGCCCGCATGGTATCCACCTCCTCAACTGTTATCTTCACTCTTAAGGTATTTTACAGCAATGCCAGCGCCCTGTCAAGGCACCTTACCTCTGAGTTATCTAACGATCTCCACCCGGCGAAGACCTACCAATCAGCGCCTCTATCTACATTACATTGATAAGGCGGGTGCCGGTCTGCATAATGCAAATTGACCTTGAAGAGGGTACATTTGGTTCTAAGTAGAAGGCAGGTCTTAATGGGAAAGAGGTCAGAACCATGTGCACAAGCCGATGGCCAGCAGGTAATCATCCCCCACAGCCAAGTCGCCACCGTCATCAACCGCTCCCCCGTCACCAAGCCAAGATAGGAGCGGCATTCCTGCCGCGCTTGCCCGCCGAAGCTGCTTTCACAGCGAAGGCGGGACTGCTATCGGGCCAGGGATGGCCCTCCCACAAAAACTGCCTCCGAGACCAGCGGCCTCTGTCTATTCCTGGGCAGCCTACTCCGGCAGGGGCACGGCGCCCAACAGGCGCAGGGCGTGGTCCAGGTAGCGCTCAGAGTCGTCAAAGCTCCCTGCCGCAAAGGCCGTGCGGGCGACCTTCAGTAGTTCGCCGATAGCCTGGGCACTTTCCGCGTCTTCGGCGAGTAACTGCTGGTAGGGCTCGCCCGCGAATTTGAACTTGGCCCTGATGCGGTGCTTCTGGGGAACCCGAACGTAGGCGGGGTCGTCCTCGTGGCCTTCAGGGATGCCTTCAGTCGCACTAATCCCGGGCACGGGGATGAACTCGGTGGCGAGCGCTACTGGCCCTTCCACTACCGCAGGCGCTTCGGTAGGTGCCTCTGGAGGTGGAGGTACGACGGTAGGCGGGCCGACAGTGGCTCTCCCGGTAATGGGGGTGGGCACCTCTACAGCAACCGGCGCCGGGACCTCAACGGGAGCGGGCAGTGTCATAAATGGTCTGAGGTTCTTCATCAGGTTCACGGCCACTTCTTCACGCTTGAGCAGGTAATCCTCCTCAGGGAGATTACGCACCACATTGAAGGCATCCACGATCAGCAAAAGCGGGGCGCTGCGGGGTACAGCCGGTTCCATAGTCGCCTCTTCTTCGGCGGTCGGTGCCCGGGGAGGTTCTTCTTCAGTTTCGGCCAGCGCGGTTCCAGCAGGCTTGGGAGGTGGTGGTGGTGAAACAGTGGTGGATACTTGGGGCAGCGTGGCGCCCGCCGGCATTTTGGAGACCGGCGTGGTCAAGGGCAGACGCTGTTTGATATTGTAAGCCCAGATAGCCGCCAGTTCCCGGGCGTCGATCGCATTGGCCTCGGCTTCGGCCGGATAGATACCAATGACTTTGACGGGTCCGACGAAGATATGCCAGCGCCCGTCAACTTCCTTCAGACTAACTTGCGGATTCTGGGTATCTTGGGTGGAGATGACTTCGGCTATGGCCTTGTCAATGGCGGCGGCTCGCTCCTTGAGATTGGCATAAGGTCCGGGGGTACGAATGCGGGCCACCAGCCCGTTGGCAATGTTAATATTCTCCGACTGTTGGGCCATTAGCGGAACCACTATGCCAATGGTCATAGCCACAGTTAGTATGGTACGGCAACTTCCGGTTCTGCTCAGCATCGCAAACACTCTCCTTAGGAACGCCAAATTTACCGGCTGTGTTGGATACTTGCCTAACTATAGTGTATCTGCTGGCCTGCGTCAAGTCACTGCCGCCATCTACTGGGATTCCTCGTCACCACTGGGCTGTAGTTCGCTGGCGGCCGACAAATCGGCGGCTCGACGCAAGCGGCCTACGACGGCTGATTGGTCAATAAGCGCCATCAGATGAAACAGGCTCGGCCCGATGGTGGTGCCCGTTACCGCTGCCCGACAGGGATGAATTACTTTGGCCGCTGACAGCCCCAGTTCATCGGCTAAACCCCGTACTGTCCCTTCTATCGTATCTGGTGTCCAGGCACTCAGCGCTTCGAGACGATTGGCCAGCGCCGTCAATTTCGGAGGCGTCTGCGCGTCATTGAGCCACTCCCGGCGAGCACGATTTTCATATTCAAAGTCATCGGTGAAGAAATAGCGGGCCCAAGTGGTGAAAGTTGACAATAGTTTTACCCGGCTCTGCATCAGTTCAACGACCGCAACCAGCCACTGCTGGCGCTGGTGGCTGGGCTCAGCCTCCATCAGGTCGGCTTCCTGAAGTATGGGCAGCACCCAGTCGGCCAGGTACTGGGGGTCAGCCCTATTTACATACTCACCATTCATCCACTCGGCTTTGGCCACATCAAACACTGACGGCGAACTGCCACACGCCTCCAGCGAGAACCGCTCTAGGATTTGCTGGCGCGAAAGAATCTCTTCTTCGCTGCCCGGCGACCAGCCCAACAGGGCCAGGAAGTTAAACATCGCTTCGGGCAGAAATCCCTGCGCTGCGTAATCGGTCACGGCTACTGCGCCGTGGCGTTTGCTGAGTTTGGTGCGATCTTCGCCAAGTATCAGAGGTAGATGAGCGTACCGGGGCGGCTCAATGTCCAGGGCTTGTTGCAGTTGCAAGTGTATCTGGGTGTTGGGCAGGTGCTCGACTGCGCGGATGACGTGAGTGATTTCCATTAAGTGATCGTCCACTACTACTGCTAAATGGTAGGTGGGATAGCCCGAAGTCTTGACGATAACGGGATCTCCGATTAGGGCATTATCGTAGGTTACTTCGCCCTGGATGATGTCGTTGATGATGGTATTGCCGGTCTCTTTGACGCGGAAACGAGTACAACTCTCTCGGCCTTCCTCGCGCCGCCGCTGTTTGTCTTCTTCGGTCAGGTCACGGCAGCGGCCGTCATACCGCGGCGGCACACCCCGCGCCCGCATCAATTGCCGCTGCTCTTCCAGTTCTTCCGGCGTGCAGAAGCATTCATAGGCCCGACCTGCGTCTACGAGTTTCTGGACGTAGGCCTGGTAGATCTCCAGGCGCTCGGACTGCACATAAGGCCGGTATGGTCCACCCACATTCGGTCCCTCATCCCAATCCAGCCCCAGCCACCGCAGCCCGTCGTAGACGACACCGAGGGCCTCAGGCGTGGAGCGCAATTCATCAGTATCTTCTATGCGCAGCACCATCGCCCCACCCTGTTGCCGGGCAAATAGCCAGTTGAACAGCGCAGTATGAAGGTTGCCGATGTGCATATATCCCGTCGGCGCGGGCGCGAATCTAACGCGAATCTGTTCCGCCATATTATCAATCTCTCCGTGAAGTCATCTCAGCGACCTGGCGATAGTATAAAGGACGCTCCCAAGCAGGAAGCCAATCGCGACCACCCACCAGCTGCTGACGTCGGGTGTGCGGGGCTTTCTCACCAGAGACCAGATAATGTGCATCAGACCGCCCCCCACACAAAGCAAAGATATGATGGCTGCATCAAAGAACAGTATTGGGGTGAATTGCTCCAGCAGACTCATTTCGTATCCACTTACTACGTCACCCTAATCAGTGGCCACGACCACTTCCAGATCGTGCACCTGGGCCTTCTCGACCTTGGCCCACACGAATTTTCCCAACTCAAGGGTATTATTGTCCTCCGCGTAGATTATGACCTCCCCGTCTATCTCGGGCGCATCCCGATACGACCGGCCTGCCCATCCGTCGCCCTCCTCCAACTCTCTCTCTACGAGGACCCGCAAGCGCTGCCCAACCAACCGCTCGTTATTAGCCAGTGAAATATCCTCCTGGACTGAGTACAACTCTTCCTGGCGCTGATTGGCTACTTCCTCGGGTACCTGGTCGGGCAACTTGGCGGCAGCAGTGCCCGGCTCGGGCCAGTAGCGAAATACCGCCAGGCGGTCAAACCGGGCCTCCTGGACACAATCCAACAATAATTGGAAATCCTGTTCGGTCTCGCCGGGGAAACCGACGATAAAGGTAGTGCGCAGTGCAGCCTTGGGAATTATCTGCCGAATCTGATTGATTAGCCGCAGATAACTCTCGGTGTTTCCTGGTCGGCGCATCTGTCGCAAGACTGCTGAAGCCACGTGCTGAAAAGGTATGTCAAAGTAGGGCACTACTGCGTCGGCGCGAGCGACGGCCTCAATGAGCGCCTCAGACACCCGACTGGGATACATATACATTATTCGTATCCAGCCGTCATAGTCTCGCGTGGGCAACTCGTCTAATAGTTGAACCAGCGAGGCCGGGGGCTCCAGATCGTGGCCGTAGTTAGTAGTATCTTGGGCGATTAGGCAAACTTCCCACACGCCTTCCTCCACCAAGGACGCCAACTCGTCGCGAATGTCGTCTACGGGACGGCTGCGGTATGGCCCGCGCAGGGAGGGCACCGTGCAAAAACTGCACCGGTTGTTACAGCCTTCTGCGACTTTCAGATACGCCAGCCACTGCGGCGTTGAACGCCAGCGCGGCGTCTCGGCATTGTATATATAAGTCAGCGGCGACTTTATTACCTCGCGCTGCCCTTTGAGGGCCAACTGAACGGCCTCCACCACCTGGTCCACTGCCCCTGGCGTTAGGAAGACGTCCACCTCGGGCAACTCGTCCCGGATGCTATCAAGGTGGCGTTGGGGCAGGCAGCCAGCGCAGATGAGAGCCTTCAGTTGGCCGGTCTCTTTGAGTTCCGCCACATCCAGGATAGCCTCAACAGCCTCCTGCTCCGCCGGCGCAATGAAGGCACAGGTGTTGACAATGAGCACCTGCGCCTGCTCGGTATCCTCCACGATAGAATAGCCGGCCTGCTCTAACAGGCCCAGCATCACTTCCGAATCCACCAAGTTCTTCGGGCAGCCCAGCGATACCAGGGCGACCGTAGGCTTTTCGGTCATTTGCGGTTATCCCTTTGTATAAATTTTGCGCCGAAAGGCCAGAGGTATCAACGCAAGCCGGGTCTTTCTGTAGGGGCGAAACTTGCTGCGCAGCAGTAGGTTCCGCCCAGTGTACGCTCAGGCCAAAGGCGGGCGGAAGATGCTTCGCACTTCCGCCCCTACGAACGGCACACGGGTCGGGACAAGGATGCCCCTCCCACAGTAAGATAGAAAACAGCAATCGCGACAGGAATGTCGCTCCTACGACGGCCGCGAACATCCCTTATCATTCCGAAATATCAGGCAGTAATGATGGTGGTAATTGGGGACGAAGATTTTGGGGTAGCCCCAGATGCCTAATTGTTTGGTGTTCTGGCACCAGATACGCTCACCCTGGAAATTGAAGGTGCGGCTGAGGCGCTTTTGCAGATCCCAGGCCAGCGGCACTACGTAACCGTCCGCCACGCGCAAATTCTGGGCAACCACTACCATATATTTGTCGGGCTTCAGCAGCCGCTGACACTGGTCAAAGACCGCCCCCAGCGCCTCTATGAACTCGTCATAATCTTCAATATTACCCAGGTCATCCTCACTTTCTGAGTAATGAGTATCCAGGCCTTGGCTGGCCCGTTGTTTGTGTGTTGATTCTACCCCGCCGCGGCTTTTGTGCAGCATATTCCAGTACGGCGGCGAGGTGATGATGAAATCAAACTGCGGCAATTCGCCGTCACTGCAAGCCAGGCAATCCTGCCATAGCGCCGGGTCGGTCAAGCGCCGAGCATCGCCCGCCAGCACCTGGACATTACCCAGGGCATCCAATCGCTGGAGCCGCTGTTGAGTTACCTGCACATATTTAGGCGACAACTCCACCCCAATGGCTTTGCGGCCCTCCTCCAGGCAGGCTATCAGAGTCGCGCCACTGCCACAGAATGGATCCAATATCCATTGGTCTGGCTTAGTAAAGAAGTTAACAAACTCAGCGACTAATTCTTCGGGATAGCGAGCGGGGTGAAGTTCGGTGTCCTTGTTGCGGTGGTAGCGCGGCGAGTCGCAGACAAACCAAGATTTGGTAAACCTAATCCAGTGCTTGCCAGTCAGTTCGTTGAGATCGTTAGCCGGATGAATATCAGACTGGCCGCCATCATTTGGTGATTGTTCAGAACGCGTAGCCATTGAGTTCAGTCCGCGGACTGTGGTTCCTCGCCCGCCGTCGCATCAGACGGCTCACTATCTGGGCTATATTGGGTCAACGTTTCGGATAGGGCCGCCTCGGCCATACCCGGGCCGACTAACACCTGGCGTGGCTTGGGGCCTTCGTGAGGACCGACTACTCCGCGGCGCTCCATCATATCTATCAGGCGGCCAGCGCGCGCATAACCCACCTTGAAGCGGCGCTGTAACATTGACACTGAGGCCTGCTGTTCGGCTACTACGTATTCAACCGCCGCTCGGTATAATTCGTCACTGGCCGCCACGTCCGCCCCATAGTCTTCCTCCTCCCCGGGCATGTCAGGAATTATTTCGAAATCGGGTTCGCCCTGGTCACAGAGGTAGGCGACAACCTTCTCAATATCACTCCGCGGCACAAATGAGCCCTGCATTCGTATGGGTTTGGGGGCGTCCAGGGGCGCATAGAGCATATCCCCGTTGCCAATCAGCCGCTCGGCTCCCTGGCCATCCAGAACCGTGCGTGAGTCGTGCATAGACGCGACGGCCAGGGCAATGCGGGAGGGCATATTGGCCTTGATATTGCCGGTAATTACCTTTACCGAAGGCCGCTGGGTGGCGACTACCAGGTGGATGCCCGTCGCCCGCGCCAACTGAGCAATGCGGCAGATAGAGTATTCAAATTCGGCGCGCGCTTGTATCATCAGGTCAGCCAACTCATCAATGACAATAACCACACAGGGCAGCGGGTCAAATTCGTCAATGATGCCCTCCTTGGGCATTCGGGCCAGTTCATTGTACTCAGAGAGATTGCTGACTCCTTTCAGGGCAAATTTGTCGTAGCGCTTTTCCATCTCCCTGATGGCCTGAGTGAGTACGCTGTGCGCCTGCCTCAGGCTGTAGACCACGGGCGATATCAAATGAGGGATGCCATCGTAAATGGATAATTCCACCCGCTTGGGGTCAATAAGCATTAAGCGGACCTGCTCCGGGGAATGCCTCATCACCAGACTGAGTATTACCGAGTGCAGGCAGACACTTTTGCCCGAACCAGTAGCCCCGGCGACGAGCAGATGGGGCATAGGTACTAAATCAGCGATTATGGGCTGACCGGCAATATCTCTGCCTAACGCTATCGGCAACGCCCCGTCACGGCTCTGGAACTGCTCGGATTCCATCACGCCGCGCAGGCTAACTACCGAGCGGTGTTCGTTGGGTACCTCAATACCAATGGCTGATTTGCCCGGAATTGGTGCCTCTACCCTGACATCTACTGCGGCCAGACTCATCGCCAGGTCATCAGCCAGCCGGGTTATCTGGTTGACGCGAATGCCGCGCTCCGGCTCCACCTCGTATCGGGTCAGCACTGGCCCCCGTTCAAAGTGGGCAACCTTGGCGGTTATGCCAAAACTCTCCAAGGTATCCTCCAACTTGATAATGCTCTCTGCCGTCTCTTCCTTCATCTCCTGACTATCGGTTTCCGCCTTCAGTTTCTGCAACAGCGACGTCGGCGGCGGGGTGTAGGATTGGGGAGGGCTTACCAATTGCAGTTGGGGCTCCCGGGCCCCTTCGTTGTTCTCCCCCTTGGCGGTCCGGGGCTTGGCGGTAGGGGCGGGATTGGCTGCGGCTGGTGGAGATGGTGAGTCATCAATCTCTGGCTCTCCTTGCTGGCCAGGGGGCGATTCGGCTTCGTCGTCCAAGTCTACTCGCGGTCCCCCGGTTTCCACCCGTCGCCCTCGGGAGCGGCGGGCTGCCTCAGCTTCCTGGCGCAGGCTGCGCCGACGAGGTCGGTTGCGCCGCTGGGTTATCTCTCCGAGGTATTTTGTGCCTTGCCCCACCGCTGTACTTATTCCGCCCACTAACTGCCGGGTGGAAGACTGAGTAATGAGTATAACCGCAACCAGAGCAATGCCCCCCAAGACAATATAACTGCCTGCTGCGCCCAGAACCTTCAAGAAGGCCCAAGCAATAGCCGCCCCCACACCACCGCCGCTCCGGGTTAGTGTTTCTGGGGCGAAGAAATCGGCATCCAACGGAACGAGGAGGTGGCATAGGACGATTATGACAATAAACAGTAGCGCCAGTCCCATCAATGTCTGGGGCCCGCCCAAGCGGGTCTGCTCCAACCCATACAAGACCGCCAGCCCAAAGGCGGCTGCCGGCATCAGATATGCGCCTATGCCGAAAGTTAACAGTAATCCTTGAGATATAGCGTGAGGCACGAAGCCGCCATTACGACTGCCATAGAATAGGCTGGCCAGTAATAAGGCCCCCAAGGTGACAAATCCGACAGCAGCTATGTCACGCTTCAATCGGTCGTCCTGGCCCTGTTTTGCCACGGCTCTCACCCTCTGGTTCTGTGAAGTAGTCTGCGTCCTGAGACGGGTGATAAGCGGCCCGTACCGATATTATAGCACAAATACGGCTCGGTGAAAAGGTAATAGTCCTGAAACTTGCTCTCAGCCAATGCGCGGCGCAGTTGCGAGTACCTAATCATTGTGGTAACCTAATGCTAACTGTGTGAGAACTTTACTACTAATAAGGCGAGTGATATGAGTAGCAATCAGCAGTTGGGCACCATCAAATTAGATCCGCCCGGTCCGGTAGTAGCAGGCCGCCGGGGCACCTGGCGGCTAATGTACACAGTAGGTTCGCGGGGCATATCTGTCGGCGGCGGCGTGCGCATCGCCCCGCCTCATCAGCCTTATAACAGCTGGGAAGTGGGCAAGGTCATCGCTACTTGCAGCCGGCCCGGGGCGAATTGTGAAGTGAAGTTGGACAACGTCTGTCCGGCTACCTACCACTGGCGCCAAGTGGCTATTATCCAGGTGACGGTGTGGGGCGCAAGCCTCCAGGAAGGTGACGAAATCATAGTGACCATAGGCGAGAGAGGTGGGTATGTCAGCGGGTATTTTTTGCGGGCGCGAGCCCAGAAGATTGCTATTCCCCACACTCAATTCGACGTGTGGGTGGATGCGGACGGTAATGGTTCGTATCTCCTCGGAGGCCAAGACTCCGAGGGCTTCGTACGCTTGGAGCAGGTGCCGCGCTTTGACGTCATCGGCGGCCCGGCTGATTATTTCTCAGCAGTAGTCAGGCAACCGGCGCATCCCGACGGCCCCTCGCGGATAGTGATTTGTGCTCGTGATGAATATGACAACCGCAGCCGCAGTTATCGCGGTACGCCGACCATCACCCCTAAGGACGCTGCTGGCACGGCGCTATTTGATGACAGCGCTGAGGGTAGTGTCCAGGTGCGGGTTAATGACCAAATTGCCCCCGGGCAGCGAATCACTGTCTATGATGCCGAACAGGAATTGATCGGCACCAGCAATCCGGTATGCCCTGACCTTGCCGCGCCGTACCATATCTACTTTGGTGATTTGCATGTAATGACCGGCCGTGGCCAGCCCTATGAGAGTTGCGGCAGCGATCACCCTACATCCTACCGCTATGCTCGCGATGTGGCGGGATTAGACTTTGCCGTCGTTACGATGCAACCGGGCAGTGAAGAGGTCTGGCAGCAAGACTTAGCCGTAGATGCCGAGTTCAATCAGCCCCAGCGATTTGTCACTTTCCCTGCCGTAGAGTTCTATTTTACTACGGGCCACAAGAACGTCTACTTCTCTGCCCCTAACCCACCTCTGCTGCGCGCTCAGACTCCAGAGGAGTTATGGCAAGCCATTGGTGATACAGAATGTATGGTAATACCGCATCATCCCAATTGTCATTCTGAGTCACGGCCCCGGACCGGCTGGGGCCCCTATGATTTCACTACAATAAATCCGCGCTACGAGCGGCTGATAGAGGTTTGCCAGAATCGGGGCTTATTTGAGGTTGACGATGTAGGTGGGAATGTGTACCTGGGCGGATATGGCTCCTCGGTACAGGATGCCCTGGCCCAGGGTTACCGTCTGGGATTTGTGGGTGGCAGTGATAGTCACGTCGGTCTGGCGGGCGAGAGCCGCAGCGCCCTGGCTGGGCTGGACCCTGAGGAAATAGTAATAGGTGGGTTTACTGCGGTTCTCGCCCGTGAACTGACCCGAGAGGCGATCTGGGAAGCCCTCCAGGCGCGGCGCTGTTATGCTACTATGGCCGCCCATATATTGCTATCGGTCAAACTCGACGACCATCTAATGGGCTCGCAACTAACCACTGACCAAATCGGCCCCCAGCGGGCTTTGCAGATAAAGGTGGCCAGCCATCGCCAGATTGAACAAGTAGAGATAGTGCGCAACAATCAGGTCGTAGCCTGTTTTGCTGGTGAGGGACTGAACTTTGAAGAAGAATGGATAGATGACAAGCCCTTAGACCAGGTAGAACGATTAGGCGACCCGGGCACTGTGTTCTACTATGTCCGAGTCACCCAGCGCGACCGGCGGATGGCCTGGTCAAGTCCCATCTGGATTGAAAGGTAATAGCCAATGCGTGATGCTATCGCGATGTGGCGCAATACCAAGATGGTAGTCCTGGTGGCACTGTCGGCTGCTCTTTACGCTGCTATTCTCATTCCCTTCAAGCCCATTCCTATAATCCCCGGTATCACTGAGATTCGCCCCGCGGCCGCTATCCCTATTGTTACTGGCCTTCTGTTTGGCCCGGCGGCGGCCTGGGGCTGTGCTATGGGCAATCTGATCGGTGACTTTTTCGGCACCGTCGGCCCGGGCAGTCTCTTTGGTCTGCTGGGTAACTTCCTGTTGGCTTATGTCCCTTACCGCCTGTGGCATCTGCTCTCGCCGCGCCGGCTCGCGACAGGTGCAGTGGGCCAGTTACCAGTCTTTGCGTTGGTCACCATAGCCGGCAGCGCGGCGTGTGCGGTGGTGATAGCCTACGGCATTGACCTGTTAGGACTCGCACCCTATGAGATAGTAGCGACCATTATCACTATCAACAACTGCCTGGTGGGCATCGTCCTGGGGATGCCGCTGCTGGCGCTGCTGTACCCTCGAGCCCGCCGCTGGGGTCTGACTTATCCGCAGATAATGGCTGATGAAGACGTGGGCAATGGACTGCTTTCCCCGCTGGCTGGGCTGATGGTGGTGGCCGCAGGCGCCGTGGGAGCTTCGGCGGCTCTGGACAAGGCCGGCGTCTTTGTTCGGGTTGGCGCCGGCTTGGCGGGACTGGTAACTCGCCACGCCGCCGCCTTCCAGGAGGCCTGGGGCACTACGTTGCTGGTGCCCGAAGAGATGGCTCTGCGGCAGGTGGGTTTGATATGCAGTCTGGCGCTGTGTGGGGGAGTGGTGCTGCTGGCTCGCTTGCCGCGGCGCTATCGCCCCGCAGAGGCACCAACTATGACTGAGCCGCGGCCCGTCCTGGGAGGCGTGGACGTTGAGGGCCTGAGTTTCACCTACCCTGAGCAAGCCACTGCCGCTCTGGACGATATAAACTTCAGCCAACGCCCCGGCGAGTTATGCTACCTTATGGGCCGTACGGGCGCCGGCAAGTCCACCCTCTGCCTCTGTCTCAATGGCGTCATACCTCGCCTACAGCAGGGCACCTACCGGGGTCGGGTTCAAGCGGCAGGTTTGGAGGTGGCGAGTCTTCCGGTGGCCGCTACCGCCCAGCACGTGGGGGTAGTCTTCCAGGACTTTGAAAGTCAACTGTTCTGCAGTGATGTAGAGCGTGAGATAGCCTTTGGATTAGAGAATCACGGAGTTCCTTCCCGGCAAATGCACCAGGCCGTGGCGCGCTGGCTGAACGTGGCAGGCTTGTCCGATCTGCGACTTCGCGACCCCACTACTCTCTCCGGTGGGGAGAAGCAGCGGCTGGCACTGGCCGCGGTTATGGCCGCGGAGCCTCAAATAGCAGTGTTGGATGAGCCGACGACTGACCTGGATCCGCAGGGGGCTGCCGCAGTCACCTCGGCCTTCCAGCGGCTTCACCACCAGGGCCGGACCCTGTTGATCGTGGACCACAGTAGCCCGCGGGCCATGGACGCTGATAAATTGCTGGTTCTGGATAGTGGTCGGCTGGCGTATGCCGGGAGGCCCGAAGAAATACTGGCCCAGCCCGCCCCGGCGGAGCGCTGGGGACTGCAATGCCTCCCCACAGCCCAAATCTGCGCTCAGTTAGGTCTGGAGGCCCGGCCCGTAACGGTTGCCCAGGCTGCTGACGAGTTGCACGCGGTCGGTGTCAAACTCGACGGGCAAAAGTGGGGTGCCTTACAGCACAAAGAGGCCCAGCGGACCAGTGAATACGGGGAAGTCGTGGTAGAGGTAGAGGACCTGCACTTCGCCTATGATGGAGTGCCGGCCCTAAACGGGGTTTCCCTCCAAGTGCGGTGCGGTGAGTTTTTAATAATCTTAGGCAGCAACGGCTCGGGCAAGACCACACTCTGTAAGCATCTCAACGGACTGCTGAAGCCCCGAGCAGGGCAGGTCCTTATTGCTGGTCGGTCCACCGCCCAGCAGGATACCGCTGAGTTGGCCGCCACGGTTGGCTACCTATTCCAGAATCCTGACCATCAGTTGTTTGCCGATACTGTTTATGCGGAGGTCGCTTTTGGTCCACGTAATTTGGGGATTTACGGCGAAGGATTGGAGTACCGGGTACGCCACGCCTTGGAACTGACCGAACTGACCGGCTACGAGCAGGCCGACCCATTTGCGCTCACCAAGGGTGAGCGGCAGCGGGTTGCCCTGGCCTCGGTGCTGGCTCTGCTGCCACGGGTAATTGTCTTTGACGAACCGACCACCGGCCTGGACATCCCCCAGCAGCAGGCTATGTTTGACCTGCTGGGCCGCCTGAACAGTGAAGGCCAGACCATCATTATGGTAACTCACCACGCCGAGGGAGCCATTGCCTACGCCCACCGCGCCGTTCTTATGGCTGATGGCGAGATTGTCGCCGACGGGCCGGTGCGCGAGATATTCTCGGACGCTAACCTCTGCGCCCAGGCTCATCAGTCTGTACCCGCCAGCGTCCAACTCTCCCAACAGGTTTTGGGAGTGACGCTGCTAAGCCCGGCTGAATTCGCCGAATGTGTCAGAGTCACTGAAGAGGGGAGAGGTGAGGGGCAGTGAACTCCCGCTTCCTGTACTTAGACACTGATAGTCCCCTCCACCGCTTGCACCCGGTGACGAAAATCATCGGCCTGATCCTGCTGTTTGTGCCGGCAATGGCCTTCAATCACCCTTCAGCACAACTCGCCGTCCTGGCTCTGGCGCTGGTGCTACTGAGCGCCGCTCGGTCAATGGTCAACCTGGGCCGGATGTACAAATTCCTGGCGGTGCTGCTGTGTATGTCAACACTGATGTGGGCTTTGTTTCTCCGTGATGTGCCCGAAGATGTGCAGTTGTTGGCATCCCTTGGACCTGTTGTAATCTCCGATGTGTCCCTGCTATATGGCGTGGCGATGGGCCTGCGTATCACCGCCCTACTCGTATTCGGCCTGGTATTCATCTCCACTACCAAGCCCGAGGACTTCACCTACGGCCTGCGGCGGATGGGCGTGCCCGTAACCGCCTCGGTTGCCTTGGCTTTGGCCTTCCGGCTGGTGCCTACGTTTATGCAGACCGTGCAGACGGTCACTGAGGCCCAGCGGGCCCGCGGACTGAGGCTATATGAGGGCGGGCTGCGGCGGCGGCTGCGGCGCTACGTCCACCTTATCGTGCCGATTATGGGTTATGCTCTGCGACGAGCCGATGACCTTTCCCGTGCTCTGGAGGCCCGTGGCCTCTCTGCACCGGGCCGCCGGACCGAATATTTCAGCCCCCGCCTCGCCTGGGCTGATATAGTGGCCCTCGTCGCGATAGTCGTCCTGGCCGCCGCCTGCATCTACCTGCGCCTGAGCGGCTACGGCGAACTGCTGGCAAGGCTGTAGGGCTCACCCCTAACCCCTCTCCGTTCCGGAGGGGGGACAAGTGGGTATCATTGGGTTGTCTGTATCCCGCCGAGCGCAGTGCCGAAGATGGGAGGAAGGAAAGACAACTGGAATGTGTCTATCTTGCGACGCGGAACAACTAGGCAACGCCGAGGCCCCTACACGTCGGGGAGACCAACAGGTGGATGTTACCTCTGTCCCTGTGTCCCACAAGCTCTCCTCTCCCGCAGGGAGAGTCGCCGACGCGCCAAAGCCGCTATGGCGACGGCGCGGGGCTGGGGGTGAGGCAGCATTCTCCCTTCCTGCAGGCCGCGAGGCAACCCGTCGAGTCGTCGGCGTAGCCCGCCGGGATAAGGTCGCCTTCGCCCGAGAGCAACGCCGGCAGCCGACTCGAGCTGAGAAACGGCTGTGGAACGCACTACGGAATCGCCAACTCGGACAGAAATTCCGTCGCCAGCACCCTATCGGCGATTTTGTCCTCGACTTCTACTGTGCCCGAGCCGCATTGGCAATTGAGATTGATGGACCTGCACATGCGCGGCAGTCGCGGTCCGACGAATGGCGTGATGCCCAGCTTAAGCGTATAGGTATTCGTGTGCTAAGATTGCCCGAAGAGCAGGTCAACAGCAACTTGCCAGGTGTTCTTAAAGCCATAAAGTGTGCCTTGACTGGCCTCACCCCTAACCCCTCGCCGTTTCGGAGAGAAGAATAAGGGAAAACTACTGATGGGTCCACATGTGGGAAAGGAAAAGAAGGAAACAGTAGCAACAACTTGGGATGCCGGAAAAAGCAAAGACCAGTGACATCTGTTCGTAGTGCAATCTCCCCTCTCTGTTCTGGACATGAGGACGAGAAGGCTCATAATGTCTCGGTACGGGGTGCGGGTTGTCGTGAAGGACCAGTGAGCGTGATGTGTGGTGAGGAGGGAATCAGATAAGAGCTATTAGGTGTTGTTCGTCCCACAATCTCCCCTCTCCCCCAGGGAGAGGGGCCGGGGGTGAGGCATCCCTTCTCGCGAGACCAGGTGCAGATAGGCCGGCGGTGAGGCATCAGCAAATCCGGGGCAGGAGTTCGCCGGAGGGCATATCTACGATGCGGGTGGTGCCGATGGCGGTTTGGAGGCGCACCTGGGGTGGGCCGGCGGCTATGACTTCGCCGATGATGCTGCTCTGTTGACCGAGTCCGAGTGGAGAAGACTTCATCGTGCTTAGGGCCTGCTGGGCAGCCTCGGCGGCCACGAATGCCACTACCTTGCCCTCATTGGCCACGTGCAGCGGGTCCAGTCCCAATATCTCGCAGATAGCCGACACTTGTGGCTTTATGGCAATAGATTCCTGACGAATTTCCACGGTAACCTGCGCTTGCTGAGCGATTTCATTCAGCGTGGCCGCCAGGCCGCCGCGAGTTGGGTCGCGCAGGGCATGGACCTGAGGCCCTAAGGCCGCAATCATTTCTTTGACCAAGGCGGCCAGCGGGGCCGAGTCGCTGAGGACCTCGCCAGCGACCTCCAATTCCTCCCGCGCGCACATCACCGCGATGCCGTGGTCGCCGATGCTGCCGTTGATGAGAATGGCGTCACCCACTTCAACGCGTCGGGGATCAACCTGGACTTGCTCATAAACGACGCCCAGGCCTGAGGTGTTAGCAAAAAGTCCATCAGCCCCGCCGCGCTGGACTACCTTAGTGTCACCCGTAACAATCGGCACCCCGACCTGCTGAGCCGCTTGCGCCACCGAGCCCACTATCTGATGCAAATCGGCGCGAGGAAAGCCTTCCTCCACGACCAGGGCCAGTGACAAAAAGCGGGGCTCAGCCCCCATCATGGCTAAGTCGTTGACCGTGCCATACACGGCCAGGCTGCCAATATCACCACCGGGGAAGAACAGGGGCGAGACGACAAACGAATCGGTAGTAAAAGCCAGGCGCATATCGCCGACCGAGACGACAGCCGCATCATTCAGCGGCTGATCGGTCGCTGCCAGCAGAGGCATAAACTCCTCTCTGATGAGTTGCTGGGAGAGCAGTCCCCCAGCGCCATGGGCCAGACTTATGAAGTCAGAGTTTTGCATAATGTTGGTGGTAGTTCTCTTGATTTTGGCGGTATGGGCTACCCGCCCGTGATGGATGCAATAGAACCACCCTCGTCGCGTAGGCGGGGTTCTCTAACCCCGCTTCCCCAGCCCGCGCAGGTTGAGAACCTGCGCTACGCGACTATATAGCGTATCATCCGGCTACAATCCGGGTTCATAACGATACACTGCGGCACATGCTCCCTCGGACGAGACCATACACGGGCCAATCGGGTGGTCGGGTCGGCAGGCGGTCCCGAAGAGAGCGCACTTGGCGGGCCGCTTGGCTCCCCGCAGGATAGCGCCACATTCACATCCGGGCGGCTCCGGCACAGGCTGCAAGTCTAATTGAAAGCGCCGCTGCGCGTCAAATTGGCCGTATTTCTCGCGTATTTGCAGGCCGCTGACCGGGATTTGGCCCAGCCCGCGCCAGCGAGTGGCCGCAGCCCGGAAGACCTCATCCATCTTCGCGAGGGCGGTGGGATTACCTTCCGGCTTGACGGCGCGGCGGTACTGGATGACTACCTCCGACTTGCCTTCCTGACGCATACGGGCTAACTCATAGACCGCTTCCAGAATGTCAGTGGGTTCAAATCCGGCTATGACGCAGGGAATGCCCGCCTCTGCGACTGGCTGATAAGGGTGGGCACCGATAATTACGCTGACATGTCCAGGGCAGAGGAAGCCGTCAATGCGCACATCATCCTGGCCTATCAAGGCGCTCATCGCTGGCGGAATTAACTTGTGTGCGACCAGAACTGTGAAGTTCTCCAGCCCTAACTGTGCTGCTTCCAAGATGCAGACGGCCACGCTGGGAGCAGTCGTCTCGAAGCCCACTCCCATAAACACGATTTGCTCGCTGGGATTCTCCTGCGCCCATTGCACCGCCTGCATCGGCGAGTAGACCACTTTCACCTGTCCGCCGTGAGCCTTGACCTCTCCCAGACTGGCTTGGCTACCGGGCACCTTTATCATATCGCCGAAAGTCGCCAGCCATTCGTCGCCGGCTGCCAGGTCTATGGCCGCGTCAATGACCTCCGGCGGCGTCACACACACCGGACAGCCCGGCCCGGAAATCAGTCTCAGTTCCTCCCACACACTTCCATAAAGCAGTTTGGGCCAGCCGATGCTTTGGCTATCTTTCGCGCCAAGGCCTGGACTTTTTGGGGATTGTGGTATTCGTCAATGTACTTCATACTTGCCAATGTTCCGGGCCTGCTGCCTGTCTTATGGCTATCCCAGCGCTACGTCCAGTATCATCATAACAGTAAAACCTACCATAGCGCCCATAGTAGCGAAATCTGTATGGCCTTCGCGTTGGGATTCGGGGATTAGTTCTTCGGTTACTACAAAAATCATCGCCCCGGCGGCAAACGCCATAGCATAAGGTAGGAGAGGCCGAGCTAACAGCACTGCTGCCGCGCCGAGAACACCGGCGATTGGCTCCACAATTGCTGAGAGCTGCCCGTACCAGAAGCTCTTGAGCCGCGACATTCCCTCGCGCCGCAGCGGCATGGACACCGCCAAGCCCTCAGGGAAGTTCTGGATTCCAATACCTATGGCCAACGCTACAGCGGCGGTCACGGTCGCCGCGGGCAGGCCGGCAGCTGCTGCGCCGAAGGCCACGCCCACGGCCAATCCCTCGGGGATGTTATGCAGGGTGATGGCCAA
>JALGUR010000027.1 GCA_029820565.1 Candidatus Zipacnadia bacterium
GTTAATATACTGATACGAGAAAGTCTTGCTTGGCCCAATCTGGCGAATTATTGAGGTGACCCAATGATAACTGATCCTGCCCTGGTGACCGGCGCAGCCGGCTTCATCGGTTCTTACACTGCCGAATCTCTGCTGCGACGGGGAACCCCAGCAGTGGGCATAGACAACTTCGATCCGGTGATTGACGAATAGTAAATAATTTTTTCCGAGTGGGAAGGGGATACTGTTGCCTGTGGGGAAGTAATATAATTGGCGATTATCAGTGACTATGAGTCTAGACACTTAATCTGAGGACGGGGCCCGCGCGGCGGTTGGCGTGCGGGCCATCCGTTTGATCACGTCCGGATGCTGATCACTATCGGTCGTTGGGGAGGGCGCTGGCAAATATAGGGAGCTGCGAAGGCCGGGGGGAGGGTATGCGGAAGGGAACAGCCAACAGATACCAGAGTCGCCTCCGTTATCTATTTGGCAGTCCCGGGGCATACCCGTGCCAACACAGCTCCCCAATGACTGCTCTAACAACGGGGCAAGTCATAATATTGCAGGTGCTAAGTCATAAGCATCATCCAATGTGGTGGGGCATGCCTGAGCATCCGGCCCGTCCACTCGTTAACGGACCGTCCCGAGGGTTATATGAGTAATGAGTTAAGATTGACGGCTGTCTAAGGAACTGGTCGGCTCTCATACGACGGGAGAAGGAGCTGCTGGCTTCCCCCGGCCTTCTCAAAACTCCAAACAGGACATCCTGCTGGCCAACCGTTGAGTTGCAGGTCGCCTCGCCAATCCGTGCCCTGTCCGAGGGGTCAAATCTCCGGCAAGTAGCCGGATCAACAATATCCGACATTAGGGGTTGGCGCAGGTCAGCAGTTGTCACTGTAGTATCCTTTCGCAAAGTCTGCGTTGGTGGGTTTTCGGCGCTACCCATTGGTCTGGGTTTAACCGATATGGCAGAATCCATTTGTGTTGCTCGGTTCAGACCGGTATTGGATCACAACGTCGTATCAATATACTCTCAAGGTTACCTCAAGGAACTCTCATATCGTATATACCCACTACTTATATCAGTTAAACATCGCTGGAACTTGAATTACTGCTCCGCAGGGTCTTCCGTTATCATCCCCGCCAATGGGCGGATGGAGCACAGTGGCGATATGCTAAATCTCTTCCGATGGCTGGTCACTTGACGCCCTGCTGGCCCCTAATCAGGAATCACTTCCATCAGTGGCAGGAGTCTGACGCGGGCCGAGAACGGACCAAGTGAGAGGTGCAAATTCTATTGCCACCCACAGTAGTCAGCCATCGCGTTGGGAAAAGTTGGGACCGGGACCAGGGGATGTCAGTAGAATGATGAGTGAAGATGGACGGGCAACGCCAAGCGCGACAGAGGTAAGTTACACGACAAAGGTTATTGAAAAGCCAATCAGAGCAAAGCGTCGTAGCAGAACATAAGGGCGGCAATTACCCGCGTAGGTGGCTTGATTGTGATTTATTTTGAAAAAAATTGCTCATTAGGGAGGAAAGGTCTTGACAAAAGGGAATATATGTGGTATACTTATCGGCAGTTGGAAATAGACAATCACATATTGCTGAGCACAACAAGCTCAGCACCCGATATGACTAGCCCGTACGGCACTACGAGCCCCCGACGGGCTTTTTTTTTGAGACCTTGTTTATGGTCACAGTCCACTAACCTTGAAAACCACAGAGGTAGTTAGGGGAGCTGCGGAGACCGCGGGGGGAATGTGCTTTGACGGGTGGCAGGCGAGGAGCCGACCTCCATTGTGCCTGCCACCCAAGCACATTTCGTTGTCAACACAGCTCCCCCGTCTCATTAGCACCACCAACTGCGGATACGCACTATAGCCGGCCAGCTGGGGGGGGCCTAACCGCTCAGGAAAATACTGCATACACCCACATCGGGCGAGAGCAGGGGAATGGGTCCTTCGGCTTCTGCCGACAGTTACTATACCAGGCGCGCACCGGGCGGGGGGTATCACCACATAGCGACGGAAACCGACATAGTCAACTGAGGAGGGGTGTGCCCTTACCGCGTGAGAGCCCGTGTGGTGGCGTTGGGCCACAGCGGCCCGCGGTGGGACAATAGACACTGGCACTGCCGCAAATACTGTTGTCATCACTTGCTGCCCCTTAGTGCTGCGGCGTTAGACCTTTAACTGCTGCTGTTTACTGTGGCGCTGATGTTATTAGTCCGAATTATGCCAGTATTGTAACCTTGCGCAGTTGACAAGTCAACTATTATTACTATTATACTTCAAATTGCCATGCTATGTCAAGGGGCGCCCGCCACAAATAGCGGACGCCCCAGGTTTCGTGTGCTATCTTTATTGCTTCAGCTTCTCTTCGTGCG
The DNA here is from genome assembly GCA_029820565.1 of Candidatus Zipacnadia bacterium. Taxonomy (GTDB): domain Bacteria; phylum Armatimonadota; class Zipacnadia; order Zipacnadales; family Zipacnadaceae; genus JALGTV01. The sequence continues at coordinate 2,369 of JALGUR010000027.1, forward strand.
TCGCCGCGCCCAGGCAGCAAACGGCGCGCCGAGGAGCAGCAGGAGGATAGAGCAAGGTTCAGGAGTTGGCCCCCACACCCACCCGTCACCGCCGTTGTCCCACCCAAGAGCTTGCTCCCAATCCCATCCTGGGGTCCTATTATTTCCCCACACCGTCGCTCCTATACCATAATCGATAAGGCTCGGTATGCCCCAGTCGTTGCAGCGTCGCGGGTTTGCACCGGCATAGTGACGGTAGTCTTGCCAGTCAACCTTCGTTGGCTCACCAGGGCTGGAAAAACCGAAGCTGTATGCCTTTCCAGGGTCAAGCCAGGTATTGGGGTTCTTGAGATCTTTGCTGAACCAGCGAACGTAACTATCCGTGGCCTCCCAATCCCAGCCCTCGCGAGGCACAGTGACGTCATATAAGTTAGAGCTGTCGCGGATCCCTGTGTAGAATTCAGCTGTCCCATACTTGTAAGTTCCTTCGTTGCGGTAGTGTGAGGTGTCAATCTCATAGCTATACCGGTTGCCTTTGTGTTTGCTGTAAATCACGTCGGTGCTGGTGCCATGATTGTCGATGTAAACTGCTATCTTCTTCCCGTCATAGGCCTTACTGTTAGTGGCATCGTACAGCTGTTGGAGCTCGCTCTCCTTCAGGTCGGGATAGTATTTGACTACTTTATTATCGTTCACTGGCCAGCCGTTCTCTTTCAGCGCTGCTTTGGCCTTATCGAGGTTGCTGGTGGTTCCAATTACAGGGTCGCGTTTTGCCATTAGAAACGCCACGCTACCCACTTCGTAGGTGAGTTTGTCAAATGCCCGTCCCCCGCTATTGCACCAGGCATGCTGGCCTGATGCGCAAGCGGAGCGAGCGGCTCCAAAGGCATCGTGCAACGTTTTCTTTGCTGCTATCTCGTTCCAGAAAGGGATCCCGAAGCGGCTTCCGGATGCATCGGCTAACCCAACCTCGTGCCAGCTGCATGAGGCTGCCAGGTACCTGCCGAAAGCCCCTACTTCGTTGAGAAATGCGTCTGCATGGCAGAAATCAAAGATCATGTACTGCTTTCCATGCCCGCCGATCTTGCTGGCGAACTGCGTGTCCCATTCGAGCCGTGTGCCCCCGCTGTCGCTGTTAAGGCAGAACGCTCCGGGTTCTTTGCTGTAGTCGGTGGGGACGCAAGGTGCTGGGGTTGTGGACGCTACAAGTGCGATCGCCAACCCGAGCAATAGGACGGTCATGAACTTAGTTTTAGAAGACAATAACATTTTCATTCTCCTTCGCTTTGTTCTGGCACGTCTCTTTGCCTTGCTGTACCTTCCTTTGCATGGCCTACTCAGTTCTCCGAAAAACAGCTATGGGTACGACCCTATTTGTTGGCGTTGCTGCTTGAAACGAAAAGCCCGCGCTGCAATCCACTTCGTCGTGGTGCCGCACGGGCTTGATTAATCTTCTGCTGACCTCTGCAGCCTGGGGTGATAGGCCGCAAAGCCAGTCCTGCTTTAATTTTCGTATATCTAATATACGACGACCTGCTATTTTGTTAAGAGATTAGTTCAAATTAGTCTGACTTAGCGGATGCTCTTCTAACTTCGGTACTCTGCTTATTTGTCTAAGTTTCCTCCTTGCGCCGGCGGCCGCGCAGATAGGCAATGCCCCAGGGCAGCATGCTTAGCCCCAGCAGCGCCGACGGCGGCAACTCCGGCGTTAGGTATTTGCTGTTCTGGCCACGCACGTACTTGCCGTCTTTATAGCCGGTCCACCCCATCTGGGCATTCTGAGCACCCGGGCCATGAGGCAGCCAGATATCTACGCTGAAGCCGACGGTTTTCTGCTGGGTGGGGTCGAGAGAGATACCATCGGAAAACTCTGTCGAATCTTTAGCAATAATATCATACGTAGTCTTCGGCGGGCCGAGTGTGCCATCGTCATCTACGAAAACGCCCACAAAGCCGTCGCTCAAGGACTGACCGTAATGAGCATCATTGGACGGCGGGCCGGGATCGTAGCCCTGGGTCCAGGCATCTTTGGGTAGATCTGCACTGGCATAGGTGTCCCACACAAAATGATTAGCCAGATTTCCGCCATCTGGCTGCCACACCATCCCAGTGAAACGCCATTCACGGGTTGGATCAGCCCATTCGTCTGTGGTTTTGGGTAGAGAGCTGATGAAGTTCAGGGGCTGCAGAGTCATAGTAATGTCGAAATGCCAGACCGGATAAGAGCTTTCATCCCATCCGGCCGCCTTACTCAGGCTGTAGACCCCGCTTCCCCACTGGGTGGCGTCCACTGCAAAGGCTGGGCCAACGGATAGCGACACCCCGACTAAGACCACGACTGCAACAATAGCTTTCCTTCTAAGTCTCATGACCATTCCTCCCTCTATATTTGGTTGCCTGCTTCCCCCCCCGAGACGATTGCGAGTAAGTTTCAGCTTTCCCACTAATTCCTCCCCAATCCGCTCTGCCGCGTTGCTCATGTGAGTCATAAATGTGTTATGTAGCTGAAAAAGCCCGCGGGCACACGTGGTGCCGCACGGGCTAATGGAAATCTCCTTGCCTATTTAATATCAGTATACCATAAAGGATCATTTTTGTCAAGACCCCAACTCGTCAGCGAAGCGTACCACTGTTTTTTCTTCGGCGGAAAAAGCCCACCAAACTGCCGCCAACGATCAGCAGCACAAGGGCGCAGGGCTCAGGGGTCGGTCCTGTTGTGGCTAGCGGCAGTTCCTGGCTGCCGATATCGTCCCAGAACAGTCCGCCGGATCCGCCCGTTTGCTGCATCCGAGCAGAGGCAAAGGCGAACAGTTCGTCGGTATACAGGTAGCCGTCTCCTGAGCTGTCCCCTACCGCGAGGCCATCTGCCCCGGGCTGCAGTCCTTCAATGACCCCTTGGGTAAAGTAGCTGCTGACATAATCCCAGTTGCCCGCCGGCCAAGGTTCGTAATTCTGGGCATAAAGTCCAATTTGCTCGTCCGCTGTTCCCGCTGATAGAACGGCCGTATTGTCACGGGAGTCAATTGGCCCGGCGGTGATATCAAAACTGGCGGGCCCTCCCACGGTCTGCCCCGCGTAGCACATATCGAAGACAGTTACTACGGTAGCATTCTCGGCGAAACCACCGAAATAATCGGGGCTGGTGAGTATGTCCAGTGTTATGCCACCAGTATTGGCGCCCGCTGGTACATTCAGCAGCGGCTGTGCCGGCCAACCTTCGTTGGAAGTGACATCAATTCTGTGACCATGACCTGTATAGTAGAATAAGAAGAAGTCATCATCTTCAACGATGTCCTGATAATGCGCAAGTTCCTCCAGGACGTCATCGGCGGTCGGGTCTGTTTGCAGCGTTGGAGTAGTGCTTGACCAATTTGACCACTGCGAGAACCCGTCCCAAAGAGTATTGGCCAGGGCCCCAGGCTTGGGATATGCCGGGTTGTCCGTATTAGACATCCAGATGTGATAGTAGTAATAGTTCCCCCTCGCCCAGACGCTCGGACTGCCAAGAGTTACCCCGACCACTACAACACAAATTATCGTCAAACCAAGTGTTTTCACAGTTGTCCTACCTCTTTCCAGCCCCCCGGAATGCAGACTATTGGTCAGTCATTCGCAAGTCCTACGGAGCCGGGAACTGCTGTATGGCAGTTTCCACCACGCCCTGGACCCACTGGCCTAAGTGCTTCCAGACTACAGAGGTGCTCATCACAACGCATGACAGCAGTAGTGCATATTCGACAGTCACAGTTCCCTTCTTGCTGGATCGCAGTTTATGCAGTATTTCTCGCATCACCAACGCCTCCTATATAATTCCCCCCTTCAAAGATTAGAAGTGTACCTGGACCAAACTACGACAACTGATCCGACTAAAGCCCCTCCCAATAGCAAAAGCCCGTGGGCACTCGTGGTGCCGCACGGGCTTCAATACTCTTTTGCTGTCCTCAGCGACCTCGGGTGATGGGCCGCAAAGGTCGGTCTTATGTGACTCTTAATATATCAGAACTTGGCTGCCTTGTGAAACGATGACTTAAACAGTAAGGGCACCCGCCCTCGGCAGGCACCCCCCTATGATTGTTGGTAGTATATCATATAACGCGATTTATGTCAATACCCCTTTTGATCTTTTTGCACACGCCAGCGATAATCCGCGAAGCTACCTCGTATATTGTTACCAGTTTGCCGCGGTGTACTTGTATTGTCAAGGGCGAATTCAAAGTATTAGTGCTGGGGCGCCCGCCGGCAACAGCAGGCGCCCTATACCATCTTTTAGTTCATCTACTGGTTCAGTTGTTCTTGCGGCGTCGGCCCCGCAGATACGCTATGCCCCACGGCAGCATGCTCAGACTCAGCAGCGCCGACGGGGGCAGCTCGGGCGTCAAACCTGTTTCCACGCCGCACAGTTCTGGCTCCGAGTATGCGATCCAGTCGAAATGCTTCCAGCCCTGCTCGACCCGAGTGTCGGCCCGAATGGGCGTGATGCCGTCAGGCATATCCGGGTAGTAGTTCACGTACTGAAATGCCGAACCGTCGCCATCCCGGGCCTGCACCTTCAACCCAACCATGTCGCCAGCATTAGCTCCTACCGCTGACCAGGGCACCTTCATCTCATAGTAGCGATTAGAAGCGGTGATGTTCCTCGCGGTTAGGACCCCGCCATCTGTTCCCCACGTGCTACTACCTTGGCTTTTGTCCCATGGGAATGCACCGCCAGTGAGATACGCTTCACCAAAGAACGACGCATTAGCCGGCACCGAGCCCCAGTAAAGCGCATCTGGGTCATTGAATACTCCCACAGGGGGTATGTCAAAAGTGACGTAAAGGAAGTCGCGATTCGTGTTTTGCGTGCTGTCCGTTACGTCGAACCCCAGGTACAGGTCAGTACTGTCAGCATAGGTGTACCCTGTGAAGACCGGTATTGGGTCATCGTCGTATCCGGTCCCTGGACCCTCGGAATTGTCCGTAAACCACCACCAGTTGGTCAGGTCCCAGTCACTCAGGTCACCATCGATGCTGGGCGCTGCCATGGCCTGCGTAGCCGTCAGGCATAGCATCACCATAGCCACAACAATTATGGCATTATTGGTTGTTCGCATAATTTCTTTCACCTCCTTCTTCCGGCACGAATGCCGTTTATACGTGCTCTACGAATATAACAGCCCGTGGGCACTCGTGGTGCCGCACGGGCTGAAATACGCTTCTGGTTCACTGGGCAGTCTCGGGTGATAGACTGCTCAGTAACGCCTATCCAATTATGTAATCTCTATTATATCACAATCGGAAAAGTTTGTCAACACCTCTTTCTAATACTATCATACCACAATACGAAAACTTTGTCAAGCGCTTGAGCGCTTGTATTGAAATTTGAGTTAAGAACCCTCCAACTGCTACATATCATACTTGACTATCTCTAACCTTATTCTATATTCTATCACAAACAGAAAAGCCTGCCAAGTCCATTTTACATTCGCTGGTAATCCGCGCATTCATATTAGCAAGGGCGCACTATTTTGACGGCTTCAGGCCGCGTGGCCGTGTTGCCTGCCCAGGGGGGCTTGACAAGGAAACTGTCATAGTGTATACTATTGCAGTTCTACCTGCCTCTGAGGATAGCGGGGAACTCGAGAGCATCGCCTTGACACGAACGACACCATTGATATAATATTAGTAGCAATACATCGGTACAGCCGAGATCGCACACAAGTAGATATTACGAGGGCATCCTTTATCGCCGCAGGCGGTGACAACTATGGCGGAAGGTCGATTGGTCAAGCGTAGCGCCCGGGTAATAGCGAGCGCCGCGGTGGCCTTCCTAATTATTATGGTTCCTCTGTATGCTCAGCGAGCGAGTTTGTCCGCTGGCGACTGGCTCCAAGTGCAGGCTCCACAAGTACCAGGTTTGTCGGGTGCTTATCAGGTCAGTCAAGAAGGCTCTATTGACTTCCCCGTAGTAGGCCCCTTGGACGTCACCGAGGTAGATTTGGAAACACTGGCGCAGCAACTACAGGACGCACTGGCCGAGAAAGGTTACCAACCGCCAATAGATATTGACCTGCAGCCGGCGGCAGTCCCCGCCCCGGCACTTCCCACAGCCGGGCCGACTCGTCCCTTGCAGCCAGGCGATGTGCTCGTCATTGACGTTGCTGCTGAACCCACCATTTCTGGGCAGTATACTGTAAAGCCAAGCGGTACCATTGTTGTGCCCATGGCCGGGGAAATCCCAGTTACTGAGTTGACGGCGGAGGAGTTGACCGGTCTACTAACCCGGCGCCTCAAAAGATATGTGATCGAGCCGGTAGTCAGCGTGAATTTGCTAAGCGCCATTCCGCGTCTGGTCAATATCGTCGGGCAGGTAAGCCGGCCTGGCTTGTATCCTATTGACCAAACTCCTACTGCCCTGGCGCTTTTGGCTGCTGCGGGGGGGGTGTTGCCTAATGGTGATTTGTCGGCAGCTATGTTGTTCCGCGATGGGCGGCCACAAAAGTTGGCCCCTGAAGGTCTGCTCGCGGGAGACATGTTGCCTAACGATGTGCCGCTGAAAAAAGGCGATACCTTGGTAGTGCCCGAGAAGCCGCCCGAGGTCGTGTTGGTAGTGGGTGCGGCCCAGAATCCTGGTGCGATTCCCTTGGCGAGGGCGGACAACCTCTCCCGCGCCATCCTATTAGCCGGAGGTCCCACCGACGCGGCTGACCCCGCCCAGGCCTATATTCTGCGCGGGAGCGAGCGCATTGACGTGGACCTGCGCGATGTGATGGGAGATAACCCTGGGGAACCGGAGGCTTCGTCAGCAGACATTGGGCTCAAGCCTGACGACGTGATCGTCGTGCCGCCGAGTACGGGTCGCGAGCCGGTCTACGTAATAGGTGCAGTCAATGAGCCGGGCCCCAAACTTGCCAAAAGCGCTGGCACGCTTTCCGAGAGTATAGTGGTATCCGGGGGGATAACCAAGGAAGCCGACTTGCCACGCGCCTATGTGCTGCGAGAAGGCCAACGGGTAGATGCTGATCTGGAGGCACTGATAGAACAGGGCCAAGCGTCCGCAGATGTGGTCCTGCAACCAGGCGATGCAGTGGTGATCCCCAGCACGACGAAACAGGTTTATGTCGCCGGTCGGGTGGCCAATCCGGGAGCCTATCCCAGTGAGGAAGCGGGAACGGTGCTTGAAGTATGGTCGCTGGTCGGCTCGGCTTTGCCCGATGCTAACTTGGGAAACTGCACCATTCTGCGGGGCGACGAAACCATATCAGTGGATGTGGAAGCGCTGCTAAACGAAGGCGATATGACCCAGAATGTGGCCCTGAAATCAGGAGATAGACTAATCGTGCCCGAAATCCTGGACCGGGTATACATCCTGGGACAGGTCGCTCGTCCCGGGCCTTATCCGATTAAGGAGGGGGAAACCTTGATGGATATCCTGGGAAAAGCGGGAGGCCCCACCGTTATGGCGGATACGGGCAGGATGGCTCTTATGCGGCGCAAGGCTGCTGAGCCCGACCAACGGGCCCGACCAAGACCCGCCCAGACTACCCAGGAAGAGCCAGTGGCCAAGGTTCGCCGCGAGGCCGGTTATGAGGAGCCTGCATTCGGAATAGAAAGCCTGCGGCAGCGCAGACCCGCCCGAGGGGAGGAGCGCCCAGCCGCTCCCAAGGAACAAGCGTTAGCAGCCGAAGAGCAGGTCAGTTTGCAGGTTCTGGCAGCAGCCGAGTGGGAGGATGCCGCTATGCGCCCTCGGGCAGGCGACGTAATCTACGTACCAGCCAGGAGGGAAGGCTTGACTCGTCGGGATTATGAGCGTATGCTCTTTAGCATAGGGACAGCCCTGTTACTAGGACGGAGTATCCGGTAACTGGGCTTTTCAGCCGTAACTTCTGACCTGACCAAGGTCAACTTTAGGGCTGGTGAACATGGAGTTCGTAGAATATTATAAAATAATCCGACGGCGCGTGTGGATCGCTGTGGTAATGGCTGCCATAACTGCATCCGTAGTAGTGGCGGCGCGCCTGATGCCCAAAGAGACAGTGCAGCCTGCCGCTGGCCGCCTGCTGGTGCACGAAGTTGCTAAACGGCAGGTGGAAGTCGCCGGCTATGAGTTGCGGCTAGGGCCGCCTGCCGATGAAGACCTGTTCTGGAACGACCTGAGTCATTTCGTACACAGTACTGCCATATTACAGAGAGCAGCGGCGGATGTGGGAATTGTCGGCGGTGAGGTAGAAGAACAACTGGCTCACGCGCAGGCCCATCGTATAGAGGGCAGCAATGTGCTAGAAATAGTGGCAGGAGCTAAGGAAGTTGGGGTCCATCCTGTAAATCCTAACATCGTAACCGCGAAGGACTTAGCGGTGGAGATATGTAACAGTGTCATGGAGCAACTGGCTGAGGCATGGCGAACCAGACAGGTGGCCCGCGTGCAAATAGCCCGAGAGACCCTGCTGGAACGAATTCTGCCCCTTCGCGAAGAGGTCAGACGCCTTCAGGATGAAGCTGATAAACTCGCAGCAAAACATCAAGGCCGCAAACCGACCGATGTTTTGGAAGGACTAAGCAACGAGTTATCAACAGTTGAGACCGAAATCGTTACTGCCGAGATGTCTATGGGTACCGCCCAGGCTCGGGTGGAAACGCTTCACGGGGTGCCCCCCGCAGGCGCACCAGGGCTAGCCAGAGAAGGCCCAGTTGCCGCGTTCCCTCGAGTGGCGGCGTTGCAGAACGCAATTGTAGAAAAACAGATAGAACTTGATGAGACGCGCAGTCGGCGTACCGGTGCCCATCCAGAAGTCAGGGCCCTCGAGGCTCAGATAGAACTATTGGAGCGACGCTTGAGTGAGATTGGGCAAGGAGAAGGGCAGGTCACCGCACAAGCCTCCCTACCGCTTCAGCAAGCGGCCATAGAAGCCCAGACGAGTGTGGCGGCCTTCGACCGGCAACTGGAGCTGTTGCGCAGCCGCGCCTCGGAGGTCCGAGAGCAGTTACCGTCGGTCCGGGAGGACGCTCGGGCGTTTGCGCAAATTGAGGGCGATCTTACAACAGCACAGGGAGCCCTCGATACAGTGGAGGCAAATATTGACCGCTTGCAGGCAGAAGCAGAGCAAGTGCAGGATGCCACCATGGTGGAAGTGCTGGAGCCAGCAGTGGCTCAGCGCATCGCTCGGGGCGTGGGTCGCTTTGCCATGCAACTCGGAGTTGCGATATTTGCTGGCGGTGGTATCGGCATCCTGATAATCTTCGTGCTGCACTACATTGACTTCAGCTTCCAAAACGAACAGGAAGCCGAACAGATGCTGGGTGTACGGGTCCTTGCGGGCATCCCCCGCAGCGATGTGGCGTTGTATGCTGCTGAGCCAGAGATGCCTCCTGAAGAGGTCAGGCCGCTGGAGTAAGAAAGGCAAGTATTGTCCGGAGGCTGTACCGTGCTTATTACAACTGAAACACTACTGGGTGCAGATCCTCCTCGGTCAGCCTACCTGGAGAGTTACCGGGTGTTGAGGTCCTCGGTGCTGGCCCTTAACGAAAAAGAGCCGTTTCAAACTGTTCTGGTTACCAGCCCGGGGCAAGGTGAGGGCAAGACCACTGTGGTTACTAATCTGGGTATAATGCTGGGCCTGGTGGAAAAGCCGACTATAATCGCCGACGCCGACTTCTACGCCGAGGGAATCTCCGAGGTGTTGGGTACGGCTGATGCAGTGGGGCTGACTGACTTGTGCTTAGGCCAGGTCCAACTGGACGAAGCGCTGATAGAGACCGAAATTCCGTCTCTTCATATACTCTCAACAGGAACCCAAATAGACAGAGGCCCAGAACTGGCCGTCACAGGCTCGATGAAGCAAGTGATGGGCCAGCTTAAAGAGCGAGCCGAATTCGTTCTGCTTGACTGCACTCCAGTCAGCGGATTTGCGACAGCACTGTCGTTGGCAGGGGCCGTGGATACGGTATTCGTAGTGTCTCTTGCCAGAAGTCAGGCCACGGTGGTGCAACGGTGTCTGGACGAGCTACGAGAGCGGGGAGCAAATATCGGCGGCGTCATCGTCAATGATGTCCTCCCCAGTGATTCGGCAGTGCATCGGGCTTTCCACAGATACTATGGGTAGGATGTAGGGCGTAGGTACACAAACACCCGCTCTGTGAGGCCCACAGTGGCGGCCTTGGTGGCCAAAATGCAGGCCCAAAGACGATAGTTGGATAAAGTGTGGAGTAAGGGCCCTTGACATAATTTTGCGAATTTGCTATAATAAGTGCAATATCAAACAGGAGGTCGGCTAATTTAGCCAGCTTGGCAAAGGTAAGGGGGGAACCTGAAAACACAGTTACAGGAGTAGTACGACGTCGTAACACAATTCAAACTGTGCCAAGTTCGCCGCAACGCGACTGAGTAACTAAGGCCAGGTACCGAATGAGGTGCCGCTCATCGGTACCCAGCGCGAAAGCCCTGGCTCCAACTAAAGTGGTGCCGTTTGTTGTTGCGGGGGGGACAACCACCGAAAGGTGGAAACTGGCACACAATATTGACAAGTTCGAGCCCGCGGTGTGACACCTCCAGTATGACACTGGTATACACCAGCCAATAGTATTAAAGGCGGTTCATTGCTTGCAATGAACCTGCGAAAACGAGGTGCCACACATGAAAGCGGGCATTAGTTTTAATATAGCAAGTAGTCACCTCCACTATCGGCGCCGCAAAGCGCGGCCCGATCGCCCACTCGCTATTGCCGTCCTGCACGTAGGAGTAGTCTGCCGGAAACACCGTCTCTCATTGCGCCCCATCGATTGCGATACCGCGCAGGTTTGGATTCGGGCCTTGTGCATCCAGTCTAATTTCTTAGCGGCTTTCGTACCCGACGCTAATATCGGCTACGGGAACTATTCTGAGCCCGTGAACCGATTCGTGGTGTGCCGACGTTCACCCACCAGTGTCTCTCGCATCGGTGAGACGTAGGGAACGTTATGAGTAGACCTACAAACACGATCAGTAGCAGTGAACACCAGTCAGTGTGGAAACAGGCAGAATCCCAACTTGCCCCTGAAAGGGGTTCCGCAAGGGCCAGCCAATGGGCCTTTCGGATTGCAGCTAGCCTAGTCGCGGCAGGAGCAATCGGTCTGCGTCTGTGGGGGATTGACTTTGGCTTGCCCAACTTGTATCACCCAGATGAATGGCGCATCGTTGCTCGGGCACTTTCGTTCGGCACAGGCAATTTTCACCCCGGGTCTTTCGAGCTTGGGACCTTGGGAATGTATGCTTGCTTTCTGCTGTATGGAGCATACGCGGTGATTGGTCTATCTGTAGGCCAGTTCAGTTCCGTCCACGACTTTGCAGTGTCCTACTTCGTTGACCCCACACCTTTTTACCTCATCGCAAGAGGGCTGTTCTTCGTTTGCGGATTGCTTAGCATATATCTGGTTTTTTTGATCGGCAAGCGGCTCGCTGGCCGATGGGCTGGGCTGTCGGCAGCGGCCCTCATGGCGGTTTTCCCTGTGCACGTGTTCCGATCACATCTCGCTTTTCCCGATACTATGATGTTGTGCTTCATGGCCGGGGCCCTGTATGTAATGATACGCGATCGCGAGCCTACTGCGAGTTATAAGAAAGACACAATAGTGGGCCTGCTCATTGGATTGGGAGTAGCTGCTAAGTATACAGCGGTGTTTATGATAGGGGGTTACATCGTATGGCGAATATGGGAGGGCTGGGTACAGGGCGTAGGCTGGCTCGGCATTATCAAGCGACTCGCAGTGGGCGGCGTAGCGTGTACATTAGGGTTATTTATTGGTATGCCGTATTTCTTTCTCGACCTCCGACATGCTCTGCCAGCAATATTAGGATTCGAGAGCAGCTCAGCAATCGTCGGGTTGGGCACCGAGAGCGGTCTGCAAGAGGTCGTAGAAACGATGCTAAATTCAGACAATATAGGAATCGTTGCGCTTGTATGTGGAACGCTTGGATTAATGGCGGCCTTCCGACGCTGGCCTGCCTATACAGCCGGACTGATGAGTATCGCTGGTGCAAATATCCTTTGGGCTCTACGGCGAGAGCGTCTCATGGTTCGGTGGCTTTTCGCGGCTGAATTGGTGCTATGCATAGGGGTGGGCTATCTGCTTGTGTGGCTATATTCGCAGCTATGTGCTAAGACGTCGGCAACAATGGCAACTTTGGGCACTAGTATCGTGGTCATTTCCATGCTGTGGATGCCGCTTGAATATACAATCCAAGAAAATCGCGCCATAACCGGTACCGATACCCGAACCATGGCCAAAGAATGGATTGAGACGAATCTTCCAAGCGCTACTAAGGTATTGATCGTCGGTACTCGCGCATGGAACCCTCAACTGCGCGCTGATAAGAAAAGTATTTCTCGGTGGATATCCAGTGCCGAGCATGATCCAACGACGCGATACGGACCTATAGTAAAGTACTACAAATACCAACTTGAAGCGCTATCTCGTGCTTCCGGTCCCAAGTATCGCATCTGGAAGTTGAAACATTACTCGCGGTCAGCCCCTGAGTATGAGTACCAGGTACCATTGGCGATTTTCTTAGAGGATGGCGTAGGATACGTGGTTACTAACGGCCGTGACGAGAATGAATACCGCCTTGAAAGGACTGCCGCTGCCCAACAGTTTTACAGCGCTCTGGCTGACTCCTGCACAGTAGTAGCCGTCTTTGGCCCCAATAGCCGCACTCACGGTCCTCATGTTACGATATGGCGAACACCGGTGGTTGCGAGAGCAAAAGAGGGAAAAGAACACCCGGGTAAATCAGCCTCGGCGCTGTCCACATTGGAGGAGGTTGATAGGACGTGAAGCTCATAGTTCAGATTCCTTGTTACAACGAGGAGAAGACCCTGCCCCAGACCATCCGCGATATACCTCGGGCTGTTGCTGGTGTTGATAAGGTTGAGGTACTGGTTATTGATGATGGCAGCAGCGACGGAACGGTGGCAGCGGCAAAAGAGGCGGGTGCTGATCACATAGTCAGTTTCACCGGCAATAAGGGCCTGGCAGCGGCTTTCTCCGCGGGTCTGGAGGCTTCTGTCCAACGGGGTGCTGATGTCATCGTGCACACGGACGGTGACAATCAGTACAAGGGCGAGTGTATTCCTGACCTTGTCCAACCTATTCTGCGCGGCAAAGCTGACATCGTCGTGGGCACGCGTCCCATAGAGGACATTCAGGACTTCTCCTGGCTTAAGAAAAGGTTGCAGCGGCTGGGCAGTTGGGTGGTGCGTAAGGTCTCGGGAACGGAGATAGCTGATGCCACCAGCGGCTTTCGGGCCTACTCGCGGCAGGCCGCTATGCGGCTTAATGTGGTCTCCGATTTTACGTACACTCTGGAGACGCTGATTCAGGCTGGCCGGAGCAATATGACGGTAGCCCAGGTGCCTATTCAGACCAACAGCAAGACCCGAGCCTCCCGACTGTTCAAGGGCATTCCTCAATATGTCTGGCAGTCCTTGCAGACCATCTTTCGTATCTATGCCCTTTACGAGCCGCTACGCTTTTTCAGCATAATTGGTCTGCTCTTGTTCTTACCTGGACTCGGTTTAGGCATTAGGTTCCTTTACTACTACCTGACGGGCAATGGCAGCGGCCACGTTCAGTCAGTAATCCTGGCCGCAGTGCTGATGCTGATTGGCTTTCAAATCGGAATAGTGGGACTGCTGGCCGATTTGATTGGTGCAAATCGCAAACTGGTGCAGGATGCTTTGTACCGCATCAAAGCTTCAGCGAATGCGCAGCCTGATGTAGCGAAAGACCAAGCTGAAGAAGAGCAATTGATGAGGCGCATAAGGTAAGCCGGGATACGTGGACGTTTCATGGGAGTACTCAGCATGAACCATAAGTCGCGCAACTCTGTGCTGTAAGCTGCCCAGGAGAGGAGGGCGCAATAAATGTGCAACGTTGCCATCATCGGAACTACACTCTCTGGCAATAAAGGTGCAGCCGGGATGCTACTCTCAGCACTTGACAACATTCCCAGACGGATTCCGAATGCCAAGTTTAAGGTGCTCACCATATATCCTCGGCAGGATAAGGAACTGGCCAAGGACATCCCTAACGTGGAAATTGTATCATGCAAGCCCCAAGAGTTGATTCTTAAAGCGACCCCTTTGTCGTTCCTGGCACCAGTTCTGCGTCGAGTCGGGCTGCACCGGCTTTTAGCTCTCAATAGGATTCTGCGCACTCTTATGCAGTGCGATGTCGTGATAGATGCGGGAGGGATTACCTTCGTTGATGGCCGGGGTCTCGTTTTGGTCTACAACGCAGCTTGTATATTACCCGCTCTTCTGCTCGGCAAGAAAGTTATCAAGTATTCGCAAGCCTTGGGCCCCTTTGAGAGCTTCCCGAACAGTTGGCTCGCGCGCAAACTTCTGCCACGCATAGAGAAGATAGCATCACGCGGTAGGATAACTCGGGCCTATCTCGATAGTTTGGGTTTGACGAACGTAGTGGACTGTGCAGACGCGGCTTTTTCGATGCGAGTACGGCCAGCTAGTCAGGCAATAGCGGAGGAATTGACTAGAGATTCATTCTTTGATAAGGAGGTTATCGGTGTCTCGCCGAGTTCCGTTGTCGATGGCTATTGCCGACGAAAATCAATCCCGTATGCCGAGATTCTGGCGCGCTTCATCGATTTGATTATCGAGGAAAGGAATTGCCATATTCTTATCCTTGCACATTCGATACGTCCGAACCCTCGAGTCCAAAAGAACAATGACGTCCCCGTATGTCGTGCGGTCTACGATGCCGTCCGCAATAAGGCTTCTTGCCATCTGATAGTAGAAGATTATATGCCCGACGTACTCAGGTTGCTTATAGGCCGATGTCGTTTCTTCGTTGCCTCGCGATTTCATGCAATGATCTCGGCATTGGGCGTACGAGTCCCTACGATATTGATTGGCTGGAGCCACAAGTATATTGAGGTACTCGAAACGTTTGGTTTGGAGGATTACTGTTTCGATTACGCATCTTTCTCATTGGAAAGCCTTTTAATGGCGTTTCGCCGAGTTGTGGCCAATGAGGAGCTAATACAGGACAAAATAGAACGGGCACTCCCGAGCGCGATCACCTCATCGCTCCGCAACGCGGATATGGTGGCCGATGCGCTCGCGACTCACAACGATAGAATAACTTAGAGGATGTTGGTATTATGTCCGTGCACGCTCTACTAGCTAGTCCAGAGCTTCTCTTGGGAAAAGTCGAGAACGCCTACCTGGCGCATGCGCAAGACCCTACAGTGCGGGACGGTGCCGCATCGGGAGGTGTAGTATCAGCGATACTGTTATACTTACTCAAGAATGACTATATTGATGGCGCAGTAGTTAGCAGGCTTCGCATCAAAGACGGCAAAATCGGCGCAGAGGCTTTCATCGCCCGCTCGCCCGAGCAAATACTTGCCGCTCGAGGCAGCATATATATGGAATTCTCAATGAGGTCGCAATTGCGCGAGCTGGCCGATATGCCCGGACGGTTCGCGGTGGTGGGGTTACCTTGTCAGCTTGAGTACTTGCGCGAATTCGAGCAAGAATTCCGAGCTCTGCGTGACAAGGTCGCTTTCCGAATAGGACTTTTTTGCAGTGGCACTTCACACAAGGAACTGCTGATTCAAGTCTTGCGCAGGCAGGGTATATCGGAAGCCGATGTGAGATCCTTACGGTTCAAAACCGGTCACTGGCGAGGAAAAACGAGGGTCGAGCTGGTTTCAGGTGAGACGTGCGCATGGCCATATTTTAAGGGATTTGGCCTATACCGCAATCTATACCTCTATACCGTGTCGCGTTGTTTGTCGTGTATGGACCAAACAGCCGAACTGGCGGACATAAGTTGTGGCGACGCCTGGCTCGCCGAACTCAAGGAAGACCCGATCAAGCATACGCTAACGATTGCCAGGTCCCCAGATGCACGTGCGCTCTTGGAGAACATTCAGGATAGTGGTGAATTGGAACTTCGCGAGATTAGCCTGGAGGATGCGTTTGCAGCGCAACGGCGGCCTCTGATCTATAAGAAGCGGAACTTCGGTGCCCGCAAGCGTTTGGGCCGCTTGTTTGGCTTCAATATTCGAGGTGAAGCCCTATTCAAGCCGCAATGGAACGACTACATTGGAGCTTTTTTCGTGCTTCTCAACGTTCGCCTTTCCCGGAACAAATTCGCTTGTAGGATTATTAACGCGCTCCCGCGAGTGTTGCTGTGGCCCTACATGTGCTTCATTTCACTTATGAAACATTTTTGATTGCAATGTCAACCATTCTGTTGCATCAATCTGCAATGCCTGACAGATAGGAATTATCAATGGAACTTCAAGACTTGAAAGGCAAGCATCGGCACCTATGGACAGCCCTAAAGATAGTTATTGGACTAGGGCTGGTACTGCTGGTGGTCCGAGGTATTCGGTGGGAGGAGTTGCGCGAGAGCTGGCGGGCTATCTGGTGGCTGCCCTTTGGCCTGCTAATAGCCTTTAGATTCCCGATGCTGGCCACCCGGGCCTGGAGGTGGGCAGTGTTACTCGGTCACAAGAATCCTTGCCCCTCAGTAGGAAGACTGACGCGGGTGTTACTGAAGGCCGAATTGTTTAATAATTTCCTGCCCAGCACGGCGGGTGGAGATATATATCGGGTGGTAGCGACCAAATCCGCGTGTAGCACCCCAACTGCGACGGCCGCGGTCTTAGCGGCCCGGGCTACCGGGATGATAGTCTTAGTAGTGTCAGCGCTGATAGCCGTGGCCACCAACCCTACGGCGCGCCACACTTACATCGGCCAGGCAGTAACTGTGGTGGCTCTGTTGGTGCTGGGCGGTGGGGCTGTAGTCTGGGCAGGACGTGGCAGGGTAAGCCAGTGGCTAAGAAAGCGAGCGCAGGCTGATGGCAGCGGCGCAGGCAGCGCCATATTGAGGTACACTTGGAAGTACTACCAGGCGTTGGAAGAGTACTCTGAAAGGCCGCGACAACTTGGCAAAGCGCTGCTGCTGTCAATAGTGCTGTTAGCAGGCCTGGTAACAAGCACTTATCTGCTATGCTTGAGCGTCGGGGCAGTTCCCGGCTTCGTGGACTTGGTCACCGTCGCCCTGACTGTCGCGCTCATTTCATTCCTGCCAATCTTTGTCAATGGCCTGGGCGGCCGAGAAGCAGCGTTCATAATAATGTTTCAACAGGTCGGCGTGTCGCCATCCCAGGCCGCATTGATAGCCCTACTCAGCAGAGCCGGCGCGGTCATAATCGCCATCATAGCAGCTCTGGTGTACCTATACGATTCCAGCCGCGCGTCGGCGGCGAGCAGCAGCACCAAGCCAAAGACAGTGGAAGGCAAATCAAAGAGCATAGCCGGGCCGTAATTGTAAAACCATGAAGATATTGCTGGCACACAAGTATTTCTTTCGCGGCGGCGGGACGGCGACCTATCTGTTCGCGCTGATTCAGGAATTGGAGCGGCGCGGGCATCAGTGGGTGCCATTTACGGTTAACTATGAGCAGACGGAGGTAAACTCCTACAAAGAATACTTTGTGTCGCCGCCCTTGGGAGGTAACGAAACTCACTACAACACCATGAAGCTCTCACCATGGGCTATGCTTAAGCTGTTGGGTCGAGGGACATACTCCCTTGAAGCTCGAAGCAAGGCCGTGAAACTGATAGATGACGCCCAGCCCGATATCGCATACATACACAATGTCTACAACTATATGTCGCCGAGCGTGATCCATGCCTGCCGCAAGCGTAGGATTCCCATTGTCATGCGGGTGCCGGACTACAACTTAATGTGTGCCGAATTGCACTTCTTGCACGACGGGCAGCGTTGCACAGAGTGCCTGGAGCACGGGTATAAACGAGCGTTGCATTACCGCTGCCTGAAAGGATCGCTCGCCGCCACTGCAGCGCGGATAGTCTCAATGTACGTGCACAAGTGGCTGCGCATTTACGATACAGTGGACGTGTTCATTACCCCCTCGGCTTTTATGCGCGATATGATGATAAGAGCAGGATATGATGGAGACAATATCATGCACTTGCCCAGCTTCTACCCGGGGCAGGTTGATACTGACCATCAGCCTACGGAGGATGACTATATCCTTTATTTTGGGCGGCTCGCACCCGAAAAAGGTATTGATACACTGATTCAGGCTATGAGTATGGTAAACGGCGAAGCATCCCTGGTCATTGCGGGTAGTGATGTGGACGGAACTCGGGCCCAACTGGAACGACTGGCAAGCGACTTGAAATTGGAGAATATAGAGTTTGTGGGCTTCCAGGATCAAAATGCTCTCGGCGAATTGATAGACGGATGCCTGTTCACGGTGGTCCCCTCCCGTTGGTACGACAATTGCCCGATGGCGACCATAGAGGCTTTTGCTCACAAGAAGGCGGTAGTGGGCAGCAATATCGGGGGCATACCAGAGCAAATTGCTGATGGCTGTGGACTGCTTTTTGAACCAGATAATGCCGAGGACTTGGCTGAGAAGATGCAGTTACTATTGGATCGCCCAGAATTGCGAAGACAGATGGGCCGCGCTGCAGGAGAGCGAGTGGCGACAGACTATGCTCCGGAAGTCCACTGCGAGCGCCTACTGACTTTGCTCGAGGATGTCATTGCTGCTTATGACTGAACCCAATGGCGCAGACAACATCCTGTACGTGGTGATAGGTTGCGACTGCGACCCGGACCGGCCTCAGTATAGCGGGACCAGATACGACAGTCGCGCGCCCCTGAAATGGCGCGGAGTACGCGAAGGGATTCGCCGGGCACGAGAGATTGCAGACGGCATAAAAGATGATTTTGGTAATCCACCAAAGATAACTTGGTGTGTACGCTCAGATTTGCAGATGGACGAGATTTATGGTGATTGTGCCTGGCCTTACGGTAAATTCGCTGATTTGTGGGAAAGCCTGGCAGAACGAGGCGACGAAATCGCCTGGCACCCCCACCTGTGGCGTTGGAGCGACGAGCATGGTTGCTGGTATCAGGAGATTGAGGATGAGGAATGGATGAGAGAGTGCCTACGTGAGGGATCCACGGCATTATCTGCGCACATGGGCCGCCCTTCACTCACCAGCCGTATGGGATGGGAGTTCCACAATAACATAACGATGCAGCAGATCGACGAGTTAGGTATCAAAGTAGACTTTTCCGCAGTACCGGGGCGCTTCACACCGGGCCATGCCGATAAGTGGGGTAGTGTGTTCAACTGCTATGTTGACTGGCGAAATACACCCGAGGGAGCTTATGTACCCTCACCGTCTGATTACAGACGAGAGGCTAAAACAAAAGAGGAAGCTTTGAGGGTAACAGAATTACCGATGTCCATCTTCCGATCCGGAGTGCTGGGTATAGCGTCTCGCCTCCGCCGGGCAACCAAAGCTAAGAGTTGGGATAGGCTGAAGCAGCTGTTTAGCGCTAACAACGGAAACACCGCTTCCCTTAAGGCCTATATCACAATCCATCCGTACATATTCTCGCGATTAGTTACGGCCAAGATAAATGAAGCGCAACAAAACGGTAGCGCATTATTAGTGACTGCGTTTCACGCTGATGAAATACTAGATTGGCGCGGCCATGGCGGCGGCCTTCACCGATGTCAGCATTTCGCCAAGAACGTACAGCGACTTAGACGTGAAGTGGCGAATGCCCGAATAGGTGTGAAATTCGTAACAGCCGGCGAGACATTGCAATTAGTAGGGCACGCGGAGGAACATACACAGTGGCGTAGGCATTATCTTCGTAGATGTTTAGCATGAGCTGGGTGATACACATGAGAACCGCCTCCTCTTCCACACAATTAATCGCAAAAACGTCAGTCGGCGGAACAACAAAGGACGAACTGATCGCAGAGAAAGAACAATTTGAACAGCGACAAGCGAAGCTAAATGGCCAGATTGGCAGAACAAAAAAGCGAGGCGAGGATCCATCAGAGCTCATCGAGCAGAACCGGCAGGTGTCGAAACGCATTAAACAGATAGAGGAAAAGTTAGCGGAAGAGGAAACCGACCAAATGGCTGCGGTCGAGGATGCCCTGGTAACCGAAGTTCTCACAACAACGGAAGTTTTCCGGGATTTGCGCAACGAGTGGAGCGAACTCATGTCACAAGCGGATGTATATTCTCCGTTCATGATGTGGGAGTGGCTGTATCCGTGGTGGAAATTCTTCGGACAGAACAAACGGCTACGCTTGATCACGGTACGAGATGGGCAGAATCGCCTTGTTGGGTTAGCCCCGATGATGCTCGGGTTTGTGGAGGACGGCCGATGTGACTCCAGAGTCCTGGCCTTCGTCGGTTCAGGAGAGGAGGGCCCTCGTGGGCAATACTTTAGCTTCATTGTCGCCACGGAACGTCGCAATGAGGTCCTGCATGCCATAGTGGACCGTTTACGACAACTGCGGGGCGAGTGGAACATAATGAAATTGTGGCGCCTGCGGCAAGATGACCTATATCACGCTTTTCTGGATATATTGACCCAATACGACGATATTGGCGTCATAATTGAACGCAAAGGTGCTGCCGTCCGTGGCCCGTTACCGCCCACGATGACGGAGTTTGTTGACGGGGTGCCGACTGCCACGAGGCGTAACTATTTGCGGAACCAAGAAGGTAAACTCAAGCAAAAGTATAGCAGCGTACGCCACGAGGTATGTACTTCCTTGCAGGAGCTACCGCGCTTTGTTGATACAATTCACAGACTGAATATCCGTAGGCAGCGGAGCAAGGGGGAAGATAGTTCCTGGAGCTCTCCACGCAGGCGAGAGTGCTATGAGGAGACAACTAAGTTGCTATTCGAAAGTGGCTGCTTTCGCGCAGAATTGCTATACATAGATGGCAAGCCTGTAGCTGGGCGAAACGGTATGGTTAGAAATGGAACATATGTCGCCTATGAATCCGGATTTGCACCAGAATTTGCTGAAGACCGCGTTGGAGTTGTACTTATTGGACTATGTATTCAGGATTGTATAAACAGTGGTCTAACACACTTTGACTGGCTGACTGGCCACAATTACATGTATCAATATCTCTCCGATGAGCAAACGCTACTTCAGCTAACGGTCTTCGACAATAGCAGTTCGAGTCTGAGATATATAGGCTCTCATTTGTGGTCACGGGGAATTAAGGCAGGAATTAAGAAACTGGTGCGTTGGCCAAAGATCAAGAAATTTCTGCGGAGAATCAGGTCGAAGTGATATGGCCGCCAGAAATGTCTAACACTACAAATTGTCCAGATATGACCGCGTTTATCGTAAGCGTTGACACGGAAGCAGACAACGAATGGGAGGGCCGGGCGTCGCCCAGCTACGAGAATATCCGGGCTCTGCCGGCCTTTCAAGAATTGTGTAATCGTTACGGCGTGCGACCTACTTACTTGGTGACATACGACGTCGCGGCTGAGACGGATAGTCTAGCGGTGCTGCGAGAACTGTCGCACGATGGCAACTGCGAGATTGGCTCACACACACATGGATGGCGGACACCGCCTTTTCACGCACCGCTTGACACCGAGAAGACTTGCCATCCGTACTTGTATGAATATCCACGTGGTGTGCAAGCAGAGAAGGTGGCCACCTTGACCAACCACCTCGAGCAACTGTTTCAGACGAAGGTAACCTCGCACCGTGCAGGACGCTGGGGGATAGATGCTTATACTCTGAGCTTGTTGGAGGCAAATGGATACAACGTGGATACGTCCGTGACACCGTTTCGCTCATGGCGACACCACAAGGGTCATCCTGAAGGCGAAGGAGGTCCTGATTACATAGGAGCTCCTTGCCGCCCTTATCACCCTGCAAACGATGATGTTTGTCTTCGAGGGAGAAGTGGAATCCTTGAGGTACCAGTATCAGTCCGTGTCTTCAGTTCGGTGCTGCGAGTGAATTGGGGCAGATGGCTTGCTCCGCTATTCAGTGGCGACGGGTTTGCGAAGCGAAAGGCGCGGAATATTCTGCGAAGGCTGGGAATAGCCGACCTGGTCAGCCTAAACCCAGCGGTGAATCCAAGCAAACATATGATTCTTCTGTGCCGCAAACTGATCTCTGAGCGGCAGCCGGTCTTGAATATGGCTTTTCACTCAAGCGAGCTAATAGCGGGAGGTAGTCCGGAAGTGGCGAATACCAATGACGAGCAGCAAGTATGGAGGGCATTGAATGAGGTATTTGCGTGTATCTCTGAGTATTCCCATGTGCAGAAGCAGACATTGACAGAATACGCCAGGGAATATCAGCACTCTGTGATAGATGGACTGCAGAGTTTATAACGAAGCTGGAGAAAGTAGATGTCGAGAGCCGAACGCACGGTAAAAGATGCAACAAAACTCTATGGGTCTCAGCTACTTGGCGGGGCGTTTGCTGTGATCTTCTCGGCTTGGCTAGCGCGGAATCTCCCTAGCGCCGAGTATGCGTTGCTACCCGTCTGCGTCGGCTTAGCTGCCATTGTAGATGTGCTCGGTGGTTTCGGACTCAGCGATCTGTGTGTGCGGTTAGCTCCTTCGTTGTTGCGGAATAAAAAATCGGACGAGGCAGCGGCTCTGATAAGAACCTCCCTGGCACTCAACGTAACAGCCACAGTGTTGCTGACTGGTCTGCTGGTAGTTGCGGCGGAGCAAGTCACTACATTGTTGTTACATAATGAGGTGGAGGCTCTGCTTGTTCGGATGTTGGCAGCCGCCATCTTATTCACTGCAATATATAAGCAACTGGAGCGAACGTTGTACGCTGTTCAAGAGTTTGGGAAAGTAGCTGTTATCCGTTTACTGTCGAATATATGTCGGCCTTCGCTCGCCGTCGGGCTTTATCTCGTGGCAGGCATAAAGGGCGCAATTCTGGCCCTGTCTGTCGTACCATTTCTGGCGACTATTGCGTGCCTGGCGTCTTTGTGGCCGTACCTGATAATCTGGGGCGGCCCGCATCGTCCGAGATATGTGGTTACTCAAGCTTTTCCTTTCTATGTAGCCTCGTTGGCAAACTTAGGAGCGACCCGTCTTGACTATCTGATCGTGGGCATGCTCACCACGCCGGCAAAACTGGCAACGTACTATGTAGCGCGAAAGCTTGCTGATTACTTGCGGATGCTGGACACAAGTGTGATTGAAGCCATAACACCCAAATTGGCGGAATACCGCGAACAGCGAAAGTCAGCGATTGAAGGCGGTTTTACGCGATGCTCACGGTATTTGTTTTTGGGACTGTTGCCTTTGCACGCGGGACTAGCGGTTACGGCTGGTCCAATCGTTGCTCTCTATGCCGGCAACCGTTATCCCACTGCAGGTCCTATCATGAGCCTACTGATCCTTGCGCTATTTGTAGAGATTCTGGCTGCTCTGTACCGCGCTCATGTCAAAGTATTTGCAAACCGCTGGCATCTGACTGCCCTTGATAGTACTGCCGGCCTCAGCAGCGCGGCCTTAAGTGCAATATTCGTACTATGGCTTGGCGCGATAGGCGTGCCCGTGGCTCAAACTATGGCATTCATCGCCCAAGGGATGTTAGCAATCGTGCTGCTACGGCGGGCATTCAGCCTGAAACATGATACCCAAGCAATCTGGGTAGCCGGGATAGGCAGTGGGTTGGTAGCTACTGTTGGACTAATATGCGTTGCAGCCATTCCCAACTTGTGGTCCCTACCGACCGCGCTACTGCTCGGGATTGGGGTGTACTTTGCCGCCTTGATAGGGAAACTCAATAGGGAAGACACCAATTTGCTGTCGCGCCTATTACCATTTCGCTTCGTCAAGGGTGTTGCGGCTTTGCTCTGTCCTCCTGCCGTCGGCTCATCTTGACACCCAGTGATCGGAGCGCATCAACGAATGGCGATAAATCATAGCTTAATATCCCAAGCCAAACTCGCGGAACGCCCTATCGCTCCTCTAGTGCTAGTCGCGGTCGGGGTCTGTTTCGCCTTAGCGGTGGGTTTGTTGTTGGTCGGAGCAGGTGCGACCGTGGCAGTCTTAGTTCCGTTGGCAATCGGCGTAGTGCTACTGGCGCTTTGGTCGCCGTACTGGGCAGTAGTCGTCACATTAGCTCAATTAGCCTTCATCCCCTGCGAAGGCAAGCTGTTTGGCTATTTCGTTCCCAACGTGCTTCAACTTCTGGGTCCAGTTGTACTGGGAGGAGCACTGCTACATGCACTGAGAGATGCTGACCATGAACGCTTGGCTCCCCGGCTGGCCGACTTCTTCGTAGCAGGCTTTGGCGTTTGGGGATTGGTCGGTATGTTTGTTTCGCCCTACGGGGGGAACTGGAAATGGTACGGATGTAAGATGCTGTTTCCCATGATGTTGTATTTCGCGGTCCGCCTGCTACGCCTTGACCGCAAGCAGGTGCGGGGATTTATTCTTGTTCTATTAGCAGCGATAGCCCTCCAGTCAGTATTGATGTTTCGGGAAAGTATGGCCGGTAGCAGCCCACTTTATGAGGTCCAGTCAGGGCTTATGCAAGGGGTGAAGCCGGCCAGAGGCCCTTTTCCTTTCCATTGGAATGCAGCTACTTACTTAGCGCTGTGGCCCCCACTATTCATATATGCTATAGCTTCAAGCTATGATTGGCGCAAGAAAGCTCTGTGGGCTACTGGGCTAGTGGCAGTCTTGGCTGCCTCCACTCGTACTATGGAACGAGGCGGGCTTGCTGCGAGCCTACTCACAATTGCGTTTTGTTTGCTTTCTCCGAAACTCAGGCGGACAACTCTGGCTATTATCGGTGTACTGGCGGTTGTGTATGTGCCATGGTCAATGGGACCAGCCGGAAGCGGCCTGCTTGAGCGCTTCCGACAAACGGACGAGTCACGATATGCCTACCGAACAGCAGCAATCAACTTACTGAAGTCGGACAGATGGAACCCTATCTTCGGTACCGGCTGGTCTCGGTTCAAGGCGGTTTCGGGCTATCTTGGTACCGAAGAGCAAGTTGTTGCGTGGGGCAGCCGGAGAGGAACCGTCGCCGAGATCGCTCGCGGTTCTGCCCTCCACAATGTGTGGTTAGCGATTCCAGTGGAGTTCGGTGGCGTCGGAGTTTTGCTTGCCTTGGGTCTACTTGCTTGTTTGGCTCGGGAGCTATTGCGGTTCTGGCGGTTGGGTCGGAGCGGCGGCAAGATAGATGATGGTCTAGTCGTCTCTATCATGGGGAGTCTCGTAGCTCTGGGGGCGATAGGTTACTACCAGAATATCTATATGATGGCTGAGTCCATGTCTGTGTTGTGGGTCTTCTATGCTTTGCTAGCGAGTCACACCGATGCCTTTCTCCTTGACAGGACTGAGAAGCTGCCGCCCGATTCAACGACGGAATCCGTGTGAGCCTCAATAAGGCTTTGTGGAAGACGTATCGAGATCAACCTGCTCTGAGAATTCGAAATACTGATGAGTCACCGAGACGCTAAAGAACCGCGGATTTGCTTTGTGGTGACCAGCCCAGCCGTCGTAAACTTGCTTGGAGGGGATGGCGCCGACGCGATGGGCGGCGCTGAGCTTCAACTGTGTCTGTTGGCTCGGGAGCTTAGACACAGGAACTGGGCGGTATCGTTTCTGGTCGGCGACTACGGGCAGGGCAACATTGCGTATTCCGCTGAGGGAATTCGGCTTGTGACGGGCCACCCAGGAAGAAAACTGCAGCATCGTGCTTGGGGACGCTCGTATGCGGCTTGGAAACTATGGCGTACACTGCAAAGTATTGACGCGGATATATACCTTTCTCGCGGATTGGTGGGGCAAGCTGGAGTGATTGCCCGCTTTTGTAGATTGAAAAGCCGTGAATACGTCTTTTGGTTTGGGAAGAATGCTGACGCTTGGTATGGCATCCGCGGATTGTCGCCGCTGCCATTTTGGGAGCGACTGGCGGCCTCGTACGGCATCCGCAACGCTGACCTTGTGATTGTCCAGACCAATGAGCAAAACGCTTTGCTGTGCAGGTATGTCGGCCGGGGCGGGCTCGTCATTCCGAATGTTGCCCCGTGGCAAGACACTAGTCACGACAATTCGCCGGCAGAACACGTGCTGTGGGTAGGCTCAATTCAGCCCAAGAAAAGACCACACATGATATTGGATGTTGCCTCCCAACTGCCCCAGGTGCAATTTGTTATGGCGGGGGGCCAGATGCCAGCGTATCCTGACCTATACGATACAGTAAAACGCCGCGCAGAGCACACCAATAACGTAGACTTCCTCGGATTTGTACCGTTTGACCAGATCAAGGAACTCTTCGAGCGCGCTGGAGTCCTAATCAGCACTTCAGAACCCGAGCAGGAGGGCTTCCCCAACGTATTCCTCCAGGCTTGGAGCACTGGCACGCCAGTTGTAGCTACCTGTGACCCGGACGAAGTCATTTGCCGACATCGCCTAGGGTATCACTGCGAAAGTACAAATGAAATGTCTGAGCGAATACAGGAAATAACCCACAGCCATGAGCTGCAAAAGGAAATCGGTCAGCGGACTCACCAGTACGTTTCGGAGTACCATTCTCTCGACTCTATCATGGGCCAATTAGATGGCTTTCTGCGAGAGCTTATCGATGACAAGCAAACTGCAGGCACAAACCAAAAGCGTGTACTGGAGTAGAGAATCAAAGCCCGCTCTTTGCATTATCCACACAGGCCCCGCGGTTCCGCAGATGTTGCTCGGCGAGAAGTGCGAGCGCGCCGGTGGGGCAGAACTCCAGCTTGCTGAGATAGCGCAGCGATTGTCGCAGCGGGGTTGGCCAGTAACCTTCGCCCTAGATCGTCATGGCCGCAACCTGACAAGTACTACATCCGAAGGCATCCGTCTCATAAGTGTCAATAAAGCAACTAAGGGACTGCCGTTGATACGGTTTTTTACTCACACGCTGCCCAACAGCCGGCGCCTCATAACTCAAGCTGATGCTGACATATACTTACAGATGGGCGTGGGTTGGCAGAATGGCCTGGTTGCTTGGGCTTGCCGAGGTGCTAAGCGGAAATTTGTTCTGTGGCTAGCTTCCATTACAGATCCGGTATGTGATGATCGCAGCCACTCAAGGCTACGCACGCATGAGCGATGGCTGGCTCGCTATGGACTGAGACATGCAGAGACCATTGTAGCTCAAACTAGTGACCAGCAGACATTACTCAAACAGCGTCATGGTCGGGATTCGGCACTAATTCGCAATATTTGGCCAGTAGCAGATGACCGTGATTTCGTACCATTGGCAGACCCACGTGAGGTATTATGGGCAGCGCGCATGATAGAGTTGAAGCGGCCTCACCTCTTCTTGGATATTGCCGAGGCGCTGCCAAGTATTCGATTTGTGATGGCGGGAGGGCCAGCGGAGGCCAATCCGGGCCTGTATGACGAGGTCAAGGCTCGTGCAGAAAACATACCGAACGTGGATTTCCTGGGCTTTGTGCCGTTTCGAGAGATAGACAAGTATTATGCTCGGGCGTCGGCATATCTATGCACGTCAACGATTGAGGGTTTTCCTAATACTTTTCTGCAGGCGTGGAGTCATGGTCGGCCAGTTGTCTCTACCTTTGATCCTGATGAATTGATCTGCGAGCACAACCTTGGGTTTCATTGCCATAATATTGACGAGTTGGTGAAAGCCGTGCGGCTTGCTTGCGAGAACAGTTTGGATTATGCTGAGCGAGTGCGCGCGTACTTGCGGGAGTATCACTCACCTGAGGTGATAATGCCTCAGATTGAGAGAGTTTTGTTAGGGGAATAGATGTATCCATACCCCCGGCTCGATTTAGTGGGGACGGGCCCGTGTGAATAAAAAGAGGTGTTTCGGGTGGCGCAGGAGACAATTTTCTCAATTATCCTGGCCGGAGGGCGAGGAACGCGGATGCGCTCGGATGCTACCCATAAGGTCTGCTTTGAGGTAGGCGGCGTTCCGGTTATCCTCCGGGCACTGCAGACTTATGGGCAGTGTGGCATCGATCACCATATAATCGTGGTGGGTGAACTGGGCGAACAGGTAATTTCGACTGTGGGA
>JALGUR010000094.1 GCA_029820565.1 Candidatus Zipacnadia bacterium
AGGAAGGAATTAGCGTGTGGAGCAAAGAACCTAATACCCAGGCACCTGCACCTGTGCGGAGAGATTCGTCCTATGACCACGATGCGGGTCTTATCAGAGACCTAACAAATGAGGACGGCATCACTCACAACTTTGACTAAGGAGGACCTACTATGAGAAAGCTTCTGCGAGTGAATATGGGAGATCTGTCGGTCAGAGAGGAGGTATTGCCCTCGGAGAAAGAACCCACCGGGGGCCGACACTTGACTTCGTCTATTGTCTCTTCTGAAGTCTGTCCAACCTGTCACCCTCTCTCCGCGCACAACAAATTAGTTGTGGCGCCGGGCTGGCTGGGCGGCACGGGGGCTCCGTGTGGTGGGCGACTGTCGGTGGGGGCCAAAAGCCCGCTCACTGGTAGCATCAAGGAGTCCAACGTCGGTGGCAACGCTGGTAATGCCCTGTCGCGCCTGGGCATTGCCGGGATTGTCGTCGGGGGGCTTCCCGCGGATGACAATCTCCGAGTTCTGCACATATCAGCCGACGGCGCCGAACTGGTAATCGATAACGAGTTGAAGGGTCTGGGCAACTATGATACCACCGACACGCTGCAAGCTGAGTTCGGGGACAGTATCTCCTGCCTAACCATTGGCCAGGCGGGGGAAATGCGGCTTTCCGGGGCAAGCATTGCAGTTACTGACGAGGAGGGGCGACCCACGCGACACGCGGGACGAGGTGGTCTGGGGGCAGTTATGGGCTCCAAAGGGCTGAAGGCCATAGTGATTGAGAAAGAAGGGGGCCAGCGGCCGGAGTCGGCTGACCGCGACGCTTTCAGTAAAGCGGCCAAGCGGTTCGCCCAATTGCTCAGAGACAACGAGGTCACGGGCGACGGCCTACCGACTTATGGCACAAATGACTTGGCCCAAGTCATTAACGACGCCGGGCTATATCCCACCCGCAACTTCCAGCAGGGACAGTTTGAATTAATCGACAACGTCAACGGTGAGACTCTGAGAGAAACTATCCTGGCCCGAGGCGGCAACGCCAAGCACGCCTGTCACCACGGCTGTGTCATCGCCTGCTCGGGGATATTCGTGGACGAAAATGGCGAATATGTCAGTAAGCAGCCAGAATATGAGACCATCTGGGCGCACGGGGCCAACTGCGGCATTGGTGATCTGGACGCGATTGCCCGAATGGACCGGATGGATGATGACATCGGCCTAGACACCATTGAGATGGGCGCCACCATCGGAGTGGTCATGGACGCCGGGCTGCTTGAGTTCGGTGATGGCGAAGGGGCCATCGGGCTACTGGAGGAGGTAAGGGCTGGCACGCCTCTGGGACGCATCATTGGCAGTGGGGCCAAGGTAACCGGGCAGGCTTTTGGGGTACGGCGCGTTCCGGTGGTCAAGGGCCAGGCGTTTCCTGCTTATGACCCTCGCTCGGCCAAAGGGATAGGGGTAACTTACGCCACCTCAACTATGGGAGCAGACCACACGTCCGGCTATGCCATCGACCAGAACATCCTTAAGTTGGGTGGCGATGTAGACCCACTGAAACCTGACGGCCAAGTGGACCTGTCGCGGCGACTACAGATCTCTACTGCCGCATTGGATGCGACTGGCCTTTGCCTGTTTACGACTTACACTATGTATGACGGCCCTGAAGCACTGGAAATGATATTGGCGATGACCAATGCCCACCTCGGCACGAATGTTGATCTGGAGTGGTGGACGGAGTTGGGCAAGGACATACTGCGCAAGGAGCGGGACTTCAACACACGCGCGGGCTTCACGGCGGCGGACGATCGCCTGCCGGATTTCTTCGAGGACGAGCCGCTCCCGCCGCATAATACCGTCTTTGACGTCCCGCACGACGAGCTTGACACAGTGATTGACTTCTAGCGGATGGCCCAAATTCATCCAGCGAGAGAATAGGCGCGGCGTCCTCGGGCCGGCGACAGGCCCTCGGGCTTTGTGATTTGCCCGATATTGTGGGCAGTGAAATATCACATCTTAGAGGCAGGTCGCGATCGCTGGGGTTGCCACGGATATTGCGGGTATAATGCGCAATAATTTTAGGTAACCGTTATGCACAGTTGTGCATAACGGTCTGCGTGAGACGGTGAGAGAGAGATTCTAATGACAGGTAGCCTATGTGTTCCACGGGATATACAGGAGCGGCTACTGGACTTCCTCAATGAAGAAGGCATTGACTTGGATATAGTTGATGGTGCCGACTGTACGGTGCAGGTCGTGAATACTGATGAGCGCCGCCGCTGCGGCTTGCGCCGGCTGTATCCCGGGGGGTTCATCGCCTGTGAAACTGCCCGAGGGGCAGCAGTCAAACTGGGAATAAGGACGAGGCAAATGGGCAAACTGCTTGACTTCCTGAACATCAAGGTCCGCAACTGCGCCCTGGGGTGTTTCAAGTGATGCTGTGGGTGATTTGCGGAGCAGGACGTGGAGTAGGCAAGACCCACCTGGCTCAGCGGCTGTGTGAGGTGCTGCCCAACTCGGTCTACGCCAAGTGCGGGCATGGTCAGCCGCAAGTGGGCAAGCCGGCCAACTTCTTCAACACTGAGGAGGAGTTGGCCACCTTCATTGCCCAACAGAGCGGCGGGCACCAACATATCGTGATTGAATCCAACGCCTGGGCCCGCCGCGGCGCCGGTGACATGGTCATTTTCTTGGACGCCATTCGCGGGCAGACCGACGTTCGCAGTGACGCAGACCTGCTCCGCTCCGAGGCGGACTTGTGGGTCTACCCGGGCGCTTCGGTGCGCGACTGGGAGCCGGTCCTGCGTGGCAAATTGCCTGATGGGCGCTTATGCCAGGCCATCTGCGACCTGCTGGCCGAACAGAAGCGTTATCTCAGTAACTCGGATCTGGCGGTGCGGACCAAGGTATGGCTTGAAATGGATGGTATGTATGCCTTCGGTTCCGGGCTGGCGTGGCTGCTGGAAGGCGTGGCCCGCACAGGCACACTCCGCGACGCGGCGCGGGCCGCGCGCATCAGTTATCGTCATGCCTGGGATATGATTAACAGGGCCGAGACGCACCTGGGCAGGGACTTGATAGTGGCGCATCCCGGTGGCACTGGGGGCGGTCAATCGGCACTTTCTGCGCAGGGTCGGCACCTGCTTAAGGTCTTCACCCGTCTTAATCGCGAAGTAGCCGAGTTTGCTGACGGTCGGTTTGCAGCCTGTTACTATGAGGAGTCGCCTGATGAGCAATACTGCTAAGATGATTCCCTTGGACGAGGCTCTGCATATCCTGGATGAAACACTGGCGGATGTCAAATTGCGTCGCGAGACGATTCCCGTCCGTGATGCCTTAGGCCGGGTGTTGCTTGCCGATCAGACTTCCCGCCTCGACTTGCCACCGTTCAACAAGTCGGCCATGGACGGATATGCGATTCTGGCTGACGATGAACGCGACGAATACCGCCTGGCACAGACAATTGCCGCCGGTGAGGTGGGGACTAAGGGTCTGGAGCCGGGAACTACGGTAAAGGTAATGACTGGTGCCGCTGTACCATCCGGTACTGGGTGTGTCATTATGGTGGAACACGCCCAGCAACACGACGACCGAGTCAAAGTCCTCAAGCATGGCGGCCCGGCCAACATCTGCTGGCAGGGCGAGGACATCCGTCGTGGCGATACGGTACTACCGGCCGGTACTCTCCTCCGGGCTGTGGACATCGCTAACCTCATTGCCTGTGGCATCACCGAGGTTGAAGTCGCTCAGCGCGTGCGAATAGCGATCATATCAACAGGCAATGAAATTGTGGACTCGCCTGCGCTGCTGGAGCCAGGAAAGATTATGGACTGCAATAGCCCACTGCTACGGGGATTAGCGGCACAGTATGGGCTGGTAGTGGTCAGCGAGCAGTCTGTGCCCGATCATCGGGAGACCATTGCTCAGGCTCTGGACACCGCCTTGGAGCGGGCAGATGTGGTGGTGCTCTCGGGCGGGGTCTCGGCCGGTGATTTTGACTTCGTCATTGATGCTCTGGCCGGCATAGGTCTGGAACTTCACTTCACTCGTGTCGCGGTCAAGCCGGGTAAACCGATGACCTACGCTTCCGCGCCCGACAAGGTCGTGTTCGGTCTGCCCGGAAACCCGGTATCGGTGTACCTGACATTTCATCTATTCGTACTGCGCGCGATAGCGCTAATGACCGGGGCTGAGCCCGGGATGCGCGAGTTCACGCTGCCGCTGGCCAGCGATTTCCAGCGCCGCAAGGCCGAGAGGGTAGAATACCTGCCGGGATGGCTTACTCATACCGGAACTGTGCAGCCGGTTGAATATCACGGCTCGGCCCACCTGCACGCTCTGACGCAGGCTGACGGCTTCTTTATCATCCCCAGGGGTGTTACCGAACTTCGCCCCGGCGATGTTGTTACTTTCACGCCACTGGTTAGGGACCGCCTATGACTGACCGCTTTGGCCGCATTATTAACTATCTGCGGATATCGGTAACGGACCGGTGCAATCTGCGCTGCTACTATTGTATGCCCGAGGGGGCCATTAGATTGCTCCCGCGCGAGCAGATTATGTCATTTGAGGAGATTGTGGAAGTGGCTCGTGCAGCGGTTCGCATAGGGTTTAACAAGGTTCGGCTCACCGGGGGAGAGCCGCTGGTGCGCCGCGATATTGAGGTGCTGGTGGGGATGCTGGCGGAGATTCAGGGCATCCAGGACTTGGCTATGAGCACTAACGGTATTCTGCTTGCCGACTGCGCCGATGCTCTGGCCGCCGCCGGACTGCGCCGAGTCAACATAAGCCTGGATGCCACCGATCCGCGGCGCTATGCGGAGATTACCGGCGGTGGCGACGTGCAGCGGGTATTCGCGGGCATTAAGGCAGCCCGCAAGGCCGGACTGGTTCCCATAAAACTAAACTGCGTAGTCACCAACTCGTCGGCGGAGCCGGATGCCATCAGTGTAGCTCAGTTCGCTCGTCAAAACGGTCTGGAGGTACGTTTTATTCACATGATGGATTTGCCGAGTGGTAAGTTCTCGGTGGTAGAGGGGGGCTCAGGGGGCGACTGTCCGCGATGTAACCGAGTGCGTTTGTCCAGCGATGGTATGATAAGACCGTGCCTGTTTTCGGATATTGCTTTCGGCGTGCGGAAGTTAGGTGCAGTCCAGGCTCTGAAGCAGGCCATCCGGGAGAAACCCGCCGCCGGCGGCCCCTGCATGCACAACTGGATGCACGGCATCGGAGGATAGCATGAACCGTTTATCTCACGTAAATGATGAAGGCCGGGCTAAGATGGTAGATGTCGGCCCTAAGGTTCCCCAACAGCGCGTTGCCCGTGCTACCGGCGGTATTAGCCTGTCGGCGGAGACGGTGGCCTTAATAGCCGAGAATCATATGAAGAAGGGCGATGTGCTAACCGTAGCGCAGATTGCCGGTATCCAGGCCGCCAAGCGAACTGGGCAACTTATTCCGCTGTGTCATCCGCTGGTGCTGGACAAGGTTGACGTGCGACTGCGCTTGGCAGAGGACCGAGTTATTGCTACGAGTGAGGTGGCTTGCGTTGGTCGGACCGGTGTGGAGATGGAGGCCCTGACTGCGGTCAGTGTCGCCCTGCTAACAGTCTACGATATGTGCAAGGCAGTGGATAAGGATATGCGCATCGGCGACATTTTTCTGATAGAGAAGGTGAAGCGGGATGTCGGAGAACGGTGAGGTCGTTTCGGTAAATATCTCGGCAGAGAAGGGCACGGTCAAGCGTCCTGTGCCCCATATTCACCTGGATGCGCAAGGCATCATCGGCGATGCCCACGCCGGCCTCTGGCACCGCCAGGTCAGCCTGCTTAGCCAGGACAGCATTGACCGCTTTACAGCGCAGATGGAGATTGAACTGACTCCGGGCGACTTCGGCGAGAACATTGACCTGTGCGGTATTGACCTGAGCACAGTGGCCGTGCTGGACCGTTTTCGTATTGCTGAGGTGGAACTGGAGGTCAGCCAAATCGGAAAAGAGTGTCATGGGGAGAATTGTGCCATCTACAAGCAGGTCGGAACCTGCATCATGCCGATAGAGGGCATCTTCTGCCGCGTTGTGGCCGGCGGCACTATCCAGCCGGGCGATCTCGCCGAATACCTGCCACGTCCGTTGAAGTTCCAGATTATTACGCTTAGTGACCGGGCCTTTGCGGGCGAGTACACCGACCGCAGCGGGCCCCGGGTGAGGGAACTGCTGGAGGCGTTCTTAAAGGGCAAGCGCTGGCACCCACAGATTGAGGAAACTATCCTACCTGATGATGCTGACAAACTGCGCACAGAGTTGAGTAAGGCCGTGGCGGAAGGTGTGGACGTTGTTGTTACCACGGGTGGCACAGGCGTGGGGCCCAGGGACATCACGCCCGAGACGGTGGCTGGAGTCTGCGATAAACTCATCCCAGGCATAATGGAGGCGATACGGGTCACATTCGGCGCCCAGAATCCTAATGCCTTGCTGACCCGGGGAGTCGCTGGAGTTTGCGGACAGACTTTGATATATACACTTCCCGGCAGCGTCAAGGCGGTTGAAGAGTACATGGGGGAAATCCTGCTTACTATGGAACACCTTATTTTTATGTTGCACGGATTGGACATACATTGAGTCAAGGAGAGAGCCAGTGGCTGATGGCAAGGCCGTAGACCCAGATATCCTTCCCCAGCAAGCCATACGGCCGGTCCAGCCGCTGCGCTTCCGGGCCGAAGACACGGCACCCGTGCGGGAATCTGACTATGTGGTCGTAGAAGACGTCCTCGTGGTAGATATTAAGGGCGTGGGTTGCTATTCGCTACTATGTACTCCCGGCGACAGCATCGCGCTCGCAGTCGGATTCGCCTTTACGGAAGGAATAATCTCAAGCCGGAATGACATTAGTGTCCTTCATTACCGCGACGATGATCGTGGCGTCGTCCGCATGCAAATCGCCAATCCCGAAGGGGCACAGGATGCGCAGCGTAACCTGATTATAACCAGTTCCTGCGGTATGTGCGGTAGTCGGGAGGTGGGCGAGGGGCTTTTGTCTGGCATGTCCACTGTCGGCGAAACGCTACGCGCGCCGACGTCCTTACTCCTGAGCGTTGTAGAACAGATGCGGGGGCGGCAACGCATCTTTTCGCGCACCGGAGGCACGCACGCGGCGGCCATATTTTCGGGTGCGGGCGAGATAATCGCATTCAGCGAGGATATTGGTCGCCACAATGCCCTGGACAAGGCTATCGGCAAGTGCCTGCTGGAGGGGATACCAACGGCCAGCTGCGGGGTCGTGTTATCAGGGCGGGTCAGTTTTGAATTGGTCGCGAAGTCTGCCCGCGCAGGTTTAGAGTTAATTGCTGCGGTCTCTGCGCCCTCATCATTGGCTATTGACGCGGCTCAGCGCTGTAACATTACGCTTTGTGGCTTTGTCCGTGACGACCGCATCACTGTCTACACCCATTCCGGGAGAATTCAAGGTTGTCAGGGGTAAATCCAACCAATTCCAACCGTGGTGGCAGGAGCATTCTCGCCCAGAAAGCCGTGTTGATGCAAGGAGTCAACCACGTAACGATAACTTCATCGGTTATATATGGCGTGTTAGCGTTGGCGATAATGGGGCTGACACCGATGAGTGGTTGTCAGAGGCCCCTGCGCAAAGTGTCGGCTCTATTCGAGCAGCGCCATCCCGAAGTTACTGTCAAGGCCGAGGCCGCCGGCAGCCGCGACTGCGCGCGGAAGATAAGTGACCTGGGGCGTGCCTGTGATGTGCTGGCTTCTGCCGATTACAAGGTTGTTGAGAACCTGCTAATGCCACAGCAGGCCGATTTCAATATCAAGTTCGCCACCAACGAGATGGCCTTAGTCTACACGGAAAGAAGTAATAGAGCCGACGAGATTGGCCCTGACAATTGGCAGGAGATTCTGCTTGAGAACGATGTGGCGTTCGGTCGCTCCGATCCTAACAGTGATCCCTGCGGGTACCGCACGGTTATGGTCTTCCAACTCGCCGAAAAGCACTATGGACTGCCTGGCCTGACCGACGCCCTGCTCCAGAAGCACGGTGACAAGTACATCCGTCCCAAGGAGACCGACCTGCTGGCCCTGCTGGAGGCTGGTGAGATTGA
>JALGUR010000095.1 GCA_029820565.1 Candidatus Zipacnadia bacterium
TTGATGATCAGGGCAAGTGCGTCAGCGCCAATCTAGTGATCCCTACCGCCCAGAATCTGGCCAATCTTGACGCTGATATGCGCCAGTTCGTTCCTCAGATAGCCAGCGGAACCCGTAAGGAGATAACCCGGCAATTGGAGATGCTGGTGCGGGCCTACGATCCCTGTATTTCCTGCGCTACCCATATGTTGACCGTAAAATTCAGTTAGCATCGCTCTGCCTGTCGACAAAGGGCAAGGGATCCGTAGCGTTGCTACGTCTTTGTTGTACATTATACGGTTCATCAAATCACACGCAGCACTTTCGTCACCCACGCCCTTGAGCAGCCGAGCATTCGGGCTGGTTCCGCTCTATTCTTCACTTGGCCGGAGTCCAGCAGAGCCCAGAACCGCTGAGCCCTCTCCTCAGAGGTCTCTTTCCGAACTTTGTGTGCCTCTGGGTGCGGGAGTAGCGATTGGATTGTCAGCCCGTACCGATATCCAGACCGCTCTGGACGTCCATTTGAGGCAAATTCGGGCTTGACGTACGATATTATGTTAAGTACGAGCCAAAAAGTTCGGATTTTGAGGGGTTCCGGGGAGCCTGGAGAATCCCAGGCGGCCCTTCTTATTCTGCGAGTCGATGTGGTCGGCCTTGCCCGTCCAATGATTCTCCAACTGGCCGAGGCAGCCATACTCAACGAGTTGTTTGCGGAGATTCTGCGGTCAATCTGGGCCTTAGCGCCCGGCGCCGGATGACCATGACCTAAAGCAGCGAAGCATCGGTGGTTTTGCTCGTACGCAGACAGGACTGTGTCTGCTATCGCCCCAGAGCTGTCATACTTGCTCAGATTTGGGCCAGAATCTTCGTCAGAACTATTCTAATTTCGGGTTTCATCAGCTAAATGATCCCCACCAGGAGGAATAAGTGCACTAAGCAGGGAATGCTACACAGCAACAAAGAATATGAAAGTGCCAGAGAGGATCAGGAGGCCGACAGTGAGCAAAGAGGATCAGAAGTCTCGATCTCCACAGCGACTGAAGAAAACCGCACAGGCGGAAGATCTGGCTGTGAAAGCCGGCGAGGTG
Organism: Candidatus Zipacnadia bacterium; assembly: GCA_029820565.1. GTDB lineage: Bacteria > Armatimonadota > Zipacnadia > Zipacnadales > Zipacnadaceae > JALGTV01. The sequence continues at coordinate 1,068 of JALGUR010000095.1, forward strand.
GCCCTAGACTTGCGTCTGCAGAAGCGCAACGCCCTGGTCTATGCATCCCTGACCTCGCTGATCTACCTTGCCGCCCCCGTGCTGTACGTGGGGTTCACCCAGGCCGCGTTCTGCGAGAGGCTCGGCGCCTCCAAGATGGTTGCCAACCTGCCCAGCACTGCCTATCTGCTCATGGCGGGCTTTCCCGTGATCATCGCGTGGCTTGTGCCGCAGACCAGACGATTGAAAATCAGCCTGAGCATCGCCTATCTGACCAGCGCCGCGATGGGTGCAATTGTCACCCTTGTGATCCTTCTGCCGGGCTCGGCTTGGGACTCGTTTCGCATCGCTTCCCTAGTCGTGCACGCCGTGGTGCTGGGCGGTGCCAACGGTGTGGTGTGGACTTTTAACTGGGAGGCGCTGGCCCGCGGTGTCGCAGAATCAAGGCGGGGTAGAGCCTTCACCCTCGCGTTCGGCATTGGGCCCATATTTGCCGTGGTGGGGTCGTTAGGATCGCAGTTGATTCTCACCAACAATGTATTCGGCTGGCAGCCGCCCCTATGGCAGCCGATATCCTATCCGTACAATTTCGCCCTCCTCTTCGGCGCGAGTACGCCGATCATGGGGCTAGCTGCGTACCTGGCGCGTCTGTACGTCATCCCTGTGCCGAGAGTTGATGCCCAGAGAAAACCCTTCGTCACGGCAGTCTTGGGCGGCTTCGGTCGCTTTCTGAGCTACCGCCTCATCCTCATCGCCTGTGTGAGCTATCTGCTATTCTACGCTGGCCACACGGTGCAGAATAACATGGTCTTGTACACCAAAGAGGTGGTGGATCTACCCGCGGAAGCCCTCGTGGGCTACCAGAATGCCCTGCGCTTCTCCTGCAAGGTCCTGGCCGGTTTGCTCCTGGGTTGGGTGCTGATTCGCACCAGTCCCCGGACCTGCATGGTCCTGACCACCCTGCTGGACCTGGCGGGCGTCCTGTGGATTCTGTTCGCCCGGGGGATGTCGTTCCTTTTTGCCTTCGGTCTCAGCGGAGCCGGCGAGCTTATGGGAGTCTATTACCCCAATTATATTGTATGTTGCTCGCCCAAGTCGCAGATCCGCCGCAACATGGCCCTGGTGGCCTTGATCTCCGCACCGGTAGGCTTCGCCCCAGCCCTCCTTGGTAGGATCGCTGACACGTGGAGTCTCACCACCAGCTTCTGGGTGGCGGCCGCCGTGATGGTCGGCACGTTGATCCTTGTCACGGCGACGCTGCCGGCCCATCCCCACCCACGCGCAGAGGACCTTGAGGCAGCCGACCTGGACGAAGGGGCCTCGGGGTAAGAGCAGGCCAACGTAATCGGGGCCGCCAGGCCCCGACGGTGGGCAGGCGGGAAAAACCCATATCTCTTGAGTATGCGTGCTATGGTTGATCGCCCGAGGCCCATAAACCCCAACTTCCGTACTTCACTCGCGATCTCGGTGTGACCTCACTGTGGGTCAGTTGGGGACGTTTGGTCAGCCGACGCTGAAGGATCAGCACCTGCTGGCGGAGAGCGAGGATCTCCCGGTCGCGATGCTCACGCAGCAGACGAAGACAGAGAGTCGCCAGTGGGGACAGCAATATCAGCAGGAGGTGCCAGAATATGCAGAGATGATGACTTTTGCAGAAGCAGAAGTCAAGGCTGCCACCGCAAGCCTACATGCCGCTACATCTGGACTTCTCACACTACGTAGATTGGTTTTGGGACCTCACGCCCTCTTTTCCGTACTATCAGGTCAAGTTTCCCTGCGCCTCACCATGTTCGACATATAATCTTCCCGATGGCGAAGGTAGCCGCATCCGAGGAGCTGTTTGCTGAGATTCTACAGCGGGTCGCGTCCGAGTACCGGGCGGGGCTCACAGTGGACCAAGGCGGCCAAGGATCCGTAGTCTTCTTTATGCTGAGTGAGCACTATGCCTGCTGTTTGTGCAAAACCCCGTAAGATTGCTCAGTTTGGGCTGGAAAAGCTCGTCAGGAGCGTTCAAATCCCTGATTTTTTGCCCATAAACTGTCGGCATACGGAGGAATCGCTCTATCCGGCAGAGAAGATAATAGCAACTAAGCACCTATATGGCAGAAGTCCCGATTAACAGCTGGGCCTGGAAAGTGCTCGAAAGCGCCGGACCGGCTAACTCCATGCAGAGGAAGAAAGAGCGTGGGTGCTAAACTACGTTTCGCATTAATTGGCTGCGGTGACTTCGGGGCAGGCTTCGGGCGGCGTGCACTGGCGGTGGCGGATATTGTAGCTCTGTGCGACCCGATACTTGAACGAGCCGAGGCTGCCGCAAAACAGCTGGGCGTGGGGGCCCCGACGTACGCCGACTACCGCGACTTGTTGGCCCAGGAAGAACTTGATGCGGTGTTGATCACGGCGGCCAATTTCGTACACGCCGAGATCACGGTCGCAGCCGCTGAGGCTGGCGCGCACGTGTACTGTGAGAAAGCAATGGCCCCGACCGTGGCGGCGTGCTGGGAGATGGTGCGTGCCTGTCAACGAAACAATGTGAAGCTGATGATTGGCCACAAGCGACGGCTGCGCCCGCCGTGGGCGAGGATGATCGAGCTGACCGACGATGATTTATTGGGCAAGCCGCTTTCGATCACCGTTGCGGAGTACATGGACATGCGTCCGTACAACATGTATGAAACGTGGTGGGCCGACCCGGAGCTCAGCGGCGGGCCTCTTGCCTGGCTGGGCGTACACGTGATCGACTGGTTTGGCGCTATGTGTGGCCCGGCCAGTCGCGTTTGGGGCATGTATGGCCTGCAGAACGATAGTCGCTGGCCCACCCCCGACGTCATCAACGCCACCTTTGAGTTCAAGTCCGGCGCGTTGGCCTCCCTCAACGGCAGTTCGCTGTTTCCCCTTCACACGTTCCGCCAGGCTCAGGGACCCATCGGCCAGTGCGAACATGGCGGATTCAAGCTGATCCCGGAGATGGAATACATCGACCTGTACTGGCAGCGAGATGACGAAGCGCAACCGCATCACGAACGATTTGATGACCTGGGCTTTGACCATGCGTTTCGCCTGGAGATATCGGACTTTGCGCGGTGGATTCTGGAAGACCGCCCGCCTTGCCTGACATGGGTGGAAGGGCTGCGCTGTGTCGAAATGATGGAAGCCGTCTACCGTTCGGCCGAAAAAGGTGGCCTGCCGGTGGACTTGCCTCTATACCCCGAACTTGAGCAACCATCAAAACTCTAAGAAGGAGGAAAGGATTCATGGTCCAACCGTTTGACAAGAAAAAGATCGTACACATTGGTGGAGTTGACCATCCTGAGTCGCTCTCCGTAGGACCCCAGGGTGAAGTGTACACCACGGGCACGGGCTGTCAGGTCTACCGCGTCGACCTGGCCACCAATACGTGCGAACAGTTCGCCCAGACCGAAGCCCGCTGCCTGGGTCAGGTCGTGGACGCCGATGGGGACCTGTATGTCGCCCACACCGCCGGGGAGATTCTGAAGATTAGCCCTAATGGCGAGATGAGCGTCTACGCCACCGGTCCAGGCGGAGAGAAGTTTATGTGCACCAACTACCCGGCCTTCGACAAGCAGGGCAACATGTATTTGTCCGACAGCGGGGACTGGTCCGAGACGATCAATGGCAGTCTTTACAAGATTCCCCCTGGTGGCGGCGAGGCAGAGCTTTGGTACCCTGAACCAGTCAATACCCCCAACGCCATCGCCCTGGATGCCGACGAGAAATACCTGTACTTTGTGGAAACATTTGGCTCGAGCATCGCCCGGGTCGCGATCAACGAAGACGGCTCAGCCGGTGCCTTTGAACGCGTGGTGCACATGCCTTTCACCATCCCTGACGGCATCGCCTTTGACAGCGACGACCTGCTCTGGATCGCCTGCCACCGCCCCGACGTCATTTACACCTTCAACCTGGAGAGCAAGCGGCGGGAGTTGTTCTGCGAAGACTGGCAGGGCGAGGCGCTGCGGGGCCCGACGGACGTGGCCTTTGCCGGCCCGGATCTTGACATTATCCTGGCCGCGTCGCTGGACAATGCCACGATTCACCGCTTTGATGGCGTCGGTGTCCACGGGCTGCCCCTTAACCATCCGAAAATCTCTTAGGTCAGAAAAGGACATGCAATGAAGATTACTGACATTCAATGCCATATAATGAGCATCCCCACCCTGGACAACACCCAGGTCCGTCGCAACTGGACATTCGTTCAGGTGGATACTGACGAAGGCATCGCGGGCTGGGGCGAAGCTACCACCGAGTACCACGAGATGGCCGTCAAGGCCCAGGTGGAAACCGAACTCAAGCCGCGACTGCTGGGCATGGATCCAACCGATGTCGAGCGGATCTGGCAGCTTGGCCACCGGGATTTCTGGTGGCGAAAGGGTGTAGTGCACACCAGCGCGATGAGCGGGATAGACCAGGCGCTGTGGGACATCGCCGGCAAGGCCGCCGGCCTGCCTGTGTTCAAGCTACTGGGGGGCAAGGTCCGCGAGAAGGTGCGCTGCTACGCCCGTAACGATTTTGGCGCCCGCACCCCGGAGGAGGCCGTCAAGGGCACCATTGAGAGGGGCTTCGACGCCTTCAAGAGCGGCTGGGGTCCCCTGACCAAGCCGTACGACTGTCAGAAGCAGGCCCAGGTGGCAATCGAGCAGTTCACGCAGTTGCGCGAGTTGTTCGGGCCTGACGTGGCCCTGATGATGGACGCGGCCGGCATGTTCACACCACAGTCAGCCCACCGCCTGATCGAAGGACTTCAGCCCCTGAATTTGCTGTTCGTTGAAGAACCGACCAATCAGGACACACTCGAGCCGACGCTGAGGCTCAAACGTGACTTCCCCGATGTGCCCATCGCTATCGGCGAGCGGCAGATTACCCGTTGGGACTTCCGCCCGTGGTTCGAACAGCAGGCCATTGACGTCTGCCAGGCAGATACCTGCCACATCGGCGGTATCAGCGAACTGATGAAGATCGCTCATTTCGCTGAGATCTATGGGATTCGGATGGCTCCGCATAATCCGTACGGCCCAGTTGCTCTGGCCGCCTCCGCACACGCGGCCGCGGCCATGCAGAACTTCCTGATCCTCGAGCACTGCCGCCTGGAGCCTTGGTTCGATCAGGTCCAGACACTCAAAGTGCCGCTTGTCCAAGGCCATGTTGACATCAACGAACTGGGGAAGCGGCCCGGGCTGGGCGTCGAACTGGACATGGAGTTGGTCAAATCACGGTCGTTCATTGCCCTGGGGGCCTCGCGCTATGTAACCTATGACGGTTCGACCCCGCTGCTGTAGCAGACTCCGGGTCAATCACGGCTCAAGTAAGATAGCCGCCGGCGAGCAACTACACCCGTTAGCCATCGCCACCCGCCGGATGCGCTTGATTTTGCCCACGCAATACCTTCCTTGTTGCCGCTGGCCAGCTAAATCAAACCTATCTCTTCCAGAGCCGCCTTTAGCATTTGCTTCTCTGCCGCGGTCAGATCAATCATAGGCAGCTTCACCGAGCCGCCGCGCAGTCCCACCAGATCCATGGCACTCTTGCCTACGGCCAGGTAGGCGTAGTTTTCTTGCCTGGTGTCCGGCATTATGGTGGCGTACGGATGGCTCCTATGCACACTGTCCAGCACACCATAGTATGGCTCAAATTGGGCCAGTAGCTCATTGGCTTTGCCAAAATCCTTATTCTGGCCCGCCTCATAGACCTGGTAAGACCAATCGGGGGCAAAATTGCCAATCACTGACACCAGACCATCACATCTATACGCCGCCTCCGCTATGTACTCCTTTTCCCCCAGCCCGCAGATCAAGTTCAATTCATCGGGCGCAAAGTTCCTGATCATATCGTAGTACTGGGTTATACTCACGGTATTCTCCTTAATCGCTATTACCTCAGGTAGTTGGGCAATCTGTTTCAATAGGTCGGCAGGCACCCACGAGCCGGAAACCACGGGGTTGTTGTACAGCATTATCCCTATTCCCACGGTGTTAGCAATCTCCTCGTAGTGGCAATATAGGCCCTCGCGAGTCGGATAATGATAATAGGGCGGCATCACCATCAGGCCCACCGCCCCCGCCTGCTCGGCATATCGGGCTAACTCGACCGTCAATTCGGTGCCTGGCTCACTAACCCCCGCAATCACCGGCACCCCCGCACTGGCTTCCACCACTGTTCTAATAACAGTCCTTTGCTGGTCAGCAGACAGCGCGTAGCATTCGCTGGTGCTGCCATTAGCAAGTATGACTACATCTCGGCCTCCGTTCCCCTGGGCAAAATCAACCAAAAACCGGGTGTTTTCCTTAAGTCCCTCAACATCTATCTCGCCATCGGGAGTAAACGGTACCAGTTGCACCGGCAATACCCCGCGCAGAATGGCCTTCAGTTCCTCGGGGGTCATTAGTGTCGCCTCCTGTGATGATCAGTAGTCGGATGTTTGTTACTCTTCGTCGCCACGCTCTGAATTGGACCCATCTGTCTTAGTGCTGCCCTTAGGCTTTCCCTCTCTTCGGCTGTCAGACCTGCTATCCCCTGAACACCGCTACAGACGAT
>JALGUR010000164.1 GCA_029820565.1 Candidatus Zipacnadia bacterium
TTCACTATGGCTCTACAGCAGCGGGAGTTAGCCGCCGCCGAGAGCTACGAGGTTTCCACGCGCTGGACAGTACCGGAGGGAGAAAGCGGATTCCCGCCCGGCCTGTACCGCATCAAGGGTATTATCAATCAGGATGTTTCGGCTTATCGCAGGACAATCCAGATTACGGGCAGCGACTGATATGAGGCGGGCGTGCTGTCACGGGCTGAGGCAGCGCTAATGAACAGGGGCAAATACAAACTGGTTGTGCTCGGCCTGAGTCTGGCAGCGCTGACTGCCGGGTTTGTGGCTGGCTGGAACCTGCGCAGCCGGGCGCACACAGTCTCGGAAGATAAGTCGACTCGCGCTCTGACCCCTCCCCCGAGGCCCAGCTCGTCCCGTGAGCAGTTTATCATCTTCAGCGCCGAGAAGAACCCGCCGCCGACTACTCCCGACCTGCTGCCCGCCACCGCCAATCATATCTACTGCTTTTACAGTTTTCCTCAACTCGCCGCTGATGCCCGGATAACTATTCATTGGTGGCGTGATGGGAAGGATTTGGGATTACTGACCGACTTGCAAGCAATAGAGGCTCAGGGCAACAAGCCTGACATTGCGCCAGAGGGCCAGAAAGAGGGAGAAGATGCCCGGCCCGGGCGATATGTTGTTCTAAGCCCACCGGCCGGCGAGGACAAGTTCGCGCCGGGCATGAAAATAATGGCTTCGCAGCCTTCAAAAGTCGGCGAGGTCCGCGTGGTCTCCTGCGTCACTGCCCGGGAAGTTACTCCGACAAGTGAGCCTCAGCAGCCGGTGAGCAAGTTCGCTCCGCAGGACCGGATCTATGTAGCCTTTGCCTACATCAATGGCACCAGGGGCGAGAAATTACGGGTGGAGTGGTATGGTGGTGACCAGCGCCTGGAGTCGGCTGCGCAGAAGCTGACTATGAAGGGAGCTGCCGGGCGCGGAGCTGCCTGGTTGCAGGCCGAAGACAGGGGCCTGCCCGCCGGAGAATATCGCGTGGCAGTATATGACGCTATGGCCGAGGCACCCCTGGCTGAGGTGCGATTTACGGTCCATCCCTGACGCCCCTAAGGGGTGACTGGGCACTGCGAGCTTGCCCAAAGCTGCACCCAACATGTATAATACCCTTGCGGTTTGTATCCCAGCTATCTGCGGTAGCACGAGAAGGGGGACTACGATGAGCGAGAACGATGAGAGTCAGCAGTTCGGACAGGGAGCCCAGCCGCCGTCCACCCCACCTGGCGGGCCGACGCCACCACCTCCACCTCCGCCCAGCAGTTACGTCCCAGTAGGCAATACCTCGGGAACCGGCGGGCCGGTGCCCGAGGAGATCAAGGGCTGGAACTGGGGGGCGTTCTGGCTGAGCTGGATCTGGGGCATTGCCCACAATGTCTGGCTTTCGCTGCTGGCCTTATGTCTGGGCTGGATCTGGAGCATCGTCCTGGGCGTCAAGGGCAGCGAATGGGCCTGGCAGCATCGCCGTTTTGACAGCATCGAACAGTTCAAGCAGACTCAGGCCGTCTGGTCCAAGTGGGGCTGGATAATTGGTCTGGTGGGAGTCGCCATCTCGATCCTGTGGTTCATCTTTGCGGTGCTATTGGCTGGTGCCTCGGCGGTTAGCCAGGGTGGTGGCCTATAAACCCAGTCGGCGTACAGTTAGTCGCAGCTACCACCAAGTGGAGGCAGCAAGCCTTCGCTGATGGGGCGGTGTCTGCTATGACCCTGCGGTAAGATAGTTGGCTATGGCCTCGGCCAGAATCTGGTAGCCCTGCTCGGTGAAGTGAGCTCCATCCGTTGTCAGTAATGCATCCGGACCATTGTTCACGACGACTTCGTATAGGTCTATCGTCTCTACATCTGCCGCAGTCATATAGGTCTATCGTCTCTACATCTGCCGCAGTCATCACTTGATCGGCAATCTGGTTATAGGCGATGACGTCTTCGTTATGGCGGGCAAACGGGTTGACTGCTTGATGCCGTTTATCAATAACCGGGGTCGTGCTGCACCAAACGATACGCGGTGAGCAAGACAGCTCAGTCAGATTATTGAGAATACCTCGCAAGTTCGTCTCATATTGGTCGGGGAGGGTAACTGACCGGTCGGCGGGAGTCATAATGTCGTGCAGGCCGCAGTTGAACAGCACTACATCGGGCTCATACCCGGCCAGCCAATCCTCGAGATTATTGACGATATTGGTGGACGAGGCAGAACCCCCCGGCGCATGCAAAACCACATATGCCTCA